>CAXSHI010000065.1:0-21598 GCA_964236755.1 uncultured Acetobacteraceae bacterium
GGCGAACTCGGTGCTGAACGGCCCCGGCACGTCGCCGGTCGAGCTGCTGGCCGCCAACCGGGCCGCGCCATTCACCGCGCCGAACCTGATCGCCAACCGCACCCTGCAGGCGAGCCTGCAGGGCAGCTACGACGTGACCGACACCACCTCGGTCCAGGCGCTCGCCTACTACCGCTACCTGCTGCAGCGGGTCGTCAACGGCAACGCGCCCAACGACGTGCCCGCCAACGACGGGTCAGGGCTGCTCGTCAACGGCAACGGCGGCTTCAGCACGACCCGCGGCGGCGGCCTGATCCCCGACGTCCTCAACGGCGGACAGTATTCCGAGCTGGACAACCAGACGACCAACACCAACAGCTATGGCGCGTCGCTTCAGGCGACGAACACCGGCGACGTGCTCGGCCTTAGGAACCACCTGGTCGGCGGCGTCAGCTTCGACGGCGCGCAGACGGAGTTCGGCGCGACCGCGCGCCTCGGCGGCCTGACGCCGCTGGACCGCGTGTTCATCGGCCCTGGCGTCACCATCGACGAGCCCGGCACCAACACGCCGGTGCGGCTCGCCACCAGCGACGCCTATTACGGCGTCTTCTTCTCCGACACGATGAACCTGACGGAGCGGCTGGCGGTCACGGTGTCCGGCCGCTTCAACGCGGCGCAGATCAACCTGTCCGACCAGGGCGGCGGCAACCTGTCCGGGCAGCACACCTACAACCGCTTCAACCCGGCCGCCGGCGCCGCCTATGAGTTCGCCCCGTGGCTCACCGCCTACGCCGGCTATTCCGAAGCCAACCGCGCGCCCACGCCCGCCGAGCTGTCCTGCGCCGGACCCGCCGACAGCTGCAGCCTCGCCAACTTCTTCACCGGCGACCCGAACCTGAAGCAGGTCGTGGCGCACAGCGTGGAAGCCGGGCTGCGCGGCACGGTCCGGCCGACGGAGGATGTCCGGATCACCTACAACCTGGGCCTGTTCCGCACCACGCTCGACGACGACATCGCCTTCGTCAACAGCGTCGCTCTCAACCGGGCGTTCTTCCAGAATGTCGGGCAGACCCGGCGGCAGGGCGTGGACGCCGGCGTGCAGGTCAGGACGCCGCGCTGGCTGGCCTACGTCAATTACAGCTACACCGATGCCACCTTCCAGGGCAGCTTCACCGAGTCCGCCGGCAGCAACCCGCAGGCCGACGCCAACGGGAACCTCGCCATCCGGCCCGGCAACCGCCTCCCCGGCATCCCGGCCAACCAGCTCAAGTTCGGGGCGAACTACAAGGTCACCGACAAGTGGACCGTGGGGGCGGCGGGCATCTACCAGAGCGGCCAGTTCCTGTTCGGCGACCGGGCCAACCTCACGCCGCGCCTGCCGGGCTTCGTGACGCTGAACCTCAACACGCAATATCAGCTCGCGTCGAACATCCAGCTTTTCGGGCTGGTCGAGAACGTCAACGATGCGAAGTACTACACCTATGGCACCTTCTCGCCGACCACGGCGATCCCCTTGGCCCAGGCGCCGAACGCGACCAACCCGCGCTCCTACAGCCCAGCCGCGCCGATCGGCGGCTTCGGCGGCGTTCGCGTCACATTCTGAGTCGGCAGCGTGTATGCCGATCACGCATCGCCGAGCATCTCATCAGGTCTCAATCATCGGCGCGGCACCCAGGACCAGCAATCAGCGACCTCTGCACGTTCACCATCTCATTCATGCACCAAGGCCAAGGCAATTATGCATCTGGCAAACACGCTCTCCAACCTGGGACAGAAAACCTGACGGCAGGTGCTTCGCAAGAGCGACGGCAGCCATAATCGCCAGAACCAGCACCAAGCGGCACAGGACCGCCACTTGGACGTTTAGCGCCAAAAGGTGGAACACCGCCATGGTCAGATCTTCCCGCGTGCACACGATTGCGCGGCGCGCTTGTTCTGGGGTGTACTGTTCGCCCTTCCGTCCCTCGCTGTCGCGGTTCGCTGCTTGCAGTGGCGCGGCTTGTGCATCCCGCCATGCGGGTTTCCGTTCCTTTGGCGATGCCGGCGCTGGCGGCATATCCCTCTCTGGTTTCTGCCGCGTGATTACCGCCAGCTTGGCTTTGGAACCTGTGCGTCCTGTTTCCTCACCCAGAACCTAGAATCAAACACGGTGCCCACAGCGACAGTGAAATGACGCTTGCAGGGACCGCAGCGGCGCAAGCCGTGGCGACCGCCCTTAACCGCCGTAATCCGGTCCATGCCGCCACAATGCGGGCACACCGGGCCGTTTGGCCGTAAGATTGCCTCTAGCTGCCTGAAAGCTTCGGCTTCATCATGGAACTAGGCGGCGGACAGCATAGATATCGGCTTGCTCTTTGACCACATTCCTAGAGCTTGCCGGCGTATCTGGAAATACTCAATCGCCTTTGTAAAGGCGTTGGCGACCATGGCGCTCGCTGTATTGTTGTTGGCCAAGTATAATACGAAGTGCTGTTCCGCCGCCGGGCCTCCGGTGGCGCTGAGCGCCACGAGGCCCGATGCAGCCGGCCCCAAAGCATGTCCACTTCGCGTGAGTTCGTGTCCTGAGTTGGCGAGGGGGGCTGCGGCATTTGGCTGGACTGAGTGGGCTGAGCGGTTGTCTGCCGGGGTCCGGGGCGCGTCCGCGGCGCGGGCTGCGGCCTGGCGCGGCAGGGCATCGGGAAGGGAAAGCATCAGGATGTCTGGGGTGCCCGCGACGGCAAGGGACGATCAATGGGCCTGACATGACGAGGTCGTCATGGATTTCCCGCCTGGTGACCTCCTGGCCACCACCCTCGATGCCAGGCTTCGCAAAACCCCGGTTGGAAAACGCCCGCAGGCAGGCCTTTGACGCGGCCGTCGAACTCGTCCTGCCAGGCGCGCATGCCGTCGTGAAACATTGAAGCGTTGTCCACGCCGCCATGCTAACCCGGCGCGGCAGTCGCGGAAACGGGTCGCCATGGTCGTGTCACACCTCATTGCGCGCCGCCCCGGCCTCGCCGCCGGCACGGCCGGGCTGCTCGCGGCGCTCTCCCTCGTCCCGGCGCAGGCGACGGAGGTGTGCCGCTATGCCGGGACGACCAGCTACTCCGGGCGGGTTGCGGTGCGGGCGGAGGCGTCCGAGGCGCGCGGCACCACCACCCTCGACGTGACCGCGCGCCTCGACGCCCGGGTCTCGTGGTTCTGGACCATTCAGTACCTGGCGGAGGAAATCAGCACCTGGCGGGCGGGCGAGCTGCAGTCGGTCGCGGTCAACAACCGCTACAGCGTCAACGGCCGGGTGAGCCGGCAGCAATGGGACGTGTTCACCCGCGGCCCCGACGGGCTGCTGGCAAGCCGGGTGCAGTCGCGCTCGCTGCCGGAGTTCCGCCGCCGGCACCCGGCCTTCGCCGGCCATTGGGACCCGGGCCGCTTCGGCGAGGCCTGGCTGCCGGACTACCCGGCGGCCCAGCCGGAGCGCCGTCCGGACCTCGACCTCGCCCAGGCCGCCATGCCGCCGCGGACCCGCACGCCGTTGGCCCTGGCGTTCTACTGGTCCCGCTGGCTGCCGCCGGCAGGAGGCGCGGTGGCGGTGTTCATGCCGGGCTGGAAGCGGGACGCGCGCCTCGATGCGGAAGTCGCGCCGGCGGCGCCCCAGGCCGCCCCGACGCGCTGGCGCATGACGCTGCGGAACCCGGCGCTGGGCGCTGCCCCGTCAACGGCCGAGGCGGTGGTGTCCGCCGACCACCAACTCCTGCGGCTGTCGTTCGACGTGCATGCCGCTGCCGGGTCCGGGCAAGGCCGGGTGGACCGGACGGAGTGCCGGGCGGAGTGACTGGCCCGGCAAGCGGGAGGATCAGCCCCACGCAAGGCGCTGGAGAGCTACCGAGCCAGGGGAGGCTCCATCGCCGCCCACTCGGCTCTCGTGTAGCGTTGCGGGATGTGCTGCGGGCAGTTGCGGTCCCACGCGACGACCCGCACGGTCGCGATCCGGTCGATCCGCGCCGCGTAGCCGGGCACGGCAAGCGCTGCGGCAAGCCCGGGCTTGTCGGCGGCGGCAGTGAAGGCGAGGTGGCCATAGACCTTGAGCCGCCGCCGCCCGGGGTAATCCATGAAGAACAGCGACACCCGGTCGTCGCCGAGCACGTTGCCTGCGGTCAGGAACTGCTGGTTGCCGCGGAAGTCGGCCCAGGCAACCGTGGCCGGATCCGGCGTGCGCGCGAAGCCGGGCGGGCCGCCGCGGAACTGCACGTATGGCCAGCCCGTCTCGGAAACGCTGGCGAGGTAGAAGCCGTCGCGCTCGGCGATGAAGGCCATCTCGGCGGCGCGCAGTTGGTCGTTGCCGTCGAGGCGTGCGCCCTGCCTCGCGTAGGCGTCGCGGCTGCCGTGGCGTTCCTGCAGCGCGCGCACGGCGGGGGTGAAGGCGACCGCGTGGTAGGGGTTCTCGCTCACGGCCGTGCTCCCATCTGGGCCACCGCGCGCGCGAACGCGCCCGTGCCATGCCCGGCGCGCCCCAGCACGAGCGCGCCCTGAACCGCAGCGACGCGGTTGGCGGCCTCGGCAGCGGGGTCAGATGCGCCGGCCTCCCCAAGCGTGGCCGCGAGCGCGTCGGTCCAGGCCCCGAACATCGCCTTGATGGCGGCGCGCACCGGACCGGGCGCGTCCGAGAGCGCCAGCACGGCAAGCAGGCACGCCTGCGCCCCGCCGGCATAGAAGGCTGCGATCCCTCTAGCGCTGGCGGCAAGGCGTTCGGCCGGAGGCGCGTCGCCGCCGAGCGGCGCGACCGCGGCGGCGGCGAACGCCTCGCCCACATGCGCGAGCGCCGCGAGTGCCATATCCGCCTTGCCGGCGGGGAAACGGTGGTAGAGGCTGGCCGACTTAAGGCCGGTCGCGGCGGCGAGGTCGCGCAGCGACGCGCCCGCGAAGCCGTCGCGGCGGAAGGCCTCGACCAGCGCGTCGCCCACCGCGGCGGGCGCGACCTTTGCCGGCCGCGTCATGCCCCCCAGCCCTCCATCGCCGTGAAGCCCGGCATCGCCGCGATCCGGGCGATCCAGGCGGCGACGTGCGGGTAATCGGCAAGCGGCAGGCTCGCCTCCCCGGCGCGCGCGGGGAAAGGTGCACAGGCGAGGTCGGCGATCGTGGGCCGGCCAAGCTCAAGCCAGTCGCAGCCTGCCAGCCGGTCGTCGAGCAGGCGCAAGGTCTTGACCCCCTGCGCCTGCGCCGCGGGGAGGTCGCACGGCGCGCCCAGCCGATAAAACAACCGTGCGAGGTTGATGCCGTTCTGCAACTCGAGTGCTGCGAACGAGAGCCATTGCGCCACAAGCCCCTGGCCGAGCGCATCGTCGGGCCACCAGCCGCCGCCGTGCTTGCGCGCCAGGTAGATCAGGATCGCCTGCGCATCGCGCACCTGCACGCCGTCGTCGTTGAGCACGGGGATCTGCCCCAGCGCCGACACGGCGAGAAACGGCGACCGTCGCTGCTCGCCGCCAGGGATGTCAACGTCGGTCTCTTGGTAAGGCAGCCCCAGGAAGCCAAGCAGCAGTTTCACCTTGTGGGCGTTGGCCGAGAGCGGATGGGTGTAGAGCAGCATCGAACAACTTTTTGTTGGACGATCAATAAAAAACACATCGACAGCGAGAACGCAAGGTCGCCATGAGGCGGCGACCGACGATGTGCGGCACGACGACGAACGAAGAGGCGGGTGCGTCCGTGCCTTCTTCGTGACGGCTTGCACATTTGAGCGCGTGTCAGCCTGGATGTTGATGGAAATTGCCCACTGGGTCTCCTGGTTCAGGCCGATTGGTACGTTGCGGGCCTATTCAAAGGGCGCGACATCCCGCACTTTCCTCGAAAGTGCTAGAACGGCAAGGGAGATGGCATGCAGGGTGAGGCAAGGCCGCCGGCCGCGTCGCTCAGGTGGTGGCAGTTGGCGTTCGGCGTCGTGTGCATGATGCTGATCGCCAACCTGCAGTATGGCTGGACGCTGTTCGTGCAGCCGATCCGGCAGGCGCAGGGCTGGTCGGTCGCCGAGATCCAGTGGGCGTTCAGCATCTTCATCGCGCTGGAAACCTGGCTGACGCCTGCGGGCGGATGGCTGGTCGATGCCCTGGGGCCGCGGCGCGGGCCGAAGCTGACGGTGGCGCTAGGCGGCGCGCTGGTGGGCGTGGCATGGGTCGTCAACGCCTATGCCGGGTCGCTGGCGATGTTATACCTGGGCGCGGTGGTGTCGGGCGTGGGCGCGGGCTTCATCTACGCGACCTGCGTCGGCAACGCGGTGAAGTGGTTCCCGGATCGGCGCGGCCTCGCCGTCGGGCTGACGGCGGCCGGGTTCGGCGCAGGCGCGGCGGTGACGGTGATCCCGATCAAGGCGATGATCGCAGCCAGCGGCTACCAGCACACCTTCCTGGTGTTCGGCATCGCCCAGGGGGCCATCTTGGTGGCGGTTTCCTGGCTGCTGCGCGCCCCCGCGCCCGGGGAGGCGCTGCCGCCGTCGCCGTCGCGCAAGCTGCCGCAGTCGCTGGTGAGCTTCACCCCGCGCGAGATGCTGCGCAGCCCGGTGTTCTGGCTGCTGTACGCCATGTTCGTCATGGTGTCCGCGAGCGGCCTGATGGCGACGGCGCAGCTCGCGCTGATCGCGTCCGACTTCGGCATCTCCAGCACGACGCTGTTCCTGGGGGCGTCCACCCTGGCTGTTGCGTTGGTGGTGGACAACGTGATGAACGGGGCGGCGCGGCCGTTCTTCGGCTGGGTGTCCGACCAGATCGGGCGGGAGCCGACGATGGTGATCGCCTTTTCTATCGGCGGGCTGTCCTACCTGCTATTGGGATGGTTCGGGGCGAACCCGTGGCTGTTCGTGCTGTTCGCCGGGCTGATCTTTTTCACCTGGGGCGAGATCTTCAGCCTGTTCCCGTCCACCTGCACGGATGCGTTCGGGCCGAAATACGCGACGGTGAACGCGAGCCTCCTGTACACCGCCAAGGGCGCCTCTGCCCTTCTGGTGCCGTTCGCCAACCTGATCCAGACGGCGAGCGGCAGTTGGCAGGCGGTGTTCATGGTGGCGGCGCTGGTGAATTTCCTGGTGGTGGCGCTGGCCCTCCTCGTGCTGCGCCCGCTGCGCTACGCGCAGGCCCGGGCGGCGAGCGTGGGGCTGGCGGCGGTCGAGACTGGCGTTTAGCCGACGCTACGCCGCCCCGCTGCCTGCGACCGTGTTGCGGAGCGTGCCGATCCCGTCGATCGCGACCTCGACCACGGCGCCGGGGCGCATCGGCAATACGCCCACCGAGGTGCCGCAGGCGATCAGGTCGCCCAGCTCCAGCGTCATCTCGCGCGACAGCAGGCTGACGATGCGGGCGGGCGGGAGGATCATGTCGGCCAGCGGGTAGTCCTGCCGCACCCGCCCGTTCAGCACGGTGCGGACGCGGAGCGCGGACAGGTCAAGGCCGGTGGCGATGGCCGGGCCGCAGGGGCCGAAGCTGTCGCAGCTCTTGGCACGCGCCCATTGCGGGAAGGCCGGGTCGGCCGTGAGGATGTCCAGCGCGGTCACGTCGTTGACGCAGGTGTAACCGAAGATCGCCTCCGCCGCCTCCGCCTCGCCCGCACCCCGGCAGCGCCGCCCGACGACGATGCCAAGCTCGCCCTCGTAGGCGATCTTGCCGGCGTAGCCCGCGGGCGGGCGGATCACCCCGCCGGAGGGCAGCAGGCTCGTCGCCGCCTTGAGGAAGTACAGCGGCTCCGTCGGGACGGACGCGCCGAGCTTGGCCGCAAGCTCGTGGAAGTTGTTCCACAGCCCGATGAACTTGCCCGGCACGACGGGAGGCAGCAGCCGGACATCGTCGAGGCGGACCTCCCGCCCGGTTGGGGCCGGATCGAACAGGTCGCCCGCATGGACCGCGATCCCGCCGGCAGCCTCGTCGAGCATGCCGAACCCTTCCGTCCCTGCCTGCTCGAACCTGACCCAATGCGCCATGGCCGCTCCCAAGGGCATGCCGCATGCCCATGCCGGCCATCGTGGCCGGGAGCGGGCCGCCCGGTCAACGCGCGCCGCGATTTTGGAACCCACGGCGCCGCGGGCGTGCTAACCCGACGGCGTCACCACACAGCAGGCATGTTGCCCGATGTCGAAGATCATCCCCGTCCCCACGTTCGATTTCGTCATTTTCGGCGGCACCGGCGACCTGACGCTGCGCAAGCTGCTGCCGGCGCTGTACCACCGCTTCCTCGACGGGCAGATCCCGGAGGACTCGCGGATCATCGCCGTCGCGCGCTCCGACCTGTCCATCGAGTCCTACCGCGGCCGGGCGAAGAAGGCGCTGCGGCAGTATGTCGAGGCGGAGGACCTGAAGGGCGACGCCGAGGCAGGCTTCCACGACATGCTGCACTACGTCCGGCTGGACGCGGCGGCGGAGCAGCAGGACTGGTCGGAGCTGGAGGCGCTGCTGGCGCCCGACCGAGTCCGGGTGTTCTACCTCGCGACCTCGCCCGACCTGTTCGGCCCGATCTGCGACGCCCTGGCGCGCAACGGCCTCAACGAGAACGACGCGCGGGTCGTGCTGGAAAAGCCCATCGGCCGCGACCTCGATAGCGCCCGCGCCATCAACGACGAGGTCGGCCGCTGCTTCCCGGAGGCGCGCACCTTCCGCATCGACCACTTCCTCGGCAAGGAGACGGTGCAGAACCTGCTGGCGCTGCGCTTCGCCAACACGATCTTCGAGCGGCTGTGGAACGCCGACGTGATCGACCACGTGCAGATCACCGTGGCGGAGACGGTGGGCGTCGAGGGGCGCGGCGGCTACTACGACCACTCGGGCGCGCTGCGCGACATGGTGCAGAACCACTTGCTGCAGCTCCTGTGCCTGCTGGCGATGGAGCAGCCGGTGTCCTTGCAGGCGGACGCGGTGCGGGACGAGAAGCTCAAGGTGCTGCGCAGCCTCCGCCCGCTTGAGGCCTACGAGGTGCCGGCGCTGACGGTGCGCGGGCAGTACATCGCGGGCGCGGTGAACGGGCAGCCGGTGCCGGGCTACCTCGCCGACCTCGGCCACAACGACAGCACCATCGAGACCTTCGTCGCGATCAAGGCGGAGCTGAACAGCCGGCGCTGGGCGGGGGTGCCGTTCTACCTGCGCACCGGCAAGCGGCTGCCGCAGAAGGTGTCGGAGATCGTGGTGCAGTTCCGCAGCCTGCCGTTCTCCATCTTCCCCAAGGAGCACACGCTGGCGGCCAACAAGCTGATCATCCGCCTGCAGCCGGAGGAGGGGATGCGGCTGGAGATGATGACCAAGGAACCCGGCCCCGGCGGCCTGCAGCTCCGCCCCACCGGCCTCGATATCAGCTACGAGAAGACGTTCGGCAGCCGGTTCCCGGACGCCTACGAGCGGCTGCTGATGGACACGGTGCGGGGCAACTCCACCCTGTTCATGCGGCGGGACGAGGTGGAGGCGGCCTGGCAATGGGTGCTGCCGATCATGGAGGCCTGGGGCAGCCGGGCCGACCGCCCGCGGCCGTATGCCGCCGGAAGCTGGGGGCCGACCGCGGCCATCGCGCTGATCGAGCGGGACGGGCGCACCTGGCACGAGGACCTGGGGGACGGACAGGGATAGGAAGGCTCAGGCGTCCTCCAGCCCCATCACCGCCGAGCCGGTACCGGCGTAGCGGAGGCGGAGTTCGCGCTTCAGCAGCTTGCCCGCCGTGTTCTTCGGCAAGCTCTCGGCGAAGAACACCCGCTTGGGCAGCTTGAAGGGGGCGAGCTGGCGCCGGGCGTGCTCGACCAGCTCGGTTTCCGTGGCGGTCATGCCGTCGCGCAGCACGACCACGGCGGCGACCGCCTCGATCCATTTCGGGTCGGGCACGGCGATCACCGCGACCTCGGCGACGGCGGGATGGGTGAACAGCGCCTCCTCCACCTCGCGGCTCGCGACCAGGACGCCGCCGGTGTTGATGAGGTCCTTGGTGCGATCCACGACATACAGGTAGCCCTCGGCGTCGAAGGTGCCGACGTCGCCGGAGTGGAACCAGCCGCCCTCGAACGCCCGGGCGGTTTCCGCTGAGTTGTCCCAGTAGCCGAGCATGAGCTGCGGGGAGCGGTGGACGATCTCGCCGCGCTCGCCGGGCGGCACGTCCTGCATGTCCAGATCGACCACGCGCGTTTGCACATGCAGGACGGGGCGGCCCACGGAAGTTGGTCGGGCGTCGTGCTCCTCCGGCCGCAGCACCGTCGCCAGGGGGGCCATCTCGCTCTGGCCGTAGGCGTTGTAGGCGCAGATGCCCGGGAGGCGCTCCCGCAGCTCGCGCAGCACCGGGACCGGCATGATGGCGGCGCCGTAGTGCGCTTTCTGCAGCGTGCGGAGGTCGCGGGTCGCGAAGTCGGGGTGGCGCAGCAGGCTGATCCAGACGGTGGGCGGCGCGAAGAACGAGGTCAGGCGGTGCTGCTCGATCAGCTCCAGGCAGCGGGCCGGCGCCGGGCTTTCGATCAGGAAAATCTCCGCCCCGGCCATGAGCTGCGGCATGGCGGCGGCGTGCATCTGCGCGGTGTGATAAAGCGGCAGCGCCGCCAGCACACGGTCGGCCGCGGCGTGATCGAGCGCGAGGATGCAGCTTGTGTATTGGGTGAGCAGCGCGCGGTGGGTCAGCATCGCGCCCTTCGGGGCGCCCGTGGTGCCGGACGTGTAGAGGATCTGCGCCAAGTCGCCGTCATCGACCGCCTCGCCAACCTCCGCAAGCGGGCCGTCGGGGGGCGTGAGCGCGTCGAACGGCTGGGCCGCCGGGGCACCGGCCGCCTGCGCCGTGGATGCCAGCCCAGCATCGTGCAGCAGCAGGCGGGCGCCGGATTGCCGGACGATGAACGACAGTTCGGGCGGCGACAGCGCATAATTGGCGGGGACGTGGATCAGCCCGGCCTTGCAGCAGGCGATCCAGCACAGCAGATAGCGGTCGGAGTTGCGCCCGAAGGTCACGACCCGGTCGCCGCGGGCCAGCCCGGCCGCGCAGAGCGCCGCGGCGAGCCGCGTCGCCTCCGCATCGAGCGCCGCGTAGCTCCAGGCCCGGTCGCCGAAGCGCAGCGCGATGCGATCCCGGAAACGCTCGGCCGCGCGGCCGACGGCGTCGCCGATCGTGTTCCGCCTTGCCCGGCGCGCTGCCGCCGCATCGTCCATGGCTTCCCCCGTCGCTTCTGTTCTGCCGGCCGCACAAAGCCGGCGCCCTTGCGTGAGCAGATGCCCACATCGTGCGATTTGTGCAACACTCTCGACAAAATGGGTCGGTGGCCGCTTCAAGTCCCATGGTGCGAACTCTCTCAGCTCTTTCATGCAACCGTCCGCGCCGTTCGCGGTTAGAGGGTATTACATCGGACCGGACTCCCGGTTCGTGGCATGGGAAAGGAACGCAGCGATGGACGAGGACCGCATCAAGGGCAGCACCACCGATATCGGCGGCAAGGTAAAGGACGCGGCCGGCGGCCTGCTGGGCGACAACAAGCTGCAGGCCGAGGGCAAGGTGGACCAGGCCAGCGGGCAGCTGCAGAACGCCTATGGCTCCGCCAAGGACGCGGTGCGCGAGGGCGCCGACACGATGGGCGAGCAGCTCGACAGCCTGCTGAAGGAGCGTCCAATGGTGGCCCTGCTCGGGGCGGTCGGCGTCGGCTACGTGCTCGCCCGCCTCATGCACCGCTGACGGAGGGCGGGTCATGGCCTTGATCCCCACCTACCCGGCGTCCGGCTCGACGGTGGATGCCGTCGTGCCGGATGACCAGCGCACGTTCCTGCGCAACCGCGTCTCCTGGGGCGCGATCCTGGCCGGCGTCGCCGCGGCGATGGTGGTGCAGCTTCTGCTGAACATCCTCGGCATCGGCATCGGCGCGTCGTCGCTGGACGCCGCGAACACCGGGGACAACCCGTCCGCCTCCGGCTTCTCGCTTACCGCAGGCATCTGGTGGACGCTGTCGGGCATCATCGCGTCGTTCGCCGGCGGGGTCGTGGCCGGGCGGCTGTGCGGCACGTCGGACAGCAACACGGCGCGTTGGCACGGCTTCGTGTCGTGGTGCGCGGCGACGCTGGTCATCTTCTACCTGCTGACCTCGGCGGTCGGCGGGATCATCGGTGGCACGTTCAGCGCGCTGGGCAGCACGGTGGGTGCCGCCGGGCGGGGCGCGGCCACGGCCGTGTCGGGCGTCGCGCAGAGCACGAACGGCGACGCGCTGCAGGCCCAGGTCAAGCGCCTGACCAACCCGGACGCTGCGCAGAACGCGCAGGACGACATCATGACCTACGTCCGGGCCAGCGTGAGCGGTGACCAGGCCGGAGCGGCGGCGGCGCGGGACCGCGCGGTGGACGGCCTGGCTAAGACGGCGAACATCAGCCCTGACGAGGCCCGCACCCGGCTGCAGCAGACCGAGCAGCAGGCGCGGCAGACGGCGGACACGGTGAAGCAGAAGGCGCAGCAGGCGGCTGAAGCGACGCGCAAGGGCCTGGCCAGCGCCGGCATCTTCGGCTTCATCGCGCTGGCGCTCGGCGCGGTCGCGGCGTGGTTCGGCGGCGGCACCGGGGCCGCCCGCAACGAGGCGACCGTGGTTCGCACGGGCCGCGGCCTGTAGCAGTTCCATGGCGGCATGCCTCCAAGGAGGCATGCCGCCACCGGACGCGCCTGGCGTCTCGCACGGCCGAAGATTGCATGACCCCTGACGAGTTCCGTGCCCATGGGCACCGCCTGATCGACCTGATCGCCGACTACCGCGCGACGCTTGCGGCGCGGCCGGTCATGGCACCGAGTGAGCCCGGCGCCCTCCGCGCGCTGCTGCCCGCCGAGCCGCCGCGCCATGGCGAGCCGTTCGGGCAGGTGATCGAGGATCTCCAGCGTCTGGTGATGCCGGGCCTCTCGCATTGGCAGCATCCCCGCTTCTTCGGCTACTTCCCGGCCAACGCGCTGCTGTCCGGCGTGCTCGGCGACCTCGCCAGCACCGGTCTCGGCGTGCTCGGCCTGTCCTGGCAGTCCAGCCCGGCGCTTACCGAGCTGGAAGAGGTTGTGACCGACTGGATGCGGCAGATGCTCGGCCTCGGCGCTGGGTGGAGCGGCGTCATCCAGGACACGGCCTCCACCAGCACGCTGGTCGCTCTGATCTGCGCGCGGGAGCGGGCGACCGGCTTCGCGCTCGCCCGCGGCGGCCTGCAGGCGGAGCCGTCGCCGCTCAGCGTCTATGTCTCGGCCCAGAGCCACAGCTCCGTGGACAAGGCGGCGCTGCTGGCGGGATGGGGCCGCGACACCGTGCGGCTGGTGCCTTGCGACGCCGCCCACGCGATGCGGCCCGATGCGTTGGAGGCGATGATCGCGGCGGACCGCCGGGCCGGGCTGCTGCCGGCGGCGGTCGTGGCGACCACCGGCACCACGGCGACCACGGCCATCGACCCGGTGGCCGGCATCGCCGATGTCGCGGCGCGCCACGGCGCCTGGCTGCACGTCGATGCCGCCATGGCCGGCAGCGCCATGATCCTGCCGGAGATGCGGCGCTTGTGGGACGGCATCGAGGGCGCCGACAGCATCGTCGTCAACGCCCACAAATGGCTGGGCGCGCCGTTCGACTGCTCGTTGTATTACGTGCGCGACCCCGGGCACCTGGTGCGGGTGATGTCCACCAACCCGAGCTTCCTGCAAAGCGGCGTCGATGACCGGGTGCGCAACCTGCGCGACTGGGGCATCCCGCTCGGCCGGCGCTTCCGCGCGCTGAAGCTCTGGTTCCTGATCCGCGAGCAGGGCGTCGAGGGCTTGGCCGCCCGGCTGCGCCGCGACCTCGCCAACGCGGCCTGGCTTGCCGGCGAGGTGGCCGCGACGCCGGGCTGGACCGTGGTGGCCCCGGTGCCGCTGCAGACGATCTGCGTGCGGCACAAGCCGCCGGGGCTGTCCGGCGACGGCCTCGACGCGCACACGCGCGCCTGGGCCGAGCGGGTCAACCGGTCAGGTGCTGCCTACCTGACCCCGGCGACGATCGACGGCCGCTGGATGGTGCGTGTCTCGGTCGGCGCCGAGCCGACGGAGCGCGCGGACGTCGCGGCCGTGTGGGCGGCGATGCGGGCGGCAGCGGAAGGCGGACGGGATGGGCCGGAGGCGGTCATCGCTTGAAGACCGTGATCACCCGGAAGCGGTGGTTCGTGCTCTTGACCATGCCGATCACCGCCTCGACGCGGAACGTGTCCTTCCGGTACATCGGCAGCACCTGATCGAGCCAGACCACATGCGCGCCTTGCGGCAATCCCGCCAGCGCCCGCATGACCCGGTTCCGCTTCACCATGCTCGTGCCGTAATGCTCGCAGTCCTCGACGCTGTATGGCGGGTCGGCCAGGACCAGGTCATAGCGGTGGAGCGGCACGGCGGCGAGACTTTGCGCGTCATCCAGGTAGGTGGGGTTCAGCGCCGGGTTGGCATCGACGGTGTCGCCGGGGCAGACGGCGAGATCGACCTTGCCGCTGAACAGGTGCAGGATGCTCCGCTTGTCCGGGAACAAGGCGCGCACCCGCCGCAGGTAGCCGGCAGGATAGCCGCCGTAGTAGCTGGATTTCACCCGGTAGTCGTTGCCCATGATCCAGGTCCCGACCACCCGGCCATCCTCGCCCACGAACAGGCTGCGGGGAAAGCCGGTCTGCCGGACGTAGTTGTCGATGCGGTCCTGCCAGCCAAGGGGGGCGTGGGTCATGGCATAGAAATGCCGTAAATCGCTGTAGAGTACAAGGCGGACATGCGAAAGCGGAGCGTTGTCCAGAGCAAACTATTGTCATTGCAACGTGTGACCTTCGTCACAAGGGGCATAAAACGTCGCGTGCGAAAGAAGCATGCTCGCTGCGGGCGGCCGTCGATTGCGCGGTCAGCGCCGCCATAGGCGACGGCACAGAAATGGGGAGGCCTCATGAGCACTGTTTCAATCGGTTCCGGCTCCGACAAGCTGCAACTCGGCGTTTCCGAAGATCCTTATCAGGGTGATGCGCAATTCACGGTCAGCGTGGACGGGCAGCAAGTCGGCGGCACCTTGACGACCACGGCGGCGCACGGCAACGGCCCAGTCGACTTCTTCAACGTGCTCGGAGACTGGACGGTCGGCAATCACGCCGTCACCGTCAACTTCCTCAACGACGCCTGGGGCGGCACGCCCGACACCGACCGCAACCTGTATCTAGACTACGTCAACTACGACGGCTCGCCCCTACCCGAAGTGGAGCAGGAACTTAAGGTGAGCGGGCCGGTCGGTTTCGGCGTGACCGACACCACGCCTATACCGGCCGGTTCCATCACGGTCGGCTCCGGCTCCGACACGCTGACATTGAAGGTAAGCGAGGACGCCTATGCGGGCGACGCGCAGTTCACCGTCAGCGTGGACGGCCAGCAGGTCGGCGACACCCTGACAACCACGGCGGCGCACAGCAGCGGTCGGGCCGACACGATCAACGTGCTCGGCAACTGGGCGGCCGGCCCGCACACCGTCACGGTCAACTTCCTCAACGACGCTTACGGCGGCACACCGGACACTGACCGCAACCTGTACCTGGATGCCGCCACTTACAACGGCGGAACCGCGAGCGTTGCCAGCCTGGCGCTTTACGCGGGCGGCCCGCAGAGTTTCAGCCTGACCGACACGGGGTCCTTGTTCATTTGGGACGGCTCGTCCCCGCAGCCCGAGGTCAACCCTGGCGACAACCTGGTCTTCAGGCAAGGCACCTTCATGGCGCAGGGCAGCCGACTGTCCGGCGCCACCGTTTACCTCAACGGCGCCCAACCCTCCTCTCCGGCCACCCTGGCCGTGCGGGATGGCTCCGTCGGCAGGATCGTGCTGTCCTATTTCCAGAACAATCCGCGCTTTCCCGGCTACGGCGCCCTCGACGTCACGGGGTCGGTCACCATTGAAAGCCCGCTGTCATGGGGCGGGTCCGCGCCGTACTCCCTGGTTGCGACCCTGAACGGCGACGCCACGCTCACCGTGAACGGCGGCAGCCTCGGCCGGGCCGCCTCGCTCGTGGTCAACGGCGCGCCGGGTTCGACCGTCGTGAACACGGGCACCCTGTCGCTGTCGGGCACGGCCCAGTTCGCGATCCATGCCGACCTCGCGGGCACCGGCACCATCCGCAGCGTGCCCGCTCCCGACTCGTCCGGCGTCACAATCGAACTCGACGGCGCCGTCTCGGCCGCGCAAACCGTGCAGCTGGACGGGGGCACGCTGCAACTGGACCAGCCGATGCGCTTCATGGGCACGGTGGCTGGCCTCATCACGTCCTCGCCGGGTGGACCGGCCTCGGAACTGCGGCTTGAGCACAGCACGGTGACCGGCGCGTTTTTCCAGCAATCGGCGAGCAATGCCGGCGACCTCTCGATTTTCACGCAGGACCAGTCCACCGGCGCCGCGGGCACGGACGTCATCCACGTCGCCGGCAGCTTCGCATCCAACGCCTTCGTGTTCACCAACGACGCGGCGACGCAGTCGGCCCTGATCAGGCTGGCGCCCTTGCCGACCGGCAGCTAGGGAGGGGGTGCCAGGGGCCGGCGGGTGCGGCGCCGCTCAGTGCCGGAAGTGGCGCATGCCCGTCAGCACCATCGCGACCCCCGCCGCGTCCGCCGCCGCGATCACCTCGGGGTCCCGCATCGAGCCGCCAGGCTGGATCACCGCGGTGGCGCCGGCGGCGACGGCGGCCTCCAGCCCGTCCGCAAACGGGAAGAACGCATCGGACGCGACGACGCTGCCCTGCGTCAGCGGCTCGCCCAGCCCGGCGGCGCGGGCGGCCTCGGCGCCCTTCCAGGCAGCGATGCGCGCGCTGTCCACCCGGCTCATCTGCCCGGCGCCGATGCCGACCGTGGCAAGCCCCTTGGCATAGACGATGGCATTCGACTTCACGTGCTTGCAGACGCGAAAGGCGAACAGGAGGTCGGCCAGCTCCGCCGGCGTGGGCGCGCGCCGGGTCACGACGCGGAGCGCCGACGGATCAACCCGCCCGGCGTCGCGCGACTGCGCCAGGAACCCGCCGGCGACGCTGCGGACCGCCATCCCAGGCGCCGCCGGGTCGGGCAGGCCGCCGGTCAGCAGCAAGCGCAGGGTCTTCTTGCGGGCCAGCACGGCGCGGGCGTCGTCGTCGGCGTCCGGGGCTATGATGGCCTCGGTGAAGATCGCGGCGATGCGCTCGGCCGTCGCGGCGTCGAGCCGGCGGTTCAGCGCCACGATGCCGCCGAAGGCCGAGACGGGATCGCAGCGCAGCGCCAGGTTCCAGGCCTCGGCAGGCGTCCCCGCGACGGCGACGCCGCAAGGGTTGGCGTGCTTCACGATGACGAGGGCGGGGTCGTCGAACTCGGCGACGCACTCGAACGCGGCGTCGGTGTCGCCCAGATTGTTGTAGGACAGCGCCTTGCCCTGCACCTGGGTGGCGCTGGCGACGCCGGGCCGCGCGCCGTGGACGTAGAAGGCCGCCTGCTGGTGCGGGTTCTCGCCGTAGCGCAGCGTCTGGCGCAGCGTGCCGGACAGGGTGAGGCGGGGCGGAAACGGCACGTCGCGGGCGAACCAGGCGGCGATGGCGGCGTCGTAGGCGGCGGTGCGGGCGTAGGCCTCGCCGGCCAGGCGAAGGCGCAGGGCTTGGGTGGTGCCGCCGTGCGCCGCGAGCTCGGCGAGGAGCGCGTCGTATTGCGCCGGATCGGTCAGGACGGCGACATGGTCATGGTTCTTGGCGGCGGCGCGGATCAGGGCGGGTCCGCCGATGTCGATGGTCTCGATGCACTCGGCCGGAGCGGCACCGGCGGCCACCGTCGCCTCGAACGGGTAGAGGTTGACGCACACGAGGTCGATGGGCGCGATGCCGTGCCGCTGCATCTGCGCTACGTGCTCCGGCCGGTCGCGGCGGCCCAGGATGCCGCCATGGATCTGCGGCACCAGCGTCTTCACCCGGCCGTCCAGGATCTCGGGAAAGCCGGTGTGGTCGGCCACCTCCGTCACCGCGACGCCCGCCTCCCGCAGCGCACGGGCGGAGCCGCCGGTGGACAGGATCTCGGCCCCGTGCGCCGCGAGCGCGCTCGCCAGCGGCACCAGCCCGGCCTTGTCGGAAACGGAGATCAGCGCGCGCCGGACGGGGAGGGGGGCCATGCCGCCCCATACCGCTACAGGCCCAGCAGGTCCAGCGTGCGCGCCAGGACGGTGGCCTCGTCGTAGAGGGCCACGGCCCGCGCCCGCCCGGCCGCGCCCATGTGCGCCCGGAGCGCCGGGTCCGTCACGAGGCGCGCGAGGGCGGCGGCCAGCGGCGCCACCGTCGCGGGCGGGACCAGAAGGCCGGTGTCCCCGTGCGCCACCTGCTCGCGCGGGCCGCGTATGGCGGTGGCGACGACGGGGAGGCCGGTCAGCATGGCCTCGATCACCGACATCGGCAGGCCCTCGAAGTGGCTGGGCAGGGTGAAGATGTCGGAGGCCGCCAGCACGTCGGCCACGTCCGCTCGGTAGCCGAGCCGGCGCAGGCGGGGGCCGAGGCCGCTTGCGGCGAACAGCGGCTCCAGGTCCGCGCCATGGTCGGAAGGCAGGCGGTCGCCCACCACCCACAGCTCGGCGTCCGGCACGTCGCGCATGGCGAGGAGCAGCTCCGGGTAGCCCTTGTGCCGCACGAGGCGGGAGACGATCACGACGACGACCTGCGCCTCCGGCACGCCCAGCGCCCGGCGCACCCGGGCGCGGGCGGCGGGGTCGGGGCGGAAGCGCGCGGGGTCGCGCCCGTTGCCGACCGGCACCGCATGGCGCGCGACCCATAGGCGCCGGGCATCGGCGGCCTCCTCCGTCGAGACGGTAAGGGTGATGTCGGTGAGCCGCCCGCCGAACCACTCCATCGCCAGGCCCAGCGCCCGGCGCCACCACGGCCCCGGCTGGTTGAACAGGAAGCCGTGGCAGGTGTAGGCGACCCGCGGCACGCCGGCGATGCGCGCGGCGAGCCGGGCCAGCACGCCGCTGATCGGCATGTGGGCGTGCACCATGTCCGGCCGCTCCGCCCGGAACAGCGCCACCATGGCCCACAGCGCCCGCCACTGCGCCCGCGGCGACAAGCTGCGCGCCATCGGCAGCGGCGCCGTGCGCAGCCCGGCCGCCTCCACGTCCGCCAAGAGCGGCCCGTCCGCGCAGACGCCCAGCACCTCATGCCCGCGCGCCTGCGCCGCCCGCATCAACGGCAAGAGGAAGTGCCGCAGCGAGAAATCGACGTTGGTGACCTCGACAAGCTTCACGCGCCGCTTTGAACACCTTGCCGCCGCGCCGGGAAGCCTCGACCTTGAGGGCATGCAGTATTTCCCGATCTTCCTGTCGCTCACCGGCCGCCGCGTCCTCGTCGTGGGGGAGGGGGAGGCCGCGACGCGCAAGGCCGAGGCGCTGTGCCGGGCCGATGCCGCGGTGGCGACGGCGCCGCGGTTCGACCCGGCGCTGCTGGACGCCCATCTCTTGGACGATTGCGCGCTCGCCATCGGCGCCGACGCGCCGGACGCGGATCTGGAGGCGCTGTCGGCGGCGGCGCAGGCGCGCGGCATCCCGGTCAACATCGTGGACCGCCCTGCCTTGTGCAGCTACATCACGCCGAGCGTCATCGACCGCGCGCCGATCAGCATCGCCGTGTCCTCGGGCGGCGCCGCCCCGGTGCTGGCCCGCCTGCTGCGGGCGCGGATCGAGGCGATGGTGCCGCCGGCGTTCGGCCGCCTGGCAGCACTCGCCGACCGCTACAAGGAGGACATCCGCCGCCGCCTGCCGGATGTGGCGCAGCGCCGCCGGGTGCTGGAGCGGGCGCTGGGCGGCCGGGTGGCAGACCTGGTGCTGGCGGGGGAGGACGACGCTGCCGACCGGGAGCTGCGGCGGGAGATCGAGGGCGGCGCGGACCCAGCCGGCATCGTCTATCTGGTGGGCGCCGGTCCCGGCGCCGCGGACCTGCTGACGATCCGGGCGCAGCGCCTGCTGGGCGAGGCCGACGTGATCGTGCATGACCGGCTGGTGACGACCGAGGTGCTCGACATGGCGCGCCGCGACGCCGACCGGATCGAGGTCGGCAAGTCCCGCGCCGCGCACTCGATGCCGCAGGAGGAGATTAACGCGCTGCTGGTCCGCCTGGGCCAGGCGGGGCGGAAAGTGGTGCGGCTGAAGGGCGGGGACCCCCTGGTGTTCGGCCGCGGGGGCGAGGAAGCCGAGGCGCTGGCCGCGGCCGGCGTCGCGTTCGAGATCGTGCCCGGCGTGACCGCGGCGCTGGCCTGCGCCGCCGGCGCCGCAATTCCGCTCACCCACCGGGACGCGGCGCGCACGCTGACTCTGGCGACCGGGCACTTGGTGCGGGGCGCGCTGGACCTCGACTTCGCCGTGCTGGCGCGGGGCGGGACGCTCGCGGTGTACATGGGCCTCGACAGCCTGCCGGCGCTGCGCGACGGGCTGCTGGCGGCCGGCCTCGACCCCGCGACCCCGGCGGCGCTGATCGAGCGCGGTGGGCGGGCGGAGCAGCGGGTCTTGCGCGGCACGCTGGACGAGCTGGTGGCGCAGGCGCCGGGCTGGGCGACGGGCGGGCCGGCGCTGGCGATGGTGGGGGCCGCGGTCGGGCGGCAGGTGGTGCGTCGCCAAGCGTGACGAAGACCGGCATAGCGGATACCCTGCCTGGCAAAGAAAAGGGAGAAGCCGATGCCTGAAGCAGCAAGCCGGACCGTCGAGGCGACGGCCGACGTGGAAGGCGCGGTCGCGACGCTGATGCGCGACGGCGTCACCGGCCTCAAGGGCGCGTTCCCGCGCGACTGGGTCGAGCGGATGCGAGAGGACATGATGACCGCCTTCTGGGCCGCCATCCAGCGCCCCGGCGGCGCGGTCGGCCGCGGCCCGCGGCGCTGGTATGTTGAGATCCATCCGCAGGACCTGCAGGGCTTCGTCGATCTCGTGACCCATCCCTGGGTCGCCGGGATGTGCGAGGCCGTGCTCGGGCCGCAGTACGAGATTGTCGAGGTCGGCTTCGACACCCCGTTCCAGGGCGCCCGCAACCAGCCCTGGCACCGGGACTTCCCCTCGCCGCCGGACACCTACGAGGGACGGCGCATCACCTCGCTGGCCTTCAATCTTACCGGCGTCGATGTCACGCCCGACATGGGGCCGTTCGAGGTCGCGCCCGGCACCCAATGGGAGGAGGGGCCGAACTGGAAGCACGGGATGTTCCCCGACAAGGGCGAGTGGCCGCGGTTTGCGGCGCGCGGGGTGAGGAAATACCCTAAGATGGGCGACATCTCCTGCCGCTCGGCGCTCACCGTGCATCGCGGCACGGCGCACCCGTCGCCGATCTCGCGGCCGGTGCTGGTGCTGGGCGTGGATGCGCCGGGCGCCGGGCATGCGGCGCTGCACGACATGATGGTGACGCAGGAGTATCACGTCGCGCTGCCGGCATCGGTCCGGAAGCACCTCATCTGCCGCGTGGTGGAGACGCTGGTGCCGGTGACGCAGAAGCACGACATCGAGGGATTGGTGATGGGTGTGGAGTGAGGCGGCCGCTCTAACACAAATGGTTCTGTGGGCTGACTGCATCCGACCCTACCCCGCCGGTCACGGTGGCAGATGCTGCGCCGGGAAGCAGACATTCGCCAGCCAGCCCGCCTGGCTGCATTGCGCCCAAGCACGAACCCGCTCCGCGGGAGGGCTGCCTGGGGCGAG
>CAXSHI010000066.1:0-21571 GCA_964236755.1 uncultured Acetobacteraceae bacterium
ATACTCCTGGTCGCAGGACGCCTGGCCCGTGAATTGTGAAAACCGCCTCTTTGGACCAAGCACTTGGCTGAAACTCAATGTGGACCAACCAGTAACCATGGTCGATGTTCCATACCCGTGACTGCCCTTTACGTCGGCCACCTAACGGAACAAGGTATCGTTTCGCTGCAATTCCTAGAATGCGTCCATGCTCGTTCTGCTTCATAACGACTCTTGTCGGTCGCGCTGGACGATGCCAGCCACTGTGTTCTTGCTCAGCCCCACCTCGCGCCCGACCAGGCGGTAGCTGCGGCCCTGGGCGACGAGGGCCAGCACCTTGGGTGCGAGGCGGTCCGATTTCGGCCGCTGCCCGGGCTGACGGCCCAGCTTCTTGCCGCGGGCCTTGGCCGCGGCGATGCCGGAGCGGATGCGCTCCTGCGTCAGTTCGCGCTCGAACTCGGCGATGCCGGCCAGCAGCGTCGCCATCATGCGCCCGTGCGGCGTCGTGAGGTCGAACGCCATGCCGTTCAGCGCCACCAGCGACACGCGCCGGGCTTCCAGCTCCTTGAGCGTGGCCAGCAGGTCGGTCGTGCTGCGCCCCCAGCGCGACAGCTCCGTCACCAGCACCGCGTCGATCTCGCGCCGCTGCGCCAGAGCCAGCACCTTGCGCCGTTCGGCCCGGTCCAGCTTCACCCCGGATGCAGTTTCCTTGTAGGTGCCGACCACCTCGTAGCCGGCCCGCTCGGCAAAGGCGGCGAGGTCGCGCTCCTGCCGCGCGCAGGACTGGTCCGCCGTGGACACCCGGCAGTAGGGCGCGGCGCGCTGCGGCGGCTGCCCACCCTGTCCCAATTGGACTCCCCCCTGCCTGACGGTCTGCAAGCCCCTGTTCTGTGACCTTCACCGATAAACGGCGGCGCTTCTCCAGAGCTACGTGGCGCCGATCACCAGCGTGCTGCGGGCCGCCTCGACCACGCGGTCCGTGATCACGGACAGGTCGTTGATCCTCAAAATGCGCCCGATCTGCACGAACAGCCGGTGCAGCAGGCGGAAGTTGCCGCCGGTGATGCGCGCGATGGACGCGACGGCCTGGGCGTCGGCGGTGAATGTGCCCTCTCTGGAACCTTCGACCGGAGTTGGCCGAAGAGTTTTCTCCGTCGGGTCCACGGGCCGTAAAGCGTACGCTGAGCCGATGCACAACTCGGCACACAGCTCACCCACTTTGGCACCAGTCTTGCTCATAGGGCCTATGAGAACAAAATTTGTTGCGGTAAAATAAAGAAATGTGTAAAGCTGGCTGCAGGGCCACTGCTGTGAAGAGGAGAGTTTTCTTGGTATTTTGGAGAGGAGGTGCTTTTATATACCACCGCTGTTTATTTTAACACCAATAATGTTATCTGCACCGATCGGTGATTACTTAAGTTGGAGGCTCTCTGGGCTTCTGTGTATCTTATGCGCTGGAGCAAATTTCTATATCGGTAAGACGCGCAATGAAGGTTTGCAAGTGTCGCACAGCCTGTATGGGATCCCGATCCAGTGGTGATCCATTCCGGGAGCACTACTCGGTGCTGAGCTACTGCTTGGTTGGTGAACTTGTCAGCCACCCTGAATAAGGGCGGTGTGAGGGTATTACGATGAGAAGATCAAAAGTCCTGTTTGTTTTAGGCTTCATAGCGCTTTGGTTCAGCGGGTGGATTTTCTTTGGTAACTCGGGTTTTACTCAGACAACGGAGCTTAACGAGCAGTTTGAGCGGGATCTTGATGATCTCTCCATTCCGCCTGTCCTGAGTTCGACAATGATGAATCCGAGTTGGACGATCACTTATTGGATAGGAGCCGAAGTAAAGAGCAGCGACTGTGTGACCGCCGACGAGTTCATGGACAGGAATGCGATCAGCAAGACCATCACGCGCCGTGGGAACAGCAAGACCTACTACTTGGCGGAATACGTAGAGTCCTGCCGCGGTCGGGTGCAAAGGGAGGTAAACCGTGTAGATCGTCATGCCCCAAAGTGGTGTGCCTACCGTCACGCCCACCCGCGTTTCGAGGTGGTTTGCCGGGAGTGGGAGCAGAACAGGAACACTTATATCGCTCGGATGCAAACGCTGGATGGGGATACCCTGGCTCGGTACTCGAGGTTTAACTGAGGTGGAACTAACAAATCGACCTTCTGGGCCCTGAACCAAAACTTTTGTCACCAGGGGCCATTTCGGGTCAAATGAGAGCCGTGACGCGAGTGCGTCCGTCGGGGTCGAGGCAGCTATATGGGGTCACGCCCGTCCGGACCAGCGTCGTCGGCGTTCCGCAGACGTTCGGCTGAGGTCCGATTTTCTTCAACGCGGTGTGGCGAACCGTTGCCGCGCTAGCACCCGGTACACGGTCGGCCGCGACACCGAGAACAGTTCGGCCAGTTCGCTGATGGAGTACTCGCCGGTGTCGTGCATCCGGCGCAGTTCCTTCTGCTGCCGGTCGGTTAACTTCGGCTGCTTGCCCTTGAGCTTGCCCCTGGCACGCGCGACCGCCATGCCCTCGCGGGTGCGCAGACGGATCAGGTCGGCCTCGAACTCGGCGAAGGTGGCCAGGATGTTGAAGAACATTTTTCCCATGGGATCGACGGGATCATAGACGCTTGCCCCGAGGGCGAGCCTGACGCCGCGGGCAACAAGTGCGTCGGCGATGAACCGGGCGTCCGGGACCGAGCGCGCCAGGCGGTCGAGCTTGGGCACGACGAGCGTGTCGCCGGTGCGGACGGCGGCAAGCGCCTGGTCGAGGCCGGGCCGTGACCGGTTGGTGCCAGTCAGCCCGTGGTCGGTGTAGATGCGGCTGGCGGCAACGCCGAGCTGTTCGAGGGCAGCCTTTTGGGCGGCGAGGTCCTGCTTGTCGGTGGAGCAGCGGGCGTAGCCGATCAGGGTTGTCGTCATGGCGAAAAGTGTAACGCTTATGGCCCCCTCACTGATAGGGTCATCGTACCAACTATGTGAGACGCCGTTCCGCTTGGTTCTATAAGGCTTGGCTGGCGCGGCCCGAACCGTCCGCTGGCCGATCCCCTTGCGGACATCTAGATGGGGCGCGGCAGGGAGGGTCGGCATGGCGCAGGACAGGGCGGCTGCATCCCTCACGGCCCTGGACCAGCGACGGCGCGAGCAGGCGATGGCACGCTTCGCCGTGCTCCGCCCTCACTTGGAGGAGGGCGTGCCCCTCGTGCGCGCCGCCGGCCACGCCGGCCTCCCGGTCCGGACGGCGGAGCGTTGGCTGGCGCGCTACCACCGGGGCGGCTTGGCCGGCCTGGCGCGTTCCGCCCGCCGCGACGCCGGCACGCGCCGAATGCCGGCCGACCTCGTCGCGCTGGTCGAGGGCATGGCGCTGAAGCCGCCTCGGTTGTCCGCCGCCGCCATCCACCGCCGGGTCGGTGCGGTCGCCAAGGCCCAGGGCTGGCGCCTTCCGTCCTACGGCGCCGTCCACGCGATCGTCGCCGCCCTCGACCCGGGGATGGTGACGCTGGCACAGGAGGGGCCAGTCGCCTACCGGGACCGCTACGAACTGGTGCACCGCCACCGCGCGGACGCCCCCAACGCGCTCTGGCAGGCCGACCACACCCTGCTCGACTTGCTCATCCTCGACGAGGGTGGCAAGCCGGCCCGGCCTTGGCTGACCACGGTCGTGGACGACTACTCCCGCGCCGTCGCCGGGTACATGGTGTTCCTCGGCGCACCCTCGGCGCTGAACACCTCTCTTGCCCTGCGTTACGCGATCTGGCGCAAGGCCGAACCGGCTTGGCCCGTCTGCGGTATCCCGGACGTGCTCTACGTTGACCACGGCTCGGACTTCACCAGCCAGCACCTCGACTTGGTCGCCGCCGCGCTCCGCATCCAGGTGGTGTATTCCGCCGTGGGCCGGCCGCAGGGCCGGGGCAAGGTCGAGCGCCTGTTCGGCACCATCAACACCGAGCTGCTGCCCGAACTGCCCGGGCATCTCGCCGCTGGCAAGGGGGCGGCCTCGCCACGTCTGTCCTTGGCGGAGCTGGACCGGGCCGTCGGTGCCTTTATCGCCGGCACCTACCACCTCCGTCCCCACGGCGAGACCGGCTGCGCGCCGCTCGACGCCTGGCGGGGCAGGGGTTTCCTGCCGCGCCTGCCCGAGAGCTTGGAAGACCTGGACCTGCTGCTGGTCATGCACGCACAGCCGCGCATGGTCCAACGCGACGGCATCCGCTTCCAGGGCCTGCGCTATACCAGTCCCACCCTGGCCGGCTACGTCCGCGAGCCGGTCACGATCCGCTACGACCCGCGCGACCTGTCCGAGATCCGGGTGTTCCACCGCGACCGCTTCCTGTGCCGGGCCGTGAGCGAGGAGCATGCCGGCGCGGCGATCACGCTCAAGGACATCGAGGCAGCCCGGCGCGCCCACCGCCGGGCGCTCCGCGCCGGCATCAACGAGCGGGTCGCGCGGGTGGCGGACTACCTGCCAGTTCACGCCGATCCTCCGCGTGCCGAGAAGGCGGAGCGGCCGGCCCGGACCAGGCTGCGCATCTACGAGGAGGATGGATCATGACGCCCGTTGCGACAGGTGCGCGGGAAGGCACGTTCATCGCCACCAAGGAGCACCGACGCTTCGTCGAGTTCGCCAAGGCCGTGCGCCAGCACCGCTACATCGGTCTGTGCTACGGACCCGCCGGCGTGGGCAAGACGCTTTCGGCACGCCGCTATGCCCACTGGGACGAGGCCGAGGCGGTGATCGAGAACTACGGCCTGTCCTCGGACGACGAGGCGGCCACGCAGGAACTGCTGGCCCGCTCGCGTACGGTCTTCCACACCCCCGCCGTGCTCGGCACCTTGCGCGACATCCGGGACACCATGGCGAACAGCCTCGTCGTCGTCGGCCGGTGCATCGAGGAGCAACTCCGGCGCGATGGCGTCGAACTCCGGCGCAAGGACCGGGATCGGCTGGTTGAGATGGTCATCGTTGACGAAGCCGAGCGCCTGCAAACGTCCGCGCTCGAATTGCTCCGCGACATTTTCGACCGCACCGGCATGGGCCTGATCCTGATCGGGATGCCCGGCATGGAGAAGCGCCTGTCCCGCTACCCCCAGCTCTACAGCCGGGTCGGCTTCGCCCACCACTACCGGCCCTTGCAGGGCGACGAGTTGACCTTTGTGCTGACCCGCCACTGGCGCCGGCTCGGCCTGGCGCTCGACGACGCCGATTTCACCGACGTCCAAGCCATCGCTTCCATCGCGCGCATCACCGGCGGCAACTTCCGGCTACTACACCGTCTGTTCGTGCAGATCGGACGCATCCTCAAGATCAACGGCCTGAGCGTCATCACCGATGACGTGGTCGAGGCGGCGCGCAGCACGCTGGTGATCGGCGCCACATAACGCCCGAAGAAGTCCCGCCACTTACCTCTGAAGGCCACAGGCCGGCGGTGGGCGTTGGCTCACGACAACCAACTGGTTGTCGTGAATTGAACCTGTCGTCATCCGACACGGCAATGATTGGCCCTGGCCGCAGATCTCGCACGAACCTGGCCAATCGGCCCACTTGTGTGCTTGCCCCGAAAAGCCCTCACGCTTTTCTCATTCACATACGTTTATGTGCGGTGAACTGATCGGTCCGCCTCACCCTTTGCTGGCTTTCCTGCATGCAAAGGGCTTTCATGGACTCCCACACGCTTCTTTGGCTGACCACGCTCATCATGACCGGTGGCGGCCTTCTGATCCTCGTGACGGGCAAGCGCCGCACGCCCGCAGAGGAACTGCATACCGTGCTGCACGGCATCGTGCCGCTGATTGCCGCCTGCTCCTACTTCGCGATGGCCACCGGCCAGGGCGCGGTCATCCTGGGCGCGGACGCCGCTGCCGCCGGGACCGGCGCCGGGCGCATCTTCTACTATGCCCGCTACATCGACTGGACCTTCACCACGCCTTTGCTGCTGATCACGCTGGCCATGACGGCGATGCACGCCGGGCAGAAGCGCACTGGCGCGATCGCCGGGGCCGTGTTGGCCGACGTGATGATCCTGACCGCGTTCTTCTTCGGCGCATCGGAGGTCGCCTGAATCAAGTGGACCTGGTTCATCGTCTCCTGCGCGGCGTTCCTGGGCGTCTACTACGTCATCTGGGTCTCGCAGATGCAGGCCAACGCGCTGGAGCGGGACGACATCCGCTCGACCTACCGCCGCAACGCCAGCATCCTGTCGGTGCTTTGGCTGATCTACCCGATCATCCTGGCAGTGGCGCCTGACGGGCTCAACTACATCGGCTACACCGCGAGCGTCCTGGCCATCGCCATCCTCGACGTGATCGCAAAGGTCGTCTACGGGCTGATGACGGTCGCTTCAGACGCCAAGGCAACCGAACGCGACATTGCCGAGGGCGAGCGTAACCCGACCCTGCGCAAGGCCGCCTGAGCCGATGGGACCGGCCGTTGAAGCGTCAGGACCGCGGCCGGTCGCCTTTTCACGATTGCCATCCTGGCCGGTCCTGCGAGCAGGACCGGCCCTGGCGTTCAGTGCCCTTCTGCCGCTTGCTGGCCAACACCTTTGCGCCTTGCTTGCCGTTGTTGTGCTCGGCATGCCTTTCCCTCGTTGGCTTGGCACGGCGTGCGCAGTTGCCGACGCTTCTCCCGCTTCATCGCGCTTTCCACGCAGCGGTGTCCCTGTCCAGGACGATGGACAGCGCCTGCCGCTCGGCCAGCCAGAACCTTTCTACTGACGCAGCGCGGCGCGGAGCACGGCAACCATCTCCTTCACCGCGGCCTCGCCATCGCCCGACGAGACCGCGAACTGCACCGCCGCTTCCAGGTGGTCCTGCATGATGAGCAGGGCGACTTCGCGCATCGCAGCTGTGGCCGCATTCACCTGCTGCACCTCGTCCAGGCAGTAGCGGTCCTCCTCGACCATCTGCTGCAGCCCCCGCACCTGGCCCTCGATGCGGCGCAGGCGCTGCAGGATCGGTGCCTTCTGTTCCGGGCTGCGGTGCAGGTGAAGCCGCCCGTCGCGGAACTCGTATTCCATGCCGATCCAAATACTCCTACCCAGTATGTGAACGCCCCGGCGGCAACGCCGCAGGGGAAGCCTCGTTGGCCGTCCTCCCTGTGTTCTAGAAAGGATGCGACCCGTGTTCCACCACCAGAAAGAGACAGCCTACTTCTGCAAGCCGGACCGGCCGGACCCGATCTACGCCCGCAAGCTGCAAGAGCTGATCGGCGGCCAGTGGGGCGAGATGAGCGTCATGACCGCCTACCTGTTCCAGGGCTGGAACTGCCGCGGGCCGGCTAAGTACAAGGACATGCTGCTCGACATCGGCACGGAGGAGATCGGCCACGTCGAGATGCTGGCCACCATGGTCGCCCGCCTGCTGGAAACCTCGCCGGTCGAGGCGCAGGAGCACGCGGCCAGCAACCCGGCCGTCGGCGCCATCCTGGGCGGCAGCCGGATCGAGGACGCCATCCTGACCGGCATGGACCCGCAGCACTTCATCGTCTCGGGCCTGGGCGCCACGCCCAACGACAGCAACGGCTTCCCGTTCACCGCGCGCTACGTCGTGGCCAGCGGCAACATGCTGGCCGACTTCCGCTACAACGTCGCGGCCGAGAGCCAGGGCCGCATGCAGGCCTGCCGCCTGTACGAGATGACCCAGGACCGCGGCGTGCGCGACATGCTGCACTTCAACATCGCCCGCGACACCATGCACCAGAACCAGTGGCTGGCCGCCATCGAGCAGCTCAAGCTGGACGGGCTTGAGGACACGCTGTGCCCCGGCAACTTCCCGCAGGAGCTGGAGAAGCACGACGCCGCCTACACCTTCCTGAACCACTCGCGCGGAACGGAAAGCAGGGAGGGACGCTGGGCGTCCGGCCCGTCCATGGATGGCCGGGGCGAGTTCACCTTTGTCGAGGACGTGCCGGCTCTGGGCGATGCGCCGGTGCTCGGCATGATCGACCCGCGCGTGCACGGCACCAGCCCGGCGCCGCAGCAGCCGGTGTCGGGCGCCGCGGACTAGCCCAGGCCGACAAGAGCTTCCGCAACGGTTTCGGCCGTGGGCCAGTCCGTTGCGGAGGCACCTCGCTGCATGTTGCACATCGAACAGCCCGGATGCCTTCCGGCCTTCGATCACTGCGGGTGCATTGGCAGTGGTTTTCTGGAGGGGGCTGGCTTGCTTGGCCGGGGCGGACGAATTGCCGACCTGCAATCGCAAGCCGGCTGCCGCCTTGGTGTGGGCCTGACATGGACATCCTGAAGCAGCTGACGATTTGGCTGACGTCCGGCGTGGAGGGCGCGGCAGCCGTGCTGATCGGCCTGGCCGCCATCGAAGCGACGTGGCGCTCGCTGCTGCTGTTCGTGCCGGGCCGAGACCATTTTGGCCATGCCGCAGGGCGACCCCAGGACGCCAAGGAGGCGGTGCGGCTGCGGCTGGGCCGTTGGCTCGCGGTGGCGCTGGAGTTCGAGCTCGCCGCGGACATCCTGCGCACCGCCGTGGCACCCACCTGGAACGAGATCGGCCAGCTCGCCGCCATCGTCGTCCTGCGGACCGTGCTCAACTACTTCCTGCAAACGGAGATCGACAAGGCGGAAGCGCGCCGCGTCGAGCCGGCGCCGGGCTGACGTGCCGCCGATGAACGCCTTGATCGCGCCGATCGAGTTCTCCGGCGTCTTGCTGATCGTCGGCCACTGCGTCGCGGGGCTCGTCGAGCTGGCCCGGTCGCAGAACCTGGCGGCCACAAGGCTGCTGGTCATCCAGGGTTCGCTTTGGGGCTTGAGCCTGAAGACGGCGGCCTCCCTGCTCAAGACGATCGATCTCCACAGCTGGGAACAGATCGCCACGTTCATGGCCATCTTCGCGCTCCGCACCCTGGTCAAGCGGGTGATGACGTGGGAGGAAGCTGTTTTGGAGCGCCGGTCAGCCCAGACGCCATAGACGCAGTAGGAAGCTTCCTGCTTCTTGACCCTGGCACGGGCAAGCAGATATCCGCTATCTTGTCCGGCTGCCTGCTTCAGCCGCCTCTCGCAAGCCGACCAGCAGCCAAGTCGATGATCCTGCCGGCCGGGCGGCTGGCCGTCATGGGCAGAACGCCATTCCTGTCCCCTGACGGCCGTCGCGGTCAGCCCTGGAGCGCCTTCTGCTCCTCCATGGCCTGGGCAGCCGGCACGGAAAGCATCAGCTTGCCGCCGTCGACAGAGGCAACCAGGTCGAGGTTGATGACGTGGTGCTGGCCCTGGGCGGTCGGGTCTTTCTTGGTCAGCTTGACGCATAGCTTGTCCACTGTGCCGACGTGCTGGCCGTCCGATCCTACAATTTCCATGTGCTCTGTGATCTGCGATGCTTCTATCATCTGTCCCGCTCCATGCTTGCATTGGGCATCCAGGCGCCCACGCCCATAAACGTCGGCCCGGAAGCAGGTTCCCTTTCATACAGGTCCGCCGTCATCCGATGCTGGCTGCCTCCGACGATCGTGTTCCAACGATCGCTCGCAGGTTGAGAAACCCTTTGTTGAACCTGGCACAAGGTGGTCCAAGCCGGTGGACATCATCCAGTGCGGTCTTCTGCCTAGTGGCTTGCTGCATCCTTGAGCGACAGGCGACTGTCACTTCGCGCTGGCACATCCCCACCTGTTATCCTTGGGGGCATGTTTCGCACCCTGGAAGCGTCATACACGCCAGCAGATTACGAAGAGCCCATAGTTGCCGTGGGTTGATGCCCGTCGCCGGCCAACACGGCAGCGCTCAGGCCCTAACCGCAAAAGTTCGCACGGATGCTGCCAGTGGGCCGGTTAGGGTGTGTCGTCGGGCGTTATGCAGTCAACGCAACGGGTGAACAGCCCAGGAGATCGGCATCCCCCGGGTTGAAACTTGGGTGGCACCAGCCGCGGCCTACACCGCCTCAGCCTGCCTTCATCGTTCGCGCCAGGCACTCGGTGAGATGCTGCGGCTGGAACGGCTTGGCGCAGGCTCTCCAGTGCGGGCGGTCAAGCGGCAGGGCGGCCTGCCCGTAGCCGGTCACGAACAGGAACGGGATGCCGCGCCCTTCCAGCATGTGTGCGACCGGAAACACCATCTCGCCCGCCACGTTCACGTCCAGCAGCGCCACGTCAACGGCCTCCACCCGGGCGGCTGCCATCGCCACCGGCAGGCGGGCGAACGGTCCGACGACGACGCAGCCGGCATCGGCCAGCATGTCCTCCACCAGCATCGCCACCAGCAGCTCGTCCTCCACAATCAGCACGCGCTTGCCGGCAAGCTCCGGGTGTGTCATCCCGCGGCCGCAGGCACGGCTGCGGCGTGCTTGTCAACCCCGTTCCGCAGGGCGGCCCTGACGCTGGCCCGCACGCCACCAGGCAGGAACTCTATCTTGGCCTCCCCGGACAGGTCATGCGCGAGGCCGCGCTCAATCAGCGTGGTGCCGAACCCCCGCCTGGCCGGCGCCATGACGGGCGGGCCGTTCTGCTCGGTCCAGTCCAGTGCCAGGTGCTCGTCATCGCCGCGCTGCTCCACCGTCCATGTCACGGCAACGTCTCCCTCGGGCACCGACAACGCGCCATACTTGGCCGCGTTCGTCGCCAGCTCGTGGACCGCCATGCCCAGTGCCAGCGCCCCGCGCGGGTCCAGCGGCACGGGCGGACCCTCGATGCGTATGTTGGCGCGGTCGGCCGCCATGAACGGCCGCAGCTCCTCGGCCACGATCTCCCGCAACTGCACGCCGGACCAGTTTTCCCGACTCAGCAGCGTGTAGGCCGCCGTCAGCGCGTGGACCCGGCCCATGAACACGCCGGAGAACTCCTCCAGGGTGCCGGACCGCCGCAGCGTCTGCGTCGCCAAGGAGATCACCACCGTCAGCATGTTCTTGACCCGGTGGTTCAGCTCGTCCACCAGCAGCCGCTGGTGCTGCTCCGCCTGCACGATCCGGGTCACGTCCACGAACGTCACCAGGGAACCGTCCACGGCGCTGTCCGGCGTCCGGTAGGGCAGGATGCGGAGCAGGTAGTGCGCCGTCCCGTCCCGGCGGGACACCCGGTGCTCCATCGGCTCCAGCGTGCGCAGCACCTCGGCCACGTCGTCCCGCAGCCCGTCGTAGTCCAGGCGGCCCACGATGTCGGTCAGCGGGCGGCCGCGGTCGCTGGGGATCAGGTTGTAGATGCTCGCGACCTCCGGCGTGAAGGCGCGTATGACCATGTGCGGGTCCAGGAACACCGTGGCGACGCGTGTGCTCTCGAACAGGTTCCGCAGGTCGCTGTTGGCCCGGTCCAGCTCGTCCACCTTGGTGGAGAGCTGGGCGTTGACGGTGTGCAGCTCCTCGTTGACCGACTGTATCTCCTCCTTGGAGGTCTCCAGCTCCTCGTTGCTGGACTGCAGCTCCTCGTTGACGGAGTGCAACTCCTCGTTGGAGCTGCGAAGCTCCTCCAGGGCGGTCTCGTGCTCCTCGGCGAGCGACTGCAACTGCTCCCGCACGCCACGAAGCTCCCGGTCCGCCTCCGCGGCCATGCTGTCCAATCCGGCGCTGCTGCCGGCATGGGCTTGCCCCTGCCTGGCCGGGCCTGTCTCCCTGAACACGATCAAGTAGGGCCGGTCCGGCTCCTGCCCCGGCAGTGGCTCCACCACCAGCGTCACCGCCCCGGTGCCATCGATGTCACTGGGGACGGGATGCTCCACTGTGCGGCCGGTCTCGGCTGCACCCCGCAAGGCGGCGCGCAGGGGATGGCGCAGGCCGCGCCGGGCCATGTCGAACACGCTGCGGCTGGGCGGACCCAGCGCGGGTTGCAGCACGCCGCCGACATGGCTGGAGTAGTGCATGACGGTGCCGTCCTCCGTCACCACCACGAACGGGGCGGCGAAGCGTTCCAGCACGCGGCTGTTGGCCAGGCCAAGGGTGCGCGCCCAGTCGGTCCGGCCATTCGGCGCATCGGGTTGGGCCTTGTCAGGCGTCAGGCGGCCATTCTGCATGGGTCGTGCCGGCGTCTTGAGCGGGGGGCTGGGGCCGTCCCGCCGCAGGAAGATGCGGTGCTCCTTCTCCAGCGGCGCGAACAGCCCGTCGTGCCGCGCGACGGTTTCCGCGCTGCCGAGCAGCAGCACGCCGCCGGGCAGCAGCGAGTAGTGGAAGGCGGGGATGACGGTCGCCTGCAGCTCCACGTCCATGTAGATCAGCAGGTTGCGGCAGGACACTAGGTTCATGCGGCTGAACGGCGGGTCCCGCACCAGGCTGTGCGCCGAGAAGGTGCAGAGGTCGCGCACCTCCTTGGCGACGACGTAGCTGCCCTCGTGCCGGGTGAAGAAGCGGTCCCGCCGTTCCGGCGACAGGCCGTCCAGCAGGGTGGCGGGGTAGCGCCCGGCCCGGGCGGTGCCGATGGCCGGCTCGTCGATGTCGGTGGCGAACACCTGCACCTTGGGCGCATCGTCCAGCCCGTCCATGTGCTCGCGCAACAGGATCGCGAGCGAGTACGCCTCCTCCCCGGTGGCGCAGCCCGGCACCCAGACACGCACGTTGTCCTTGACGCCTTTGCCCTCGAACAGCCGGGGCACGACGACCTGCTTCACCGCATCGAACGCGCTGGCGTCGCGGAAGAAGGTGGTGACACCGATCAGCAGGTCGCGGAACAGCAGCACCGCCTCCTCGCGGTCCTGCTCCAGCTTCGCCACGTAGGCGTTCATGTCGGCTAGCCCCAGCACCTGCATCCGGCGTTGCACCCGGCGGAGGAACGTCGCGTCCTTGTAGCCGCTGAAATCGTGGCCGACGCGTGCGAACAGAACCTCGCAGATGCTCAGCCGCACCGTGTCCGTTTGCAGCGCTGATGGAGGGGCCGGGACGGCGGCCTCGTGCCGGGCATGGATGCCCACGATCAGGCCGGGCATGTCCTGCACGGGCACGATCAGGTCCACCGCCCCGGTGGCGATGGCGCTGTGCGGCATTCCGGGGTACTGCGGCGCCGTGCCGTCCGTCCCCTGGGCCATCGTCAGGCCGCCGCGCGCGCGGATCGCCTTCAGGCCGAGCGCCCCGTCGTGCCCGGTGCCAGACAGCACGATGCCGACGGCGTCCTCGCCCAGGTCCGCGGCCAGGCTGTCGAAGAACTCGTCAATCGGCGTCGCCTCGCGCGGGACACCGGGCGCCAGCGGCCGCAAGCGCAACTGCCCCTGTCGCAGCGTGCCGACGTGACCCGGCGGGATCACGTAAACCTGGTCCGGCTCCACCCGGTCCCCGTCCGCCGCCCCCCGCACGGGCATCGCGGTCCAGCGCGCGATGATCTCGGGCAGCGCGCTTTTGTGGTCGGCGGACATGTGCAGCACGACGACGAAGCCCATGCTGCTGTCAGCGGGCATGGCCCCGAAGAACAGCCGGAACGCCTCTATGCCCCCAGCTGAGGCACCGATGGCGACAACCTGCACGCGCTATTCCTTCGAACTGATGGGCGTGTGGATGGACTGGTTATGGGGCCCGCTTTGCTGGCCGAGCATCTCCCGCCGCCGCTCATCTTCTTCCAGCAGCCGGAGGGCAACGCGCACCACCTCGCTCGCGCTGCGGAAGCGGCCCGAAGTGACGCGGTCGGTGATAAACGCCTCGATCCCCGGGGTGGGCGACACGTTCCTGTTTTTCACGTTCACGGGCATTGCGTGCAAAATCGGGCAGCAGCCTGTTCTGTCAATGTCTTTTTTTGTCAAAATATGTTAATTGGTTGCCGGCAGCAAGAATGTCCTGGCGACAGGAACATCCCTCAAAGACAGAACCTTGCGTCGCCGTAGCTGACGCTTGAAGCTGTGCATGGCTGGCAAGACTGGATCGCCTGGAGCCGTGACTATGCGCTGCGCTGGGCGCCGGCACGGCTGACCTCACGATAGACAGTGGACCGCCCAAGGCCGAGCTGGGAGTTCCGGTAGCAGCGGAACCGAAAATGCGTTTCAGCACCTGAATGGTCAGGGTTTGCCGGCCAGAGATAAATGCACGGGTTTATGCACGTTGGTACCACGCAAAAGGCAAGCTTTCGGAAGGGCGTCAGCAACTCGCATCATACGTGGGTTTTCTGCGCCCGAGTTGCTGTCCAGCTCCGACCGAACCGCTCGAAGTTCAGCATCAAAGAGTGGTTAGGCAGCCTCTCTGGCTCCCAATTTGGAGGTGCCCGGACCGGCCTGCATGCTTTGTTCAATCTCCCGCGCTCCAGTCGTGGCAAGGGAGACCAGTCGTGCGACCGCACGTTCCTCGGATGTGGAGACGACATAGCTGATGCTGCCGAGAACTCGGCTGTGGCTGTCCAGGATCGGTGCGGCGATGCCGATGCGTCCCGGATCGACCTCGGCGTAGGTCACTGCATGTCCAGCCTTGCGCAGCTTCGCCAGAGTTTTGCGGAATACCTCCCAATGGTCGCCCAGGGCCGCTTCCTTGATCGGTGCGCGGTGGGCGTCATACAGGCGACGCAGGTCGCGTAACGGGAGGTGGGCCAGGATGATCTTGGATGTTGCTCCCCTGAAAAGCGGCATGGGCCGGCCCCGCTCGTAACTCACGTGCGTCTGCCGATCCGCCTCTATGGCTTGATGCACGCACAGGACCGTCTCACGGAAGATACGACACAGCAGGACGGTGCTGTTGGATGGGGCATAACGCATAAGGTCAGCCATGATGGGCTTCGCCACTTGCAGCAACGGATCGGTAAGCTGGATTTGGCGATCGTATTGGATAATGGCTGGGCCGAGTATGTAATGCCCGCTTGCAACCGTGGTTAACAGCCCCGCATCTGTCAAAGTAGAGAAATATCGATAGGCACTGCTGGTCGATACGTGTAGCGCGACGGCCGCGTCCTCGACGGTCCACTCCGATCTTTCCAGCGTAAACAGCTTCAAGACACTGATCGTTCGGTCTGGACTTGCCATCCCTACTACCCTTCCTTTTACCGAGCACGCAGTGGCGCTTCAGCCAACTCGAACATCCATGCAGCAATCGTCTCAGGCCAGGAACTCAGTTTGCAGGTCTGGCCGATCTTTGCTCACCACCCCTGACCTTAACGCACTGGCAAAAGAGCGTCTACTAGCATTCTACAACTCGCACAATGCACATATTATGCGTTGATAGGTAAACAAAATTCGCAATATACGCGAATTATTGTTGACAAAGACCTTAGAGCGGCGGTATGACCGCGTCAACGCAACGGAGGAAACCAGCGAATGTCCACTGCTCTCGCCGCAGGGGCTTACCTGCATCACATGCAACTCCAGAGCAGCGACCCGGCGCAGCTCGCGGCCTTCTACGCCGACGCGATGAACATGACGGCCCAGCAACTCGAGGGCGGCGACTGGCTTTGTGAGGGGCCGCTGCGCCGCGTGCTGTTTACCCAGGGCCAGAACAAGAAGCTGGGCTATGCCGGCTTTGGCTGCCGGGACGCGGAAGGAGTGGCCGCAATCCGCGCCCGGGCGGAACAGGGCGGGGTCGAGATCCTTCCCTCACCCAGCCCGCTCTTCGGACCGGAAGCGTTTGCCGTCCGCGACCCGGACGGCAACCTGATCATCTTCGGCCTGGGTCAGCAGGAGCAATCTCGCGAGGGTATTCGCGGACCGCTGCAGCACCTTACGCTTGCGACCCTGGATCCCATCGCCATCGAGCGCTTCTACGTGGATCAGCTCGGTTTCCTGACCAGCGACTACGTCCGGGACACCGACGGCAAGATCCTGGTGTGCTGGATGCGCTCGAACCACGAACACCATACCCTCGCCTGCTTTCGCCACAGCCAGCAGGGCATCGACCACCACAGCTACGAGGCTGGCGACTGGTCGGTGATCAAGGATTGGTGCGACCGCATGGGTGCGAGGCGCATCCCGCTCATGTGGGGACCCGGACGGCACGGGCCGGGCAACAACATCTTCATCTTCGTCGAAGATCCCGACAAGAACTGGATCGAGATCAGCGCGGAACTGGAGATCATGTACGATCGCCCGGCAAAGGACTGGCCGCACGAGGAGTACACCCTGAATTCCTGGGGCCGCGGGATCCTGCGCGTCTAGGTGATGCGGGCGCAGAAGCCTTCTGCGCCCATCCGTCCACTTCTTTTTTTTCGAGTGCAGACGCCGGGATCCTCTCCCAGCAGCCGCCGAAAGGTCACACCATGAAGTTCGCAACCTTCCGCATCTCCGGCAACACGACTTGGGGCATCATCGAGGGCGAGGAGGCCGTCGACATCGGCGCCGTCCTGCGCGAGCGCCTTCCCGATCTGAAGTCCGCCATCGCCGCGGGCGACCTGCCCGGCCTCGGCGCGCATGCGGGGCAAGCCCGGCGCTACCCGCTCTCGGCTATCGAGTGGCTGCCGGTGATCCCCAACCCGGACAAGATCATCTGCATCGGCCTGAACTACGAGACGCACCGCAAGGAAACCGGCCGGTCCGAGGTCGAGCACCCCACCATCTTCGCGCGCTACGCCAACAGCCAGACCGGCCACCTCGCCAACATCATCCGTCCGCGCGTCTCCATCGACCTCGACTACGAGGGCGAGCTGGCCGTGATCATCGGCACAGCTGGCCGCTATATCTCGAAGGCTGACGCGTTCGGCCACGTCGCCGGTTACGCCTGCTACAACGACGGCAGCGTCCGCGATTTTCAACGCCACACGCACCAGTTCACCCCGGGCAAGAACTTCCCCAAGACCGGCGCCTTCGGCCCATGGATGGTCACGCCCGACGAGTTGGGCGACCTCGGCCCGTTGCGGCTGCAAACCCGGGTCAACGGCGAGGTCGTTCAGGACGCTGTCATCGAGCAGATGATCTTCGATATCCCCCGGCAGATCGGATACGCCTCCACCTTCACGCGCCTCGAGCCCGGCGACGTCATCGCCAGCGGCACGCCTGGCGGCGTCGGTGCCAAACGCCAGCCGCCGCTGTGGCTGAAGCCCGGCGACACGGTGGAGGTGGAAATCGACAAGGTCGGCCTGCTCCGCAACGGCGTCGCCGACGAGAAGCTGACCTAAAAACAACAAGCGGGAAGGAACGTGGGCCAATGGAGTCCGGATCAGCACATTATCCCGTCGCCGTCATCGGCAGCGGGCCGATCGGTCTGACGCTCGTCAACTTGCTGGGCACGCTCGGCGTGCGGAGCCTGGTCGTGGAGCGGAATGCGACCACGGTGCAGGAACCGCGCGCCGTGTCGATCGACGACGAGTCGCTGCGCACCATGCAGGCGGCTGGCGTCGTGGACGAGGTCATCAAGTATCTCGTGCCCGGCTACGGCTCGCACTACTACTCGCCGAGCCGTATCCGCTTCGCCAAGGTCGAGCCGACGGGCCAGCCGTATGGCTACCCTCGGCGCAACGCCTTCCGCCAGCCGATCCTCGAAGGACAGCTCAAGGAGGCGCTCGCCCGGTTCGACACCATCGACACGCTGTATGGCTGGCGGCTGAATCGCTACGAGCAGTCGGCGGAGCGGGTCACGCTGTATCTGATCGGCCCCGCCGACGAGGCGCGGCAGGTGACCTGCGACTACCTGGTCGGCTGCGACGGGGCCAGCAGTCGGGTGCGGGAACAGCAGGGCATCCACCTGGAGGGCACCACCTTCGACGAGCGCTGGCTCATCCTCGACCTCGAGAACAACGAGAACACGGTCAAGCACACCGAGGTCTTCTGCGACAAGCGCCGGCCCTGCATCACCCTGCCCGGGCCGGATCGCACCCGGCGGTTCGAGTTCAAGCTCGTGGACGGCGAGAAGGACGAGGATCTGCTGGTCCCGGCCATGGTCGAGCAGCTGCTGCGCACGCATGGTGCCGACCCAAAGGCGACGCTTCGACGCAAGGTCGTCTACCGCTTCCATGCGCGGGTCGCGCCGCGCTGGTCGTTCGGCCGCGTCTACCTCGTCGGCGACGCCGCGCACTTGACGCCGCCCTTCGCCGGGCAAGGCATGAACAGCGGCGTTCGCGACGCGCACAACCTGGCCTGGAAGCTCGCTGCCGTGCTCGGTGGACGGATCGGCCCCGGGCTGCTCGACAGCTACGAACAGGAGCGCAAGGACCACATCTGGCAGATGATCCACCTGGCCCTGCGCATGGGACGGGTGATGTCGCCCAGCAGCTGGCTGCGTGGCTTCCTGACCCAGGCGGGCTTCCTGGCGCTGAACGTGTGGCCGCCGGCGCGCGACTATGTGGCGCAGATGAAGTACAAGCCGCCGCCGCGCTTCAATGAAGGTTTCCTGGTTCCGGACGGCAAGGGCCGCAGATCGCTGGTCGGCCGCCTGCTGCCCCAACCTCCGGTGCGCACGGCGGCGGGACAGGACGTACTGCTGGACGAGGCGCTGGGCAGCCGCTTCGTGCTGCTGCTGCGGTCGGCGCGGCCCGCCGAGGACTTCGCCCGGCTGCGCCAGCCGGTGTGGGACAAACTCGGCGGGGCGCGGGTGGCGCTGGTTCCAGCCGACTCCCCGGCCCAGGCCGTTGAGGGGGTCGAGACCGTCACCGAGACGAATGACGCGCTCGCAACCGCTCTGGCGGACTACCCGGGCTGCGCCCTCCTGCTGCGGCCTGATCACTACGTCGCGGCGTCCATTCCGCTGAATGACGCTGATCGCGCAAGCCGGGCGGTCAACGACCTGCTCGCAGCAACCTGGCAGCCGGCCAGTGAAACTCATGGATCCCAAGAGCCCGCGAAAGGGCGGCACGACCGATCAGGCCAGCATCGAACCGCGGCCTGACATCCAACACGTGGGGAGGACAACAACAATGAGCAGTAGCGTTCGCGAGACGACCGTCAGCGAGGTCGTCGATAGTCAATCGCTGAGCCGGTTTCAGATCGGCACGATCCTGATGTGCGGCTTTGTCGCCGTTCTGGATGGCTTCGACACGCAGAGCATCGGCTTCCTGGCCCCAGCCATCGCCGAATACCTGAACGTGCCGCTGCAATCCTTCGCTCCGGTGTTCGTGGCCGGGCTGCTCGGTCTGATGTGCGGAGCAGGTGTGCTCGGGCCGGTGGCGGACCGCTGGGGCCGGAGATGGACGATCATCCTGTCCGTGCTGGTCTTCGGGCTGTTCTCGTTCCTGACCGCCTACGCGTCGTCGTTCAATGAGTTGCTGCTGTTCCGTTTCCTCACCGGGATCGGGCTCGGCGGCGCCATGCCCAACGTCGTCGCCCTGACGGCGGAGTATTCGCCGAAGCGCCTGCAATCGATCTTCGTCTCCATGCTGTTCACCGGCATGCCGCTCGGCGCCGTGCTGGGCGGGCTGGTCGCGTCCGCCCTGCTCCCGGTGTGGGGTTGGCAGTCGGTGTTCTACGTGGGCGGCCTCTTGCCGCTGGTGATGGTCGTCATCCTCATCGTCAAGCTTCCGGAGTCCGCTCGTTACCTGATCGTCCACGGCGCCAGTTCGGAGCGCGTCGCCACCATCATGGCGCGGGTCGCCCCTGGCCTCGCCGACATCCGCCGAGTAGGCTTCGTGCCTGGATCGACGCCGCTCAAGGGGTTCTCGGTCAAGCACCTGTTCACCGAAGGCCGTGCCCTGGGGACAATACTCCTTTGGGTTCCCTATTTCATGAACCTGCTGATCATCTACTTTGTCATCAGCTGGCTGCCGGCGGTCCTGCGGCAGGCGAGCATGCCGATTTCTGCTGGCGTGACCGCGATCTCGCTGTTCAGCCTCGGCGGAATTGCTGGATCACTGATCCAGGGTATTGCGATGGAGAAGGTGGGCGCCCGCCGCCTGTTGGTCACCGAGTTCGGCCTTTCTGTGCTGCTGATCGGATCGCTTGGCGTGCTGCCGGCCTCCTTTGGCCTGATCATGACCGTCGCCTTTGTGCTCGGGATCTTGGTGCAGGGAGCGCAAGCGGGATTGAACGCCCTGGTCGCCGATTTCTACCCGACGGCCATACGGTCGACGGGTGTGGGCTGGGCTCTCGGCATCGGCCGGATCGGCTCCATCGTGGGGCCGGTCCTGGGCGGGGTGATGCTGTCTTTGCACTGGAACCTTCAGCAGATCTTCCTTGCGGGGACAGTGCCGGCCCTTTGTGCAGGCCTGGCAGTCCTGGCCAGTTCGAAGCTCCGGCCAGCCACCGCCACGACTCCGATGCTGGGCCGCGCGGGCATTTCGCAGAAGGCCGGTTGAAGCCAATCAGCTCGCCGCTCGTGATTTATCGGACGAGTGCCTGCAACTGGCACCCTGCAGGGTGCCAGTTCGGCTTTCAGGCAAGCAATCGTCCCACGTCGCTCTCGGCCAGCGTGTTGGCGGCGCGCGAGCTGGCACAAGATCAAGCCCAGCCATCAGCAGCTCATAGATCGCACTCCAATCATTGCGGAAACGCACTGGAACGGCCGGCAAAGCCTGGAATGCACTTTCGGTTCCTATGCTACCGGAACCCCGACCCGGAGACGAGACGGCTGGAGCGGGTGGGCGACTTCCCCTACGACGCCGTCATCCCGGAGGCGGTGGTGTTCGACAACTCCAGCCGCTATCTCGCGACGGCAAGTTTCGACCGGTTCGATGGGGCGAAGCCCGGCGGCTCAGTCGATTTCTGGCGCCTTGCTGTCGACGAAGCGGACCCGAGGCGCGCCGTGCTGGTCAGGACCGGCATCTCCGTCCCGGTCGCGCGCAGGCCGCAGTCGATGGCGATCGTGCGCTGATCCCAGCAAGCACGCCAGGTGCGCAGATGAACAACAACAATGCAACAGAACGCGGAGGAGAGCGTCACGCCACTCGGCTTCATGCGTCTGGCTGCCTGTTCGTCCCTATGTCTCTAGGACAAGGCTCCTGAGCCGTGCAGCGCACGCGGCTATCGTCACATCCTTGGTACAAGCACCTCACAAAATCGGAGCCCATCCAACCGAAATCGTCACCATGTCCTAGCATCATCCATCCACTCGAACGATGGGCTCCCCAACGATGCTGGACGGCGTATCCCTGGATCAGTTGCGGACGTTCATCGCAGCGGTGGACGAAGGCAGCTTCTCGGCTGCATCCCGAAGGCTGCGGCGGGCCCAGTCCGTTGTCAGCCAGACGGTCAGCAACCTCGAACAGCAGATCGGCGTCGCCCTCTTCGATCGGTCCGGCCGCTACCCGAAGCTCACGGCGGCGGGCGGCGTTCTGCTCGCAGATGCACGGAACGTCGTCTCGGGCGTGGACGCCATGAAGGCCCGCGCCCGTGGCATGGCCGGCGGTCTCGAGCCAGAGCTATCCGCGGTCATCGACGTGTTCTATCCGATGGAGGCGTTCACCGAGGCGGCCAAGGACTTCCAGAGCCTGTTCCCCGGAACGGCGCTGAGGCTCCTCGTCGAGGCAATCGGAGCGGCATATCAGCCGGTTCTCGATGGCCGTTGCAGCCTTGGCATCGTCGGGCCGTTGCCGCTGCTGCAGCCTTCCCTGACCAGCGAACGCCTGACTGCCATCGAGCTTGTCATGGTCGCCGCACGGGATCACCCGTTGGCCTCCGTCGCGAAGCCGATCCCGCAGGCCGAACTTGCCAAGCACGTCCAGCTTGTCCTCACTGACCGGTCCGACCTGTCCGCAGAGCGCGAGTTCGGCGTGATGTCGCCGTTGATCTGGCGGCTGGCCGACCTCTTCGCCAAACGCGCGTTCCTGCTCAACGGCCTCGGCTGGGGCGGCATGCCACTGCACACGGTGGCAGAGGACATCGCCAAAGGCAGGCTCGTCGTGCTGCCGATCG
>CAXSHI010000067.1:0-21480 GCA_964236755.1 uncultured Acetobacteraceae bacterium
CACCCTGCTGAAGTTCCGCAGCATGCGCGTCGATGCCGAGACGCGCGGGCCGGCCTGGGCCACCCAGCGCGATCCCCGCGTCACCGGCATCGGCTCCTTCATGCGGCGCACCCGGATCGACGAGCTGCCGCAGCTGCTGAACGTGCTGCAGGGCGCCATGAGCTTCATCGGCCCCCGGCCCGAACGGCCGCATTTCGTCGAGCAGCTCGCGGAGGCCATCCCGCACTACCGGGAGCGCACGCGGGTCAAGCCCGGCCTGACTGGCTGGGCGCAGGTGAACTTTCCTTATGGCGCCTCGGTCGAGGATGCGCGGGTGAAGCTGTCCTACGACCTGTATTATGTGAAGCACCGCGGCGTGCTGCTCGACCTCGCCATCCTGTTCGCCACGGTGCGGGTCATCCTCTTCCAGGAAGGGTCGCGCTGATGCGCCGGGGCCGGCACTCGGTGTCCGCATGCTGGGCGGCCCGGCCCGTCGGCCGTCTGGCCGCGTCGCTGCGCGGGCGCTGAGGCCGATGCCGACGAAGCAAGTTCTTTACGGCGCCTGCGCCGCCGCCTATCTCGTCCTCCCGGCGTTCATCACCATGCGGTCGCGGCACCTGACGGGCCTGCTGCTGATCGCCTGCTGCCTGGTGACAGCGGCATGGGCGGCCGCCAACGCCGTGCCGCCCGAGGGATGGCACACCCTGCCCGATGCGCTCGACTACCTCCGCGCGCTCTCATGGTACGGCTTTGTCCTGCACCTTTACAGCCGGTTCGCGCCATCCGGCCAAGCCCGGAACGCCTTTGCCGCGGCGGGCGCGGTCGCGGTCTGCGCCGCCGCGGCGGCCGTCGTCGAGGGCCGCTACGGCGCGGCGCCGCCGTCGATCCTGTCTCTGGGCATCGCCGTCCGCCTCGGCGTCGCGGTGTGCGAGCTGTTGCTGATCGAGAACCTTTACCTCAACCTGCCGGACCACACCCGGTGGCACGTGGCGCTGCCCTGCGTCTTGCTGGGCGGCCTCGCGTGCTTCGACATCGCGCTCTGCGCCGACCTGGTGCTATTCCAGCAGGCGTCGGCGTCGCTGACCGGCGCCCACGCCATCGCCGTCATCATCGTGGCGCCGCCGCTGGTGGCCGCAGCCGCGCGCGACCGGCGCTGGCGGGCGGGCCTGCAGCTTTCCCACGCCGCCGTGTTCCACAGCGCCACGCTGATCCTGAGCGGCGCGGTGCTGCTGGCGCTGTCGGCCGCCGGCGAGGTGTTCCGGCGGTTCGGCGCCGACTGGGGCCGGATGGCCGAGGCCAGCATGGTTTTCGCGGCGCTGATCGGCATCGGCCTGCTGCTCACCTCCGGCTCCGCCCGCTCCCGCCTGCGCCGCACGGTGGTCGAGCACTTCTTCGCCCGCCGCTACGACTACCGCCAGCAATGGCTCGACTGCATCGACACGCTTTCGGCCACGAAGTCGCAGGGCCGGGCGGCGCTGCACACAAGGGTGATCCGCGCCTTGGCGGACGTGATCGACAGCCCGAACGGCGCGCTGTTCCTGCGCGACGGCGGCGCGGGCGCGTTCCAGTGGTCTGGGTCGTGGAACATGCCGGCATCAAGCCCGGTGCCGCCGGACCATCCCCTGGTGGCCGCGATGCGCGGCGGCCATTGGATCGCGGTGCTGGAGGATGCCGGCAGCGCCGGGGCGCGGGAGCCGCCGCTCGGCCAGCTCGGGCGGCTGTGGCTGGCGATCCCGCTGGTGGACGGCGACCAGCAGATCGGCCTGGTGCTGACGGGGCCGCCGCGGGCGCCGTTCGACCTCGACCAGGAGGTGTTCGACCTGCTGCGCATCGTCGGCCGTGAGGCCGCGAGCTTCGTCGCCGAGCAGCGGGCAACGCGCGTCCTGCTGCAAACGCGGCAACTGCACGACTACGGCAAGCGGTTCGCCTTCGTCGCGCACGACATCAAGAACGTGTCGAGCCAGCTGTCCCTGCTGCTGTCCAACGCCGAGCGGCACATCGCCAACCCGGAGTTCCAGCGCGACATGCTGGAAACGGTCGGCGCCTCCGTGCAGAAGATCGCCGCCCTGCTGCGCCGGCTGGACACGCCGGCCGCCGACCGGGCGCCTGCGGCCTTGGCGCCGGTGCCGCGGCTGGAGGCGCTGCTCGCCACGTACCGCCGGGTGCGCCGGACGGCGCTGGCGCTGGAGCATGACGGATCGACGGCGGCGGTGGCGATCAGCCCCGACGCCTTCGACACCGCCGTCAGCCACCTGCTGAACAACGCGATCGAGGCGTCAGGCGACCGGCCGGTGCGGGTCCGGGTGCGGCACGAGGCGCAGCAGGTCGTCATCGACATCATCGACAAGGGCTGCGGCATGACCTCCGAGTTCATCCGAGACCAGTTGTTCCAGCCTTTCGGCACCTCGAAGCGCCAAGGCTCCGGCATCGGCGCCTTTCAGGCGCGGGAGCTGCTGCGGGAAGGCGGCGGCGACGTGCAGGCCATCAGCGCCCCCGGCGCCGGCACGACGATGCGTCTGGTGCTGCCGCGCGCCGACACGCCGGGCCATGCGGCGCCGGACGGGCAGGAGACGGAGGGCGATGCGCCCGCAGCAGCGCCGTTCGGGGAGCCGGCGGACGCCCGCGGCTTCGCGCTGACCGAAGGAGCCGGGCCATGAACGCGCCGATGCCGAAGCTGCAGCCGAAGCTGCTCCCAAAACTGCTTATCATCGAGGACGATGTCGGCCTGTGCAGCCAGTACCGCTGGGCCTTCCCGTCCTGCGAGGTGGTGTTCGCCCACACCCGGCTCCAGGCGCTTGCGATGGCGCAAAAGGAGCGCCCGGCGGTCGCCATCATGGACCTGGGCCTGCCGCCCGACCCGGACGGCGTGAGCGAGGGGTTCGCGACGCTCGACAGCCTGGCGCGGCAGGCGCCCAACACCAAGGTGATCGTCGCCACCAGCCACGGCGACCGAGCGCATGCGCTGCGGGCGGTCGCCGCCGGGGCGTACGACTTCTGCGAGAAGCCGATCGACATCGGCATGCTCGGCACCATCGTGGCGCGCAGCCTGCGCCTGCGCACGCTGGAGGACGAGAACCGGCGCCTGTCGGAGGCGCCCTCGCCCTCGCCGGTCAAGCACATCGTGACTGCCGATCCCGGCATGCTGAAGGTCTGCCGCGACATCGAGAAGCTGGCGGCGGCCAACGTGTCCGCCCTGCTGCTCGGCGAAAGCGGCACCGGCAAGGAGGCGCTGGCCCGGGCGCTGCACGACCTCGGCCCGCGGGCGCGCCAGCCCTTCGTCGCCATCAACTGCGGCGCGATCCCCGAGGCGCTGCTGGAAAGCGAGCTGTTCGGGCATGAGCGCGGCGCCTTCACCGGCGCGGTGAAGCAGACGCTCGGCAAGATCGAGCTGGCGAACAAGGGCACGCTCTTCCTGGACGAGATCGGCGACCTGCCGCACACGCTCCAGGTCAAGCTGCTGCGCTTCCTGCAGGACCAACGGGTGGAGCGCATCGGCGGGCGACAGCCGATCCAGGTGGACGTGCGCGTGGTGTCCGCGACCAACCAGGTGCTGCAGGACCAGGTGGACCAGGGCCGGTTCCGCGGCGACCTGTTCTACCGGCTGAACCCGGTGACGCTGCGCATCCCGCCGCTGCGCGACCGTGGCGGCGACAAGCTGCTGCTGGCCCGGCACTTCCTGGCCCGCTACGCGCGGGAGTTCGGGCGTCCGGTGCGCGGCTTCGCCGACGACGCGCTGGCGGCACTCGCCGCCCACGCCTGGCCCGGCAACATCCGGGAGCTGGAGAACCGGGTGAAGCGCGCCGTGCTGATGAGCGAGCAGCGGCTGGTCTCGGCGGCCGACCTGGAGCTGGCGCCCGGCCAGGAGGACATGACGGCCTACGACCTGCGGGCCGCCCGCGCGCGCGCCGAGCGCGACGTGGTGCAGCGCGCGCTGGCCCGCAGCGACGGCACGCTGGCAACCGCCGCGCGGCTGCTCGGCATCAGCCGCCCGACACTTTACGCGCTTCTGGAGGCGCACGGGCTGTCGGCGGACGGCGCCGACGCGCCGGGCGCCGAGGACGCCGCCGCGCAAGACCCCAACCTCTAGACCATAGGCTGGAACCGATGAAGAAGCTCCTGCTTCCTGCCCTCGTACTGGTCGCCATGGCCGCTGGTGGCGGAGGATGGTACGCGCTCGGCCACACCGGCGACCCGATCAAGAACGCGCGCATCCTGCTCATGAGGGGCGACCTGCGTGCCGCCCAGATTGAGTTGCGCAATGCGGTGAAGGCCGACCCGCGCAACGCCGAGGCGCACCTGCGCCTGGCGCAGCTCCAGCTGCAGACCTCCGACCCGGTCGCGGCGGAAAAGGAGCTGAAGATCGCCTGCGAGCTGAACTGCGATCCGAAGGTGATGGTCCCGTTGCTGGCGCAGACCTACCTGGCGCAGCAGCGGTTCGCGGACGTGCTGTCCGAGGTGAAGGTGGACCCGGCCGCCGAGCCGGAAGAGGCCGCGAGGGCCTACGTGATGCGCGCCATGGCGCAGATCGGCCTGGACAACAACGCCGACGCGCGGGCTAGCCTGACGGAGGCGGAGCGGCTCGCGCCGGACAACCAGGACGCCGCGCTGACCCTGGCCCGGATTTCGGTCATCGAGAAGGACCTGTCGGGCGCCGAACGGCAGGTGGACCGCGTTCTGGCGCTGAACGAGAAGCGGGCGGACGCGCTGGTGCTGAAGGGGCAGCTCCTGGCCGCCAAGGGCGACATGGCCGGCTCGCTCGACCACTTGGAGCGCGCGGTGGCCGCGGCGCCCGGCTCGCTCGGCATGCTGCTGGAGCGGGCCAACCAGTATCTCGTGGCGGGACAGGACGTGAAGGCGCGGGCCGACGTCAGCAAGGTGCTGGCGGCCGAGCCGCAGAATGCCGGGGCGGTCTATCTCGACATGGTGCTGCTCGTGCGCGCCGGTCGCTACGCCGACTCGGACCTCGCGTTGGAGAAGCTCGCGTCGGTCATCCAGCGGTTTCCGCGCGGGCTGTACTTTCAGGCGCTGATCAAGTCGAACCTCGGCCAGACCGAGCAGGCGGTGGACGCGGCGCTCCGCTACGTGGCGCAGGCGCCGACGGATTTCGACGGCGCGCGCCTGCTGGCCCGGGTCGAGCTGGGCGCGCAGCGGCCGGAGCGCGCGGTGGCGGTGCTGAACAAGGCGATCGCGGCCGGGGCGAACACGGCGGAGACGCTGGACCTGCTGGGCCGGGCCTACGCCATCCAGGGCCAGGCGCAGCTCGCGTCCCGCACCTTCCAGGAGGCGTCGTCGATGGCGCCGGGCAGCCCCGAGATCCTGACGCGCCTCGCGTCCACCCGCATGCAGGTCGGCGACATGCCGGGGGCCACGGCGGCGCTTGAGAGGGCGCTCGACATCCAGCCGACGCAGCCCGACGCCGGGGAGGCGCTGGTTGCCACGGCGCTGAGTTCCGGCGACGTCGAGAAGGCGCAGGCGGCGCTCGACCGCCTGCGCCAGCAGAACGGCGAGACGGAGATGGTCGGCATCCTGGCCGGCATGGTCAAGCTGGCGCGCATGGACGTGGAGGGCGCGCGGGCGCAGTTCGCCGCGGTGGCCGACAAGTTCCCGGCGTCCGGCACGGGGCGCGTGAACCTGGGCAAGATGCTCATCCTGCAGAACCGCAAGCCGGAGGCGGAGGCGGTGCTGAACGGGCTGCTGGCGAAGAACCGCGCCGACCTGGAGGCGCTGGCGCCGCTCGTGCAATCCCTGGTGCAGGACGACAAGCTGCCGCAGGCCATCGCGGCCATAGAGGACGCACGGGCCGCGGCCCCGTCCAACCCGGCCCTGACCGCGGCGCTGGTGGACCTGCAGATCAAGGCGAAGCAGCCAAGGAAGGCGTTGGACGTGCTGCACCAGGCGCTTGAGGGCGGCGTGCCGCCGCCGGTCCTGCTGGCGGCGCAGGCGCGGGCGCAGGTCGCGGACGGCGACGTGAACGGCGCCAAGACGTCCTACCGGCAGATCCTGGCGGGCACGCCGCTCGACCTGGAAACGCGGCGGGCGCTGGTCACGCTGGCGCTGAACACCAACGATTACGACGGCGCCAAGGCGGCGCTGCAGGAGGGCCTCAAGCTGTCGCCGGGCAATCTCGGCATGATGAACACGCTGATCTTCGCCGAGCAGCGCAAGTCGGGCATCGCCGGGGCGCTGGCGATGGCCGACGAGCTGCGGCGCGACCCGGCCAACCTGCCGGCGTCGTCGGTCATCAAGGGCGACGCCTTCATGGGCGCCCGCCGCTACGCCGACGCCGCCCAGGCCTTCGCCGCCGAGCTGAAGGCGAACCCCTCCACGGCGCTGGTGCTGCGCACCGCGGGCGCGCTGGCATCGGCCGGCGGCCAGGAGCAGGCCGCGCAGCAGCTGCAGGGGTGGCTCATGCAGCATCCCGACGACACCGACGCGACGCAGATGCTCGCAACACTCGACATCTCCGCCGGCCGCAGCCGGGACGCCGAGCAGCATCTGCAGGCCGTGCTCGGCAAGCGCCCGAACGACGCGATCGCGCTGAACAACCTTGCCTGGGTGTATCAGGCGAAGGGCGATCCCCGGGCGCGCAGCCTGGCGCAGCGCGCCCATCTGCTGGCCCCGTCCGGGGAAACGTCGGACACCCTGGGCTGGATCATGACAAAGGAAGGGGCCGCTGCGGACGCCTTGCCCCTCCTGAAGGAGGCTTCGCAGAAGCGTCCCAACGACAGGACCGTCAAGTTCCACCTCGCCAGCGCCCTGAGCGCCGCGGGCAGGCCGGAGGAGGCGGTGCAGGCCTTGAACGCCATCCTGGACGACACCGCGGACTTCGACGACCGCAACGCCGCCAGGACCCTGCGCGATCAGATCAAGGCCAGGCAGTAGCCGCCCGGGCCGTCCGGCGTCACGGCCTGGGCGCACCCATCCGCATCAGGCCGGGGCCATGGGCGTCGAGCCACTGCGTGGCCAGCCGCTTGTGCGGCGTGAGCTGCGCCGCCAGCGCCCAGAAGCCGTGGCCGTGGTCCATGTGGCGGAGATGCGCGACCTCGTGCCCGACCACGTAGTCCTGCACATGCGGCGGCGCCATGATCAGGCGCCAGCAGAACATAAGGGTCCCGTCCGCGGTGCAGCTTCCCCAACGGCTGCGCGTGTCCTTGACGATCACGCGCCGCGGCGCGAGCCGGGCGGCGGAGGCCTTGGCGACGGCCAGCGCCGAAAGGCGGCGCCGCGCCTCGGCGCGCAGGAAGTCGGCCACGCGGCGGGACAGGAACTCCGGCGCGCCGCAGACCAGCAGGGCGCCCGGCTCGATCCACGCGCCGCCGCGCCCGCCCGGCACATGGCGGATGCGATGCGGCAGGCCGTCGATGGGGATGTCGGCGCCGTCCGTGAACAGCACCGGGTCCGGCAGCCGGGCCAGGCGGTCGGCAACCCAGGCGGCGTTGTCCCGCAGCAGCGCGAGGCCCGCAGCCTGGGCGGCGCGGAGCGGCAGGGTGACGACCACGCCGCCGCCCCGGGGATCGATGCGCAGGCTGACCTTGCGGGCCCGGGCGCTGCGGCGCCACAGCACCTCGGTGGGGCCGTTGGGCAGGGCCAGGGTCTCGCGCTTCGGGACGTGCATCGCGACAGGATGCGGCCTCCGCCGCCCCGGGGCAATCACCGCGATGTGACGGCTCAGACCGGCCGGAGGAACAAGCCGATGGTGAGCACGGCGCCGATGGCCACGACGCCGCCGCGCAGCACCCGCTCCGGCACGCGCCGCAGCAGCCACACGCCCAGGAGGCCACCCAGAATCGCCCCGCCGCAAACCGCGAGCGCCGGTCCCCAGCGCACGTCGGGCGACCACAGGAACACCAGCAGCGCCGAGAAGTTCATGATCCCGGCCAACACGTTCTTCGTCGCCGCGGCGGCCCGGACGGCCAGGCCCGCCGTGGTCAGGGACGCCAGCATCAGGAAGCCGATCCCCCCGCCGAAATACCCGCCATAGACGGAGATCGCGAGCTGCAGCAGCCCCGCCGCGGCTGCGCCCATCCGGCGACCGCCAGCCGTCGGCCGCCGGAAGCTGCCCCAGGCGAACACCGACGTTGCGAACAGCACCAGCCAGGGCACCAGCCGCGCGAAGAAGGCCGCCGGGGTGGCAAGCAGCAGCACGGCCCCCATGCCGCCGCCCGCCAGGCTGATGGCGCACAGCGCCCGGAACGAAAGCCCGGGCGTTCCCCGCGCGAGGCTGCGCCCGGCCCATCCCGACAGCACCTGCCCGGGGAACAGCGCGACCGTCGATGTGACGTTGGCCGCCCGCGGATCAAGCCCGGCCAGCAGCAGCGCCGGGAGGGTGATGAACGAGCCGCCGCCCGCCAGCGCGTTCTGCGCCCCGGCGAGCAGCGAGGCCGCGAACAGGACGACGAAGCTTGTTGGATGCGCCATGGCCGCACCATGCCCGAAACCGCGGGCGTTGCCAGAGCCGACCGGTGTGCAGCCTGCATGGCGTCGCCGGCTGTGCCGTTAGAGGTTCTGTAACGTTCGGGAGGCATAGTGGCGAAGGCATGGAGCGGCTCCGCTCGATGCAGGACGGAGGTTATTCGTGCGACGCGCATCAATCCTTTCAAGCCACACGCCGGCGCGGCATGCGTCCTCTTTGCTGTCCAAGACTTTGTTGGCCGCGCTGCCGCGCAAGCTGTGGCCGCGCCTCACCTTGCCGATGCTCGCCGCGACGACGCCGCTGGTCGTCCTGCTGGTGCTTTCGGCCATGGCCGACGGCCAGCGCGTGGTGGATACGGCGCGGGACCGGGTCGTGCAGCTCGCCCGGCTAGCGGCCGAGCAGCAGGACGACATGCTTCAGGAAGCCTCCAGCCTGCTCCGCGTGCTGTCGCGGGTGCCGGAGGTGCGCAAGGTCGGCGCGGCGGAGTGCGATGGCCTGCTGGGCGCGATGATCTCCGTCCATCCTCGGATCAACGTCCTGGCGGTCGTGAACGCCGAGGGGGTCGTGACCTGCAGCACCAACCTGGCCGGCAAGGGCCTGAGCCTCGCGGATCGGCCCTATTTCCAGGAGGCCCTGGCCTCGCGGTCCGAAACAGCCGTCGTGATGGGCGCCTTGACGGTCAGCCGCGCCACCGGCAAGCCCGCCATGTTCTTCGCCGTCCCGCTGGAGCGTCTGCCCGGCCACGACGTACCGCCTGGGGTCATGCTGGCCGGGGTTGACCTCAATTGGTTTGCACAGCTGTCAGATGGGACCTCGGGACTGGCGGACCACTTAGTACAGGTGCTGGACAGCCGCGACGGCGCTATCCTGGCGGAGGCGCCCGCCAAGGCGGGCCGCGTGGGCCAGCGTTTCCCCCGTTCTCCCGTCATCGAAGCGTTTCGGGCCTCGACCGGCGGCGGGTCGCTTCAGGCGCCGGACCTGGACGGGGTCAGCCGGATATTCGGCTTCGCGTCCCTGCCGGGCCATGCCGCCGGACTCGTGGTCGCGGTCGGCTTGCGGGAGGGCGACATCCGGGCGGCGGCGGACCAGCGGTTCTGGCTCTCGATCGGGATCGCGCTCGCCGCCACGGCGTTTGCCATGCTGACGGCCTGGCTGATCGCCAAGCGGACCGTGCTGCTCCCGATTGACGCCCTGGTCAGGGCGGCGGCGCTTGTTGGATCGGGCGACCTGTCCGCACGGGCGGTCATCGGCCGCGGCGCCGCGGCGGAGCTGTCGTCGCTCGGCACGGCGTTCGCTCGCATGGCCAAGCGGCTGCAGGCGCGGGAGGACCACATCGTCGCCATGCAGAAGGAAATCGGGATCAGCGAGGGCTATCACCGCCTGTTGGCTGAGAACGTCAACGACATGATCGTGCGATACTCGCCGGAACTCCGGCGCCTGTATGTCTCGCCGGCCTGCCGCGACCTGCTGGGCTACGAGCCTGAGGACCTGATTGCAAAGCATCCTCGCGACCTGATGCATCCGGACGATCAGGATGCGTTGGATCAGTCGCTGTTCGAGCCGCTGCTGGCGGGGAACACGACGGCGCGCGCCAGCTACCGGGCGATGCACAAGGATGGCCGTTATATCTGGATCGAGATAAGCTTCCGCCGGCTGGACGATGGCAGCGGATTTGTAGGGGCGGTGCGGGACGTGTCCGAGCGCAAGGCGCTGGAGGCGCAGCTTGAGGATGCGAACCGCCGGCTTCGCGTGCTGGCGCGGGAGGATGGGCTGACCCGCCTGGCGAACCGGCGTCGCTTCGACGAGGCGCTGGGCGAGGAATACCGCCGGGCGATCCGGGTCGGCTCGTCGTTGGCGGTCGTCATGATCGACGCGGACCGGTTCAAGGCGTTCAACGACACCTACGGCCACCCTGCCGGCGATGCTTGCCTGCAGGCCTTGGCGGGCGTCCTCGACAGCCGGTGCCGCCGGCCGGCGGACCTTCCGGCCCGGTATGGCGGGGAGGAGTTCGTCCTTCTGCTGCCGAACACCGACGCTGCCGGCGCGTTGATCGTGGCCGAGTGCATCCGCGCCGCGGTGCGCGACCTGGCGATCCCGCATGCCGGGTCGGAGTTCGGCATCGCGACCGTCAGCATCGGCGTCGCGGCCATGGTGCCGGGCTGTTCGCAGGGGCCTGCCGCCTTGGTCGAGGCGGCTGACGCGGCGCTGTACGAAGCGAAGCGCGCCGGGCGCAACGCGGCCCGCTTGGCGAACGCCCCGGCGGCGCTGCCGGCGAACTAGGCGGCCTGGCTCAGCACGAGCCGCCGCCGGGCGCGCTGGATGGGTAGGGCCGCATAAACGTCCTTCACCGCCTCGGTGATCGTGACGCCTGCCAGCCGCGGCGCGATGCGTCGGCCCCCGCCCTCCCAGATCGGCGCGCTGCGCAGCACGATCCGCAGGTTGACCGGCGGCAGGTAGAGCGCGCTGTCCCGCCGCTCCACCCGGAACAGGCTGGCGGCCAGCAGGCGGCCGATCTGGCCCGGCGAGTAGGGCTGGCCGTGGCCGAACGGCGTGCTTTCGTTGTGCGCCCAAAGGCCCATGCGGTTCGGCGTGACCGCCAGGAGGCGGCCGTCGTCCTTCAGCACGCGCCAAACCTCGCGCAGCATGCGGTAGGACGTCTCGGCGACCTCCAGGCCGTGCACCAGCAGGATGCGGTCGAAGCATAGGTCGGGGAAGGGCAGGCTGTCCTCCTCGACCGTGCAGGTGAGATTGGGGCTGCCGACCGGCCAGCGCGCGGCGCCGACCTGCGCCGGAGTGGCGGCGATGCAGCGCGCAGCACCGTCCCGCCAGGGCCGCAGGTAGGGGGCGGCGTAGCCGAGGCCCAGCACCGCCAGGCCCGTCACGTCCGGCCAGGCGAGCGCCAGGCGGTCCCGCAGCAGGCGGCAGGCCACGGCGCCGCGCGCCGTCGCGTAGAACTCCGCCGCGGATTGGGCATCGGCCGTCATGCCGCCCAGTATAGCATGGGGCCGGGCCAGTCTCCTGCCCGATCTGCTCTCCTCCCGATCTGCTCTCCCGCTTGATCTGCGGCCGCAGGTGCGACAGGGTGCGCCCACCCGAAGCGGAGCCTCGCGATGACCCTGTCCGCCCACGCCGTACCCATGCTGTCCGACAACTACGCCTGGCTGCTGCGGGACGAGGCCACCGGCGCGACGGCGTTCGTCGATCCCGCCGACGCGGACGCCTGCATCGCGGCGGTCGAGGCCGCCGGGGGGCGCCTCGACACCATCCTGCTCACGCATCACCATGGCGACCACGTGGCGGGCACCGAGGCGGTTCGCGCCCGCTATGGCTGCCCAGTGGTCGGCGCCGCAGCCGACGCGCGCCGCCTGCCGCGGCTGGACCGCGCCGTGGCGGAGGGCGATGCGGTGGCGCTGGGCGAGAGCAGCCTCCGGGTGATCGACACGCCCGGCCATACCGTCGGGCACATCGCCTTCTTCGGCGGCGAGAACCACGTGCTGATCTGCGGAGACACGCTGTTCAGCCTGGGCTGCGGCCGGCTGCTGGAGGGCACCGCCGCCGACATGCATGGGAGCCTGCGCAAGCTCGCGGCGCTGCCGGGCGACACGCTGGTCTGCTGCGGGCACGAGTACACCCAGAGCAACGCGCGCTTCGCGGTGCATGCCGATCCCGGCAACGCGGCGCTGCGCGCACGCGCCGCCGAGGTGGATCGCCTGCGCGGGGCCGGGCAGCCGACGGTCCCGAGCCGCCTGTCGGACGAGCTTGCGGAGAACCCTTTCGTGCGGGCGCCGGATGTCACGGCGCTGGCCCGGCTGCGCGCAGAGAAGGATACGTTCCGGTGAAGCTGTTCTACTCCGCCACCAGCCCCTATGTACGCAAGGTCGTCGCCTGCGCCCTGGCCTGCGGCTTTTCGGATCAGATCACCCGCGTCGAGACCAACCCGCACGCTTCCCCGCCCGACCTGCTGGCGGCGAACCCGCTTTCCAAGGTGCCATGCCTGGTGACGGAGGACGGCCTTGCGCTGTTCGACAGCCCGGTCATCTGCGAGTACCTGGACTCCATCGGCGGCGGCTCGCTGTTTCCGCCGCCCGGCCCGGCGCGCTGGCGCGCGCTCCGCTTCCAGGCCATCGGAGACGGCATCATGGACGCGGCGGTGCTGCGGCGCATGGACATGGGCCGTCCGACGGAGTCGGCGCGCGACGCCGCGATGACGCGAAGCCGCGACGCCGTGGAGCGCGCGCTCGACCTGCTGCAGTCGGACCCGCCCGCCAACCATCTGGACATTGGCGCCGTTACCGTCGCCTGCGCACTGGGCTACCTCGATCTGCGTTTCGCGCCGGACGCTTGGCGCGAGGGGCGGGGCAAGCTGACGCAGTGGCATGCGGAGATGGCGGAGCGGCCGGAGATCGCCGGGTCGGCGCCGCCCGGGTAGCCCGCCTCACCGTCCGGCCAGCAGGCCGAGCGTGCTATAGAGCCGCTCGCTCGGCGGCCAGACGTGCATGATGTCAGCGCGCCAGGTGACAGCGGCCCAGCCCAGGCCGACGATGACGGCAATGCTCACGGCCCAGCCGGCCAGCACGGCAGGTCCGCCCGCAAGGCCGGCATTCGGACGGTCCATGGTCGCGGGATACGGATTGGCCGACGCGAATATCTGTGCGTCGGACGGCACCGGCCTGGGTTGGGGCAAGGAGCCGACAGCCGGCGGTTCCGCCAACTCGGGCCTTGCCGCCCTTTGAACCTCGGCCAACGGCATCCAGTTCGTGCCGCACCGGGCGCAGCGCACGGACTGGCCGGCAACAAGCCGCGCATCGGGCACCTCGTAGGCAGCGGCGCAAGATGGGCAGACGATCCTCATGGAGGCGTGATACTCCCCGGCTGCAGATGCGAACAAGCGTCGGCGTCCGGCTGTATATGGGTCAACGAGATGGGCGCGGCCGCACGAGGAGCACGGCGAATGGTACGGCTAGATGGGGTCGGCCTGGAATTTGGCCAAGCGGGCACAATGGCCCCGGTTCTGCAGGGCCTGTCGTTCAGCATCCCGGAGGGCGGCTTCCGCTGGCTGCTCGGCCCCTCCGGCGCCGGCAAGACCAGCCTGCTCCGGCTGCTGCACCTCGCGGCGCGTCCCACCGAGGGGCGGCTCACCCTGCTGGGCCAGGACATCGGCGCCGCCGCCCGGTCCCGCCTGCCGGTGCTGCGTCGGCGCATCGGCATGGTGTTCCAGGATTTCCGCCTGTTGCCGCACCTTTCGGCGTTCGACAACGTGGCGCTGCCGCTGCGGCTCGCCGGCCGGCCGGAGGGGCAGATCCGGGTCGATGCGGTCGAGCTGCTGAGCTGGGTCGGCCTGTCAAAGAAGCTGCAATCCCGCCCGGCCGAGCTTTCCGGCGGCGAGCAGCAGCGCGTGTCCATTGCCCGCGCCGTTGTCGCCCGGCCGCTGCTGCTGCTGGCAGACGAGCCGACGGGCAACCTCGACGACCCACAGGCCGAGCGGCTGATGCAGCTGCTGCACGAGATGAACCGGCTGGGCACCACCGTCGTGGTGGCGACGCACAACGCCGGCCTGGTGGCCCGCCACCCGGCCCACACGCTGCGGCTGGCCGACGGCCGGCTGGTGCGCGATGACTAGGGCCGTGGCGACCCGGTCCGCGGGGGCGGGGACCCCGCGCATCGAGGCCGCCCGGGCGCGGCCGGGGCGCCGGTCGCCCGCGCTGCTGCGCCCGGCCCGGTTCGACGACCTCGGCCTGCGCCGTGCCTTGTCGGACCGGCTGTTGCCGTCGTTGGTCGCGGCCATGGCGTTCCTGGCGGCGCTGGCCCTGGGCGGAACGGTCGCGGCGTCCGCGCTGGGGCGGCAGTGGCAACAGGGCGCCGGCTCGGTGCTGACGGTCCAGGTGCCGCAGCCGGCCGCGGCGGCGGAGGCGGGCGCCCGGCTCGACCGGGTTCTGGCGCTGCTGCGCGGCACGCCGGGCGTCGCCTCGGCGCGGGTGCTGGGCGACGACGAGCTGGCGGCGCTGCTGCGCCCGTGGCTGGGCAGCGGGTCCGGGCGGATCGCCCTGCCGCTGCCGGCCGTGATCGACGTGCGCCTTTCGGATGCGGCGCTGGACGCCGGGCGGCTGGCGGCCCGGGTGGAGGCGGCAGCGCCCGGAACGCTGCTGGAAGGCCACGACCGCTGGATGCGCCGCCTCCTCGTGCTGGCCCGCAGCCTGCAGGCCTGTGCCGGCCTGGCGCTGGCGGTGGTGGCGTTCGTGGCTGTGGCCGTCGTCGCCGTCGCCGTCCGCGCCGGCCTCGCGACCCGGCGCGGCGCCATCGAGATCGTGCACGGCCTGGGCGCCACCGATGGCTACATCGCCGGGCGGTTCGCGCGCCGGGCCACGCTGCTGGCGGCGGCCGGCGCGGCCATGGGCGCCGGGGCTGCGGTGCCGGTCCTGCTCGGCTTGGCCGGGCTGGCGGCGCCGTTCACCGGGCAGCCCGAGGCGGTTGGCGCGCTCGAACTGGCCCATGCGCTGCCGCCGGCGCTGTGGCTTTCCTTGCCGGCCTTGCCGGCGGCGGCGGCGGCGATCGGCTGGCTCACGGCGCAGGGCACCGTGCGCCGCTGGCTGCGGCGGCTGCCGTGATGGGGGCGCATCGACTGGGGGCGCACCGACTGGGCGGGCACTGGCGGCGCTGCGCCCGGCTGGGCCTGATGGCGGCGAGCGCCGGGCTGCTTGCCGGCGGCGCCTTGTGGGGGGTGGGATTTGCACGGTTCAACAGCATCGCGCGGCAAACCGGGGCGCCGCCGGCGCCGGCGGACGGGATCGTCGTGCTGACCGGCGGCGCGGACCGGATCGAGACGGCGCTACGCCTGCTGGTCGAGGGGCGCGCGCCGTACCTGATGGTGTCCGGCGTGGCGCGCGGGGCGGATCTCGCCGACCTCATGCGCCGGGTGCCGCTCGACGCCGACCAGGCCAGCCGGGTGACGCTGGGCCACGCCGCGCAGAGCACGTGGGGCAACGCGGCGGAGACCGCGCCCTGGGCGCGGGCGCACGACATGCGGCGGCTGATCGTCGTGACCGCCGGCTACCACGTGCCGCGGGCCTTGCTGGAGGTGCAGCGTGCCCTGCCGGATGTCGAGCTGCAGGCGGTCGCGGTGCAGTCCCCGGCGCTGCGCAGCGCGCCGCCGGCGGCGTCGGTCCGCGTGCTCGCGGGCGAGTACGACAAGCTGCTGGCCGTCCGGCTCGGCCTGCGGCACCTGCCGGGCACCGGGGAGGCGCCATGATCTGGCTGCGGTCCCTGCTGTTCAACATATGGTTCTTCGCGGCGACGCTGCTGATGGGCCTGATCGGCGCGCCCATCCGCTGGTTCGCGCCCCGCCACGCGCTGTGGGTGGCGCAGAGCTGGGCGGGGCTGGTGCTCCTGGGCGCGGCGGCCCTGTGCGGCATCCGCGTCACCGTGGCCGGGCGGGAGCATCTGCCGGCGGAGGGCGCCGCGCTGATCGCGTCGCAGCACCAGTCGGCGTTTGACACGCTGATCTGGCTGCGCCTGGTTCCGCGCACGGCCTACGTGTTCAAGGCCGAGCTGGCGCGCATCCCGCTGTTCGGCTCGCTTCTGGTGCCGGCCGGGCAGATCCCGGTTGACCGCGGCGCGTCGTTCAGCGCGGTCCGCAGCCTGCTGCGCGGCGCCGACCGCGCCAAGGCGGACCGGCGGCAGATCGTGATTTTCCCGGAAGGTACCCGGGTCGCGCCGGGCATCGAGGCCGAGTTGCGGCCCGGCATCGCCGCCTTGGCAGCACGGACCGGGTTGCCGGTCATCCCGGTCGCCACCGACTCGGGCCTGTACTGGGGACGCCGGGCGTTCCGCAAGACGCCGGGCGTGATCCGCGTCGTCGTCGGTCCGCCCATTCCGCCGGGCTTGTCGCAAACCGCGCTGATCGTCGCGATACAGGAACGTTGGCGAGACGCAGGCCTGGTGGGCAAGGCTGTGGACAACTCTGTGCATAAAGGTGGCAAGATGTTGGGACGATGGGTGGCCTGAACGCTGCAACCCCCTCAATTATCATGGTTTCGTTACAGTTCAGTGACGTGCGGACTGGGGATGGCGCGGGCGCGACGGGTTTATTCTTTACCCAAACCTTTGTTATTCAACCATAAGAAGACGCCGAACGGCCATGAGGAATGCCCGGCCTTACCGGAATGCGGCACATGCCCCGGCATGCGCCATGCGATGCCGCGCCGCTGTGGATGACCTTTTGCCGCGCTTTTGGGATCGCTGAATAGTGAAGTCGGTCTTACTGCGCTGGACGGCCGGCGTGCTCGCCGCGGCGGGCCTGGCGCATGGCGCCGTGTGGCTCGGCTCGGTGCGCCGGTTGGATGCGCTCGTGGAAGAACAGGCCCAGGTCCTGCGCGGGCAAGGCTGGCGCGTCGTGCTCGGACCGGCCTGGCCGCGGGGGTGGCCAGGACATGCCGGGCTTCAGTTTGGGCCGACGTCGATTGAGACCAACGGGCTTGCTTGGCGGGCGGATCGGGCATTTATCGACACGCCGCTGCGCTGGCCGGCGTCGTTATCCGGGACGCTTCCCGACCCGGCGCATATGCGGGCGGAGGGCCAGCAGATCCGCTTGGGTGCAGGTGCCGCCCTCGCGGTCGTGTCGCAGGATCTGCAGGTTGAGATCTCCGGCGATGCGGCCACCCTGGTCGCCACGAATGTCGGCATTGCCCAGGTGTTCGAGGCGGAGGACCTACACCTGCGGCTGGGGCCGAAGGGCCTGGCGTTGACGGCCCGGCGCCTCAAGCCGCTCGACCCTGCCCAAATGCGTGGCCTGGTGGTGGAGACGCTTGCGCTGCATGCGTCGGCGACGCGGCCGGTCCGGTTCGCCAGGGACCTGCGCTCCACGGCCATGGCCTGGCAGGAGGCTGGCGGAACCGCGGACATCACGCTCACGACCGGCCACGCACGCGCTTTCGGGCAAGGCAGGATCGGGTTGGACGACGCCCTGCAACCGAGGCTGGACGGGGTGATGCACGTGACCGGCTACGAAGCCGGGCTGGATGAGCTTGCGGCGGCTGGCGTCTTGGCACGCCAGGCCGCCGTGGCGGCAAAGGCCGTGCTTGGCCTGCTTGCGGCGCCCACGGCGGACGGCGGCGCCGACGTCCCCGTGCAGGTGGCCGCCGGAACGCTCACCGTGGCGCGCTTTCCCCTGCTGCGGATTCCGGTGCTGACTTGGCCCGTCGCGCCACCTGGGCCGTGAGGGGCGGCAGCGTTCAGGCGCGGCGCGGGCTTGGCGGCCGGCTCGGCCGGATGGCGGCTACGGCTCTCCGCCGGAACTCGACTGCGCCGCGAGGGCGCGCGCCATCTGGCTCAGCGCCTCTTGATGCTTCTGGTTGTCAATCGCGGCGAAGTTGCGCGCGAGTTCGAGGCACATGCGCTGCCGCTGAGAAAGCTCGACGACCGGGGCTTCGGTATCGAGACCCTCGAAGAACCAACTCACCGGCACATTCAGCACCAACGCGATCTCGTAAAGGCGACCGGCCGAGATGCGGTTCAGTCCACGCTCATACTTATGCGCCTGCTGGTAAGTGACGCCGATCATCTGAGCAAGTTGCTGCTGCGACAAACCCAACATCACCCGGCGCTCACGGATGCGGGCACCGGCGTGATGGTCCGCGATACTGGCGCGCGCTGGCGGTCCGTTTTCAGGCCCCGCCTTCCCATTGCCGGAGATGGTGTGTGGATCTTGCTTGGAACTCACGGGCCGCCCCACGGTATGATACATACAGGCTTACACCCAATCGGGCGAATGCAGCATTACGGTACCCACGCAAGACGTCAACACCGCGTGACTTTAAACGGACCAGGACTAAAGAAAAGCTCATGTCAAGATTAAATCGAATTCGATACTAAACGGGGCCGACTTTCGGCTTTGCGATGCGATCGCGGCGGGAGGTGCGCAACGGGGCCGCGGCCGGGTCGGCCATGCTGTGGGATGCGGCGCTTGCGTGGGCCGCCACCGCCTCGGCGCGGGCGATCGCAAGCTGGCTGCGCAGGTCGTCGATCTCTTGCTGCAGCTGATTGATCGCTTGCGGATCGGCCGCGTGCTGGGGCGGGGTCTCGTCCGCCGGGGACGCCTCTGGAACCGGCGGAAGGGGCGCGCTGCCGCGGTGGAACGGATTGAACATGCTCATCGCGCGCTCGATCATCGCTACGTTCTGCCGGCTCATCTCCTCGACCCCGACCGGCATGAACGGGCTGAACGTCTGCTGCACCACTTGGCGCAATTGCTGCTGCTGGCGCGCGAAGCTTGCCATCGCCTGCTCGAGGTATCGCGGCACCACGCCCTGCAGGCTGCCGCCGTAGAAGCCGATAAGCTGCCGCAGGAACGCGGTGGGCAGCATCGAGGTGCCCTTGCTTTCCTCCTCGACGATGATCTGCGTCAGCACGCCGCGGGTGATGTCCTCCCCGGATTTCGCGTCATAGACCACGAAGTCGCGGCCGGCGCGGATCATGTCGGCGAGGTTGTCGAGGGTGATGTAGCTCGACGTTTCCGTGTTGTACAGCCGGCGGTTGGCATACTTCTTGACCACCACCGGAGGCTGCTGTGGGGTGGCGGTCGGACCGGCAGGCTCAGGGGCGGGCACGGAGGAGGTCGGGGGGGCGGATTGCGGCATGGATCCCTCGCATTCGGCGGTCGGCGCAGTGTATCACGCGCTTGCAACATTGGGCGATAATCGCACTTGCGGCTATCACGCCAACCCTATGAGAAAAAACCATGGCCGAACCGTCGAACCCGCCCGACAGCGCCCTTGCCGCCGATTGGATGACCATCTGGCAGAGCGAGTGGGCCGCCATCGCCGTCGATCAGGAGGTACGGGAGGCATGGCTGCGCGTGGCGGCGGCGCAGGCCGGCGCGGTCCCGTTTCCGCAAGCGCCCATTGATGCCGCGCCCGGATCGGCCCGGCCCGTTCCGCCGGCGCGGGCCTCGGCCGCTGCTGATGCACCTGATGCCCGCGATGCTGTCATCGCCCGGCTGCTGGACCGCGTCGCCGAGCTGGAGCGCCGCGCCGCAGATCCCGCCGGCCGCTGACGCCGCGCTGATCGCCGGCATCGCCGCCTACCGGCGGCACCCGTGGCAGCGCGACCTGCCGGACCCGCCCAGCCTTTGGCAGGAGGGCGGGACGCGCCTGCTCGACTACGGCAGCGCGGCGGACCCGGCCGTCCTGTTCGTGCCGAGCCTGGTCAACCGCGCCTACGTGCTCGACCTTTCGCCGGGCCGCTCGATGATGCGCTGGCTGGCCGGGCAGGGGGTGCGCCCGCTGCTGCTCGATTGGGGCTGGCCCGAGGCGCTGGAACGCGGCTTCACGCTGACCGACTACATCGCCGGCCGGTTGGAGCGGGCGATGTCGGCCGCGGGCGGGCGTCTCGTGCTGGCCGGATACTGCATGGGCGGGCTGCTGGCGCTGGCGGCGGCGCTGCGCCGGCCGGACCTCGTGCGCGGGCTGGCGCTGCTGGCGACGCCGTGGGACTTCCACGCGGCGGACGCGGCGCAGGCACGGCGGCTCGGCGAGGCGCTCCCGCAGTTCGAGCCGCTGCTGTCGGCCACCGGCACCCTGCCGGTCGATAGCCTGCAGGCGCTGTTCGCCCTGTTGAACCCTGGAGGCATCGCGGCGAAGTACCGCGTTTTTGGCCGCATGGACCAGGCCGCGCCCGCCGCCCTCGACTTCGTCGCGACCGAGGACTGGCTGAACGACGGCGTGCCGCTCGCGGGGGCGGTCGCGCGGGAGGCGCTGGGCGGATGGTACGGCGCGAACACGCCCGGCCGCGGCGCGTGGCGCGTGGCGGGCGCGGCCGTCGATCCCGCGCGGCTCGCCATGCCGGCCTTCGTGGCGGCGCCCGGCCGGGACCGCATCGTGCCGCCAGGCAGCGCGCTGCCGCTGGCCCGGCTGATCCCGGGCGCCGTCTTGCATCAGCCGGCGGCCGGGCATATCGGGATGACGGTCGGCCCGCAGGCGGAGGCGGCGCTTTGGTCGCCGCTGCTGGCCTGGTTGCGCGGCCTCTGATCGCCTATCTTCGACGGACCAAGGGAGTGTCAAGAAATGGAAGACGTCGTCATCGTGTCCGCCGCCCGCACGCCGGTGGGCAGCTTCAACGGGGCTTTCGCCGCCGTGCCCGCCCACGTGCTGGGCACCGTGGCGCTTCAGGCGGCGATGGGCCGCATCGGCATGGACCCGGCCGACGTGGACGAGGTGATCCTGGGCCAGGTGCTGACCGCCGCCCAAGGCCAGAACCCGGCGCGCCAGGCCGCCCGCGCCGCCGGCATCCCGGACGACAAGACGGCGTTCGGCATCAACCAGGTCTGCGGGTCGGGCCTCCGCACCGTGGCGCTCGCGGCGCAGCAGATCCGCACCGGGGAAAGCGCCATCGTGGTGGCCGGCGGGCAGGAAAGCATGAGCCAGTCCGCCCATGCCGCCTACCTGCGCGCCGGCACCAAGATGGGCGACCTCGGCCTGGTCGATACCATGCTGAAGGACGGGTTGTGGGATGCGTTCCACGGCTACCACATGGGCACCACGGCGGAGAACGTGGCGACTGCCTTCCAGATCACCCGCGCGCAGCAGGACGAGTTCGCGGCCGGCAGCCAGCAGCGGGCGTCCGCCGCGCAGAAGGCCGGGCGGTTCAAGGACGAGATCGCGCCGGTGACGATCAAGGGCCGCAAGGGTGACATGGTGGTGTCGGACGACGAGTACATCCGGCACGACAGCACGCCTGAGCTGATGGCGAAGCTGCGCCCGGCGTTCTCGAAGGACGGCACCGTGACCGCCGGCAACGCCAGCGGCATCAACGACGGCGCAGCCGCCCTGGTGGTGATGTCGGCGTCCGAGGCCGCCCGCCGCGGTTTGACGCCGCTCGCCCGCATTGCAAGCTTCGCGACCGCCGGCGTCGATCCCGCCGTGATGGGCACCGGGCCGATCCCGTCCAGCCGCAAGGCCCTCCAGCGGGCCGGCTGGAGCGTCGCTGACCTGGATTTGATCGAGGCCAACGAGGCCTTCGCCGCCCAGGCCTGCGCGGTCAACAAGGACATGGGCTGGGACATTGGTAAGGTGAACGTGAACGGCGGCGCCATCGCC
>CAXSHI010000068.1:0-21470 GCA_964236755.1 uncultured Acetobacteraceae bacterium
CGCGCGAGCGCCGCGCCCTGGTGCGGGCCGAGGTCGCCTGGACCCTCCGCGCCGCGCGCTATGCGGGGCGCTGAGCCGTTGGACCCCACCTGGGACGCCTATGCCCGCCTGGCGGGCCACGCGGCACCCCCGGCGCCGCTGCTCGCCCGCGCGGCCCCGCTGCCGCCGCCCGAGGCGATCCCGCCCCGCGAGTGGCTGCTCGGCACCCGCCTCGTCCGCCGCTTCGTGAGCCTGCTGGTCGCACCCGGCGGCGTCGGCAAGTCCGCCTTCGCGCTGGCGTCGGCCGCGAGCCTCGCCTCCGGCCGCCCCCTGCTCGGCGAGCACGTCCACCACAGCGTGCCCGCCTGGGTGCTGAACCTTGAGGACCCGGCCGACGAGCTGCACCGCCGCCTCGCAGCCCTCATGCGCCTCCACGCCATCCCGGAGGAGGCGCTGCTGGGCCGCCTGTTCCTCCATCACGGCCGCGAGCGCCGGGTGCTGGTGGCCGACGCCCAGGGCGGCCCCGTCGCCTTTCCCGACCAGGACGCGCTGACGGGCGAGGCCCGCGCCCACGGCATCGGCCTGATCGTCGTGGACCCGTTCGTGAAGTCGCACGCGCTCGACGAGAACAGCAACGCCCACATGGACGCCGCCGCCACCGCCTGGGCCGAGGTCGCCGAGCGCACCGGCGCCGCCGTGCTGCTCGTGCACCACACCCGCAAGGCCGGCCACGGCGGGCCTGAGCACACCGCCGAGGCCGCCCGCGGCGCCAAGGCGCTCACCGACGCCACCCGCAGCGCCGCGATCCTGTCCCCCATGACACCAGCCGAGGCCGAGCAGCTCGGCGTTTCCGCCGGGGAACGCTGGCGCCACGTGCGGCTCGACGACGCGAAGGCGAACCTGGCACCGCTCGCCGCCGTCCGCTGGTTCCGGCTGGCGACGGTGGCGCTCGGCAACGCGACGGCGCTGTATCCGCACGGCGACCAGGTGGCCGCCATCGAGCCGTGGCGCCCGGCCAGCCCCTGGGCCGCGCACAGCCCCGCCGAGCTGAACCGCGTGCTGGACCAGCTTGCGGCCGGTCCCGCGCCGGGCTGCCGCTATGCGCCCAGCCGGCGGGGCCGCGCGCAGTCCCGCTGGGCCGGCGACGTGCTGATGCGGCGGCTCGGCGTCGGCGAGGCGCAGGCCGCCGCCGCCGTCGAGGCCTGGCTCAAAACCGGCCTGCTCGTCGCGGGCGCCTACCACGACGCCGAGCAGCGCCGGGTCCGCATGGGCGTCACGGTGGACGACCGCCGCCGCCCGACCGTTTCCCCCCCCTTCACGGAGGCTGCCCATGACGCATCGGCCCATGACCTACCAACCCATGACCCATCGTATTGACGCAGGAGTTGACGCGGGCGGGGCTTCGCGCCGTCCGGGAGTTGACGCGGGACTTGACGCGGGAATTGACGTGGCCCGGAGGGCTGCGGCGTCGGGGGCGTCAATTCCCCCCGGTTTCACCGGGGGAATTGACGCCCCCCGCGCCGTGCCGCCGGGGGTCCGGCCGCGAATTGACGCAGGAGTTGCCGCACGGGCCGGCGCGCGGATTGCCGCGGGAATTGACGCGCCCAACCCCCACACCCCCGACGGCGCGCCCGCCACCCCCGAGTTCGTCCAGGCTTGCCTGGAGGAGGCCGGCCTCACCCTCATGGCGCTGCCGAACAGCGGTCCCACCACCCGGCTGCGCCAGGGCGGCCTCGAATGGGTGCGCGACGCCATGGCCTACCCGCCCGAGCGCACCGTCATCCGCCCGGCCGTGCCGTCGGGCGCCGCCATCGACCGCATGGACCGGGTGCTCGCCTGGATCCCCCGCATCCCGGCCGACCGGTTCGTGTTGCGCCGGGTCGTGGGCGCGCGCTGCCTGCTGTCGCCGCTCACCGGGCGGCACCTGTTCACCTGGCGGCGGCTCGCGGCGGCGGTGGGCGCCGACCACAAGGCGGTGCAGCGGTGGCACGCGCAGGGCCTGGCCTTGATCGCCGGCTCGCTGAACGCGCGCTGAGGGCGGGCGATGCGGCTGCTCAAGGAGCTGGCGGAGCGGCTTGCGCAGGTCCGGGCGGAGGACGTCATGGCGCGGGCATTGGCCGCGCAGGCGGAGCGGATGGCGGACGCGGTGCGGGACGGGCTGTCGGCGCCGTCCGGCAGCCCCGGGCACGACGAACCCTGGGTGCAGAGCGGGGCGCTGCGCGACAGCGTGGGCGCGGAGGCGGACGGGTTGCAAGCGGCCGTCGGCAGCAGCGACCCAGCGGCGGTGCCGCAGGAGATGGGCACGGCGCACATGCCGCCGCGCCCGTTCTTGGCGCCGGTAGCGGCGGGCATGGGCGAGGAGGTGGCGCGAGGCGTGGCCGAGGCTGTCGTTGCCGCCCTGAAGGGCGAACCGGATGACGGCGCCGTCATCCTGGCGGGCGCGTCATCAAGCGGCCAAACCCAAAGCGTTCCGTATAACCCGCTCGGCATCTTCGTGCCCGGCTCGCCCGAGAACGAGGACTGGACACGCAACACGATCCAACGCCTCCGGGGCCTCGGCCACATCCTTCATTCGGAGCGGCCGGATGGGGAGGGCGAGGATGCGGCGCTTGCGGATTTGCCCGAAAACCCAGATGACCTTTTGCAGCAAGGATGGGAGGAGATCACCCATCCGGATGCGGCTGCCCAAGGACATCGGACGTTCAGGAACTAAGGACGGGCTGGTGATCCGTGCAGATAAGGGTGAAGCTGGCAAGCCGGGTAGTCGCGCGCACGACCACTATCATCTCCTGAATCCAAACAAGACGGGCAATCGCGATTACTATCTCAATAAGAACGGCCGGCCGGTGTCGAGAGGCAGTGATGCGTCACACGTCCTACCAGGAGAAAAGCACCGATGAGCTTAACCGATCAGATCGAAGAAACCGTATTCCACGACGCCGACCTCGCACGGTGCTCGACCGAAGGAGATACATTGACCCTCCAGTTCCGGAACATTGCCTTGGAGTGGGGCCAAGAGGAGTATTATACTGCTGTGGTCGCTCTCACCGGCATCCGGGAAATCAGGCGCTTTGATGAGCCGGTTGCGCAACTGTTTTTAGAGGGCGAAGGCGCTGATGTGCTTCAATTCCGGCGTGGTGAAGGCACGGCGTTGCTGCTGGTCGAAAGGATTTACTATCGGCAGCATGCCAACGTCTTTGCTAGATACGAAATTGATTACTCCGCCTACTCCATCACGGTCGAGAAACAGGAGGAGCTGATCGTTTGAACAATCCGCAGGGGGCGTAAGTAGATGGAAACGATCGGCGATCCCCAGGTTTTCGCGGTTCAACTGGGATGGCACCCCGACCCGGAAACCTACAAGCCCTGGATGTTCGGCGTGTTTTCCGTGTCCGTCTGCGGCGAGCGGCTTGGCTCGCCGACGGAGGAAGCGGTCCTGAACGACATCCTGGTCGATCTGCACGGATGGAAGAAAGGCGTCGGACGGCGATGCAACCCGGTCCTGATGGCGGCCGATCCCGTGACGGCGTTCCTGAGCATCGAGGAAAAGGTGTACGGGCTGGAGCACCTGGCGGACATGATCCCGCCGGGGTTCGCGCCGGTCCCCGTGCCTCCTTTGAACCCGCTTGAGATCCTCGGCGTCGATACCCTCGGGGACTACCGGATCTACTGCGTGGAGGACGACGCCACCAACCGCCTGCTGCATGCGAGGATGGGAGAGCTGCCGCGGGAGTGCCGGGTGCCGCGCGCCGTGCTGGCCGACGTGCTCAACCGGACGGTCGAACGCCTCGACAGCTGGTTCGCGCAGCTGCCGGAGCCGCCGGGGACGCCCTGACCGGGCGCGTCGGCACGCGCGGCAGATGGCCCGGCTCAGTGGCCTGTCGCCACGATCCTGTGCAGGTGCTGCACGATGTCCGGATGCTGCTGCCAGAACGCGCAGGTGCCCGCCACCCGGGCCTCCGCCATGCCCTCGCTGGCCGCCTGCTTCATCCTGGCGGCCTCGTTCGGCTGGACTCCGCTTTCATGGGCACGGGCCTCGAAGGCCTGGGTGAGGCCGTGGATGTAGGGGGTGAGGGAGGCCTCGCTCGGCACCACCTTGCAGCCGATCGCGAAGTACAGCGCCTTGACCTGCCCGAAAAGCTGGTCGCTGTCCTTGTTGTAATCAACCGGCGTGGCGTGCCGGTCCGGCGCGACGCGCAGGCCTGCATGCTGAGCCCTTGCGGAGGCGATGCATCCAACAAGGCAGCACGCCAGCGCCGCGCCGATCACCTGAATGCGCAAGTCCGTTCTCCTCGGCCGCCTGGGTTGTTGACAGGGACGCCGCGTCGGCTTGCAGCCCGCGCGCCCCCGTCCCGCCGCCGTTCGTTACATTATCCGGCATCCGGCGGTCTGCCCGCAAAGTTTTTCATCGATTTGTTGGCGTTGCTTGACGGGATCGGCATGTCCGGCCTGCCCCCGCCCCGTGCCGCTCAGCGCGGCACCAGCGCCCCCGTGCCGCTCAGCGCGGCACCAGCGCCCCCGTGCCGCTCAGCGCGGCACCAGCGCCCCCGTCTGCCGCTCAGCGCGGCACCAGCGCCCCCGTCTGCCGCAGCCGCCCGGTCATCACGAGCGCGCCCATGCCCGACAGCAGCAGCGCCGCGGTCCAGCGCGTGTTGGGCGACGCGCCCTCCGCCCCGCCGCCGGCCAGGAACAGGAACAGCAGGCTGACCAGCAGCAGCGCCCCCCGCCCGCGCCCGCCGCGCCGGGACACGGCGACCGCCAGCACCACGAAGGTCGCGAACAGCCCGACGGCCAGCGCGCGCACCAGGTCGAGCGCCAGGACCGACAGGTCCGCCACCGCCTCGCTCAGCCGCCAGGCCAGGACGTGCAGCGTGTCCACCACCCGGAACAGGAACCGGTCGGGGCCGATCGCATACACCAGGAACGCCAAGGCCAGGCCCAGGCCCCAGGCCAGCAAAACCGGATCGCGTCGTCGCATCGGAGCCTCGTGTTGCATGGGCCGGCCGGGAACGCCCCGCCCGGCCTGCGCACATGTAGGCGCCCGCGCCGCGGGAGCCAAGCGCCGCGCGGCCGCCTACGCCGTGAGCGTGGCCGGGTCCGGCGCGGTCAGCTGCGGGACCGACGCGAGGCCGCCGTCCGTGGGCGTGAGCAGGGCGGCGGCGTCCGGGATGGGGACCGCCGGGGCGAAGCCGTCCGTCGCCGCCTGCGCGGCGCCCCCGCCCAAGGGCGCCGCCAGGAAGGCCAGGGGCGTCGCCAGGAAGGCATGGCTGGTCACCCCGTCGAAGAAGGTGCCGATCAGCTGGCCCAGGTCGTTGATGCGGGTGCCGCTGCTGGTGGCGGCGCCCGGCACGCTCGCGTCCGTGGACGTGCCGCCGGAGGCGATGAAGGGCTGGCTGCTGCCGGGCTGGCTGCCGGGGCCGCTGGCCAGGATGTCGCCGGCGTTGGTGAGCTGGGTGAAGAACGACGAAGCGGAGCCGGAGGCGTTCGGGTTGAACGGCGGGTTCACGGTGGCGTAGGTCCCGTCGGTTTCCAGGAACACGTGGGTCCCCGTCGCGTCGGAGTAGGTCCCGGCGACCTGCCCGGCGTCGTTGATCTGCGCGGCCGTGGTGGTGGTGGCGCCCGGCACGGCGATCGTGGTGTAGGCGCCGTCCGAGTACACGAACGGGCGGGCGCCCGATGTCGTGCCCGGCACCGTGCCGTAGGTGCCGAGCACCTGGCCGGCGGCGTTGATCGCCGTCGGGGTCGTGAGGGCCGCGCCGGGCACGGCGAGGGTGGTGTAGCTGCTGTCGCCGCCGCTGTAGAGGAAGGCGTGGCTGCCGGCGGCGTCGGCGTAGGTGCCGATCACCTGCCCGGCGTCGTTGATGGCCGGCAGGAGGTTGCTGCTGGAGGAGTTGGCAAGCCGCACGACGGTGCTGGAGGCGCCGGGCACGCTGAGCGTGGTGAAGGTCCCGTTGTCGTCGATGGCCGGGTGCAGGCCGGCGCTGTCGAAGTACTCCGCGAGGATCTTGCCGCCGGCGCTGACCTGCAGCGCGGTGGTGAAGTCGGCGCCGGGGACGGCGATCTCCGTGTAGGTGCCGTCCCCGTACAGGTAGGCGTGGCTGCCGGCGGCGTCGGTGTAGCGGCCGATCACCTGGCCCGCGTTGCTGAGCTGCGTGGCGCTGGTGCTGTTGGCGTTGGCGCCGGGTGCGGCGAGCACCGTGTAGCTGCCGTCCGCGTAGAGGAACGGCTGGGTTCCCGTGCTGCCGGACAGCAGCCCCAGCACCTGGCCCCGGTCGTTGACTTGGGCGACGCCGACGTTGCGGTAGGTGCCGGTGTCGATGTCGTATGGCGGGTCGATGATTGCGTAGCTGTAGGGTCCTGACGGCATGGGGGGTCCTCCCGGGTTTGTTCTTGGCCTTGCCGCGCCTTGCGGGGTGCCAAGCATCCTGCCGGGGCTCCCCGCTTGTCCATCAATTCGGGTTTTTTGTCACAATGCTCAGCGGGAGTTGATCGGGGCGGCGCGCCGTGCCGGCGGGTCAGTTGCCGAACAGCGGCTTGCCGAGGCTGTTCGGGAACAGGTCGTCGAAGAACAGGTGCAGCTGCGTGATCACCCCCACGAACCGGCCGGACGCGCGGTTGGCGGGGATCAGCGCCTCCAGCCCGACCTGGAAGCTGTCGCCGCCGTAGATGACGCCGGGCGCCACGACGACCTGGGTGCCGAGGTTGCTGGGGCTGGACGCGGGCGACGAGTAGGCGACCTCGACCAAGGGCGTCAGGCGGTTCACGAACTCCGGCAGGCCGAGGTCGCGCACCTGGGATGTCAGGTAGGGCAGGCTGTATTGCAGCGACAGCCCGCCGACCCAGCGGTTCGCGTAGCCGGTGTTGAACTGCTGCGCCGCGATCCCGGTCACGCCGCCTGCGGCGTTGGCCCCTGTCGCGCCGCCCACGCTGTTGGCGCCGAGGTCCGAAGGAACGCCGTTGATTGCCTTGAGCTTTTTGTCGGCGACCGTGTAGCCCACCGTGCCGGTGACGGCGAAGGGGCGGAGCGCCGGGACCGGCAGGTCGCCGAAGCCCTTGCCGAAGTAGGCTGTGGGCGTCGTGCTGCCGAACTGGTCGGCGCCGGTATGGGCCGTGCCAGTGCGGGCGAGTTCCCGGATCACGCCGAGCGACAGGATGGCCTCGTGCGGGGCGTTGACCCAAGCCTGGTACTTCAGGGTGACGTTGAGGTTCTGGAAACCCGTCTGCGTCTTGCCGAACTGCGCCGTGCGGACCGTGGTGCCGCCGGTGACGCCGACGCCGAGGTGCTCGGTGATGCGCTTATCGAACTCTGCGGCGAGGTTGTACTGGTAGCCGTGCCCGGTGTCCGGGTCGTCCGGCTGCCGCTGGAAGCTGAATGTTGGGAGCGAGGCTTCATCGGCGACGCCCGGGTCGTCGATGGTCAGGGTGACGGGAAAGACGCGGGCGCCGGCCACGGCATGGGCGTGGGCGGCCGGGCCGCCCAGGGCGGACAAGCAGGCGGCGGCTGCCGCAAGGGTCGTGCGGGTCATGGAGTGTGGTCCTGGCTGGGGAACGGAAGAGGCGGCTGCGCGCGGGGCGCTGCCGTCACGGAAGGGGTCCGGTCAAGCCAGGCAGGGTGGTCCGGTCGGGTAGTTGGCTGCAAGCAGGGCGGCGGCAGGCGGCGCCCGTGCGGGCGGCGGCAGCATGGGGCGGGCGGCCGGTGCGACCGGCGGCGCCGGCACTGGAGAGGCCGGAACCGGCAGCGCGGCGGCCGCCGCGAGCGCGTGGCAGGCAGGGCACAGCGCGCACTGCATCCCGTGGTGCGCCTGGCCCGCTGGCAACCCGTCGTCAGGGCTGCCGGGTGCGCCCGAATGGCAGATCGGCACGGCGCCGAAGGGGGCCGAGGGCGCGGCCTGGACCGGCATGACCGGCCCGAGGGCGAGCCGGCCCAGCGCCAGCACGGCCATGAGCAGGCCGAGAACAGGGCAGCGCGGTCCATGCGGGCGCAGGAGAAGCATCGCAGCCGGGACGCTAGCACGCCCGCGCCGCGGCGCCACCTGGCGTCCGATGCGGCGTGTTCGTCCGGGACCTGGCAAAGGGCGCGATGACGCTGGCCCGCGCCGACGCTGCGGGAACCCCGGGCAACGGCCGCTGCGACGAGGGCCTGAAGCAGGCCGCCGTCACCGGCGCGGGCGCCCCCGCGCCGGAGACACGGGAAGCCGGCACGACATCCTCCCGGCCCGAGAGGCGCCGCTACCCCGCCAGCATCGCCCGCACCCCCGCCGCCAGCCGGTCCACCGCGCGACGGGCCGCGGGAACCATGCCGGCGAAGTCGGCGAAGCCGTGGATCAGCGCGTCTTCCTCGATCAGCGTCGCCGCCACCCCCGCCGCCCGCAGCGCCGACGCATAGGCCGTGCCCTGGTCGCGCAGCGGGTCGAACCCGGCCACCGCGATCAGCGCCGGCGCCGCCCGCGACAGGTCCGCCCGGATCGGCGACAGGCGCGGGTCCGCGGGGTCGGTGCCCGGGGGGATCAGCGCCTCCGCGCAGGCGCGCATCGCCGCCGCCGTCAGCAGGTAGCCGTCGGCGAACAGGTCGAGGCTCGGGTAGCGCCCGCCCGGGTGCTCCGCCTCCACCATGTCGGTCACGGGATACACCAGCACCTGCCCGTCCACGCCGCCTTCCCGCGCGAGCGACGCCGCGAGGTTCGCCCCGGCGCTGTCGCCCCCCACCAGCAGCGGCCCGGCCCAGCCCTGGCGGCGCACCCAGGCGAGCGCCGATGCAGCGTCGTCATGGGCGGCCGGGAACGGGTGCTCGGGCGCGAGGCGATAGCCGGCGGACACCACGCGCAGCCCGGCGTGCGCGGCGATCCGCCGGCACAGGCCGTCGCGCGCCATGGGGCTGCCCATGATGAAGCCGCCGCCGTGGAAGAACAGCAGCGTGCCCTGCGGCGACCCGGCCGCCGGCCGGTACTCGCGCGCCGGCGGCAGGCCGGGGATGGCGAGCGGCGCCGCGCTCGCGCCGGGGTCGCCGCGCAGGCCCATGAGGGCGAGCAGCGTCGCGTACTCGGCCCGCGTGCGCTCGACGGTCTGCGGCTTCGGCGGCATGCGGCGCACGAAGCGCACGAGGGCCGACATGGCGGGGTCCATGCGCCGCCCGTCGGCGTGGAGGCTGCCGCCCGTCGCGGCGCCGAAGGCGAGGCCCGCCCGCATCCCGGCCCGCCGCCAAAACCAGTTCTGTTCCATGCACCCGGAGATTGCCCCGGCCGCGCCGGTTGCAACCCGTGGCGCGGGCGCGCCGGGCCGCGGACCCGGGGCCAGGCGCGGGGCTACCGGCGTCGGAGCAGGCCCAGGCCCACGAGGGACGCGCCGAGCACGGCGGCCGACACCGGCTCCGGCACCGGGGTCGGGTCCGGGACGACCGGGGGGGCGGCGGTGTAGGTGTAGGTGACGACCGCCTCCGCCCGCGCCGAGGTCGCCTGGTTGATCACCAGGCTGCCGCCGGTGATGTTGGAGGAGATGCGCGTGCCGGTGTAGACCGGAAGCGTCGCCTGCCCGGTGCCCACGAAGAACGGCAGGCTGCCCGAGCTCATCAGGTCGAGCGCGGTGCTGGTGTTGCTGGTGCCGGTGAGGTTGAACGGCAGGGAGGTGCCGGGCGCCACGTTGCGGGCGGGGATGGTGATGAGCGGCGGCGCCGCCTCCACCAGGAAGGGCGTGGACGAGGTGGCGGGGCTGTCGATGCCGGGGCCGGTCGTGCTGTTGCTGGGCGTCAGCAGGCGCACGCGCAGGGCGGCAGAGTAGCTCTTGACCATGACCTGGCCTGGCCCCGGGTTCTGCACCGACCCCGTCGCGTTGGCGTCGGCATACAGCGACAGCGTGGCCGCGGTCAGCGTGCCGAGCGCGCTGTCGAACTGCGGCACGAGGATCTTCTGGGTGACGCCGGTCCAGTCGGTCTGGGTGTAGGTCTGCGGCGCCGTGGCCGGGTCCGGCCCGTTGGCGGAGGAGTACCAGGACTTGTAGGTGATCACCGAGGCCGAGGCCGGGGCGGCCGCGAGCAGCGCCGCCGCCGCCGCCGTCATCAGGGCATGACGCATGGAAAGCTCCTGTTCCAGTCGTGGCCGGCCCGGCTCGGCGCTCACGTCCGCCGACGCAGCAGGCCGAGGCCCAGCAGGCCCGCCCCGAGCAGCGCCGCCGACGCCGGCTCCGGCACCGGGGCGGGCGGCGGCGGCGCGGCCGGGTCGTAGGTGTAGGTGACGGTCGCCTGCGCCCGCGCCAGCGTGTTCTGGACGATCTGCAGGTCGCCGCCGGTCGTGATCGCGTCGGTGCCGGTCGAGGCGAGCAGCGGGTAGTCCAGGCTGCCGGTGCCGATGTAGGGCTGGAAATCGGTGGCGAGCGACGCGGTGCCGCTGTTGGAGGTGGTGACCGGCGTGTTGCCGCCGAACGAGTAGGTCTCGCCGGGCGCCAGCGTGAGCGGCGAGTTGATGTTGAACAGCTGCGGGCTGACGGTGAGCAGGGCCGTGCTGTTGTCCGGATCGAACGGCAGCTGGGTGCCCGGCGCCAGCAGGCTGATGTCCATCGTCGCGTGGTAGCTTTCGATGTTGGCGTTGGCCTGGCCGTTGTTGGTCATCGTCCCGGACCCGGTGATGCCGCCGTACAGCGAGAAATCCACGCCGGTCAGGGTTCCCAGCGACGTGTTGAACTGCGGCAGCGACACGCTCTGCGTCGAGCCGTCCCAGTCGGTCTTGGCGAAGTTCTGCGGGGTCTGCCCGGGGTCGGGGTTGTTGTCGGTGGGGTAGAACGCGCTGTAGGTGATGGTCGCCGCCCCCGCCGCGGCGGGGGCGAGGCCGAGGACGGACAGCGCCATGAGGCCCATGAGAACGCGCATCGTTGGCTCCTGTCTGACGCAGCCGGGCTTGGCCAAGGTTTGCAACTTTTGATAGGTGTTGAGCTGGGCAACAATCCAAGATTCATGCCAGCCTCCTAACGCATTGATAAGGTATGAGGTGACGAGCACAGTTTCCCCGCGACTGTCGGCGCGCTTTACACGCCAGGCTTGCGGCGCCGCTCAGGCCGGTGCCCGCCGCTCCACCAGCGTCGCGATCCGGTCGGCGAGCTGCGCCGCCGAGATCGGCTTCTCCAGCAGCAGCACGGGGCCGTCGAGCGCCTGCGCCGCCCGCAGGGACGCGCCGCCGCCCGCGTAGCCCGTGATCAGGATGGCCGGCAGCCCCGGCCGCGCCCGCTGCGCCGCCCGGATCAGCGCCACCCCGTCCATCCCCGGCATCGTCAGGTCCGCGACCAGCAGCGCCACCTCCGCATCGCCCAGCAGCGCCGCCAGCCCCGCCGCCCCGTCAGGCGCCGCCAGCACGCGGAAGCCCAGCTCCTGCAGCTGCTCGCCGAGGGTCGCGCGCACCTGGGGGTCGTCATCGACCAGCAGCACCCGGCCCCGCCGGCGCGGCAGGCGAAGCGGCTCGGCGGCGGCGGCGTCCCGGGCGCAGGGCAGCCACAGCCGCACCGCGGTGCCGCGGCCCGCCGCGCTGTCGATCCGCAGGCCGCCGCCCGACTGCTCCACGAAGCCGCGCGCCATGGCGAGGCCGAGGCCGGTGCCGCGGCCCACGTCCTTGGTGGTGAAGAACGGCTCGCAGGCGCGGGCCAGCGTCGCCGCGTCCATGCCGGTGCCGGTATCGGCGGCCTCCAGGCAGATGTAGGGGCCGGGCAGCACCTCGACGCTGAGGCCTTGGGGGTTCTCGTCCAGCGCGGCCGAGAGCGTGAGCCGCCCGCCGCCCGCCATGGCGTCCCGCGCGTTGGCGGCGAGGTTGATCAGCACGGCCTCCAGCTGCCGCCGGTCGGCCAAGAGCGGCGGCAGGTCGGGCGCCGCCGCCACGCGGATCGCGATGGCGGCGCCCAGCGTGTGGGTCAGCACCGCCGCCATGTCGGACAGCAGCGCCAGCGGCTCCACCGCCGTGGGGCGCAGCGTGCCCTGGCGGGTGAGCGACAGCATCCGCCCGGTGATCGCCGAGCCGCGCTCCGTCGCGTCCTCCGCCATGGCGGCGAGGCGGGCCACCCGCACGGGGTCCCCAGGGTTGCGGAGAATGAGCGCCAGCGCGCCCGCCACCACCTGCAGCATGTTGTTGAAGTCGTGGGCGATGCCGCCGGCGAGCTGGCCCAGCGCCTGCAGCCGCTGCGACTGGTTCAGCCGGGCCTGCGCCGCCTCGCGCGCCGCCGCCTCCTTTTCCACGCGGGCTTCCAGCTCGTCGGTGAGGCGCTGCAGGCCGTCCACCGCGGCGCGGCGGGCGTCCACGTCCTCCGTGGCCCCGTACCAGCGCAGCACCCGGCCGGCTGCGTCGCGCCGGGCGGCGGCGCGGGCGCGGAACCATGCCCAGCCGCCCTCGGCCATGCGCAGCCGGAACTCGTGGTCGTACGGCGCCCCGGTCGCGACGCTGCCCCCCCAGGCGGCCTGCACCGCCCGGCGGTCGTCGGGGTGGACGAGGTGCAGCCAGCCCGCCTTCGGCCCGCCGTCGCGGCCCGCGCCGGTCAGCTCGATCAGGCGCTCGCTGACGGACAGCAGGCGGCCGGACGGGTCGGCGGTCCAGGGGAACTGCGGGCTGAGGTCGGTCGCCGCGCGCAGCTCCGCCTCGCTCTCGCGCAGCGCCGCCGCCGCGGTGCTTCGGGCGGCGGCGGCGGCGGCCTGCAGCGCGCGGGACACCTCGTCCACCTCTTCGATGCCGCTGGACGCGGCGCGCCTGGTGCCGCTGGACGCGGCGGGGCGGGGGGCGTCCGGATGGGCGGCGAGCCGGGCGAGGGCGGCCACGGGACGCGCGATGCGCCGGGCCAGGAACAGGGCCAGCGCCACCCCCAGCACGGCGAACCCGGCGCCGAGCGCCAGCAGCGACAGCAGTGCCCGCCGCTGCGGCGCCCACACCTCGGGGGCGGGCACGGCGATGCCCATCGTCCAGCCGGTGAAGGGGGAGGTCGCGAAGCCGGCGCGGCCCGTGGTTCCGTCGAGCGTCTGCACGGGAACCCAGCCCTCGGAGGCGGCGCGGATCGTCTGCAGCCAGCTGGCGTTGGCCTGTGCTCCCCGCCATTTCGCGCCGTCCTGCGTGCGCTGCACGACGTTGCCGTCCCGGTCCACGACGGCGCCGAGCCAGGACGCGGGGAGCCGCTGGCGCGCGATCAGCTGGTCGAGCGCGGCCAGGTCCACGGAGGAGGCAAGGACGCCCGCGATCTCCGTGCCGTCCGGGCCGGGAAAGCGCACGGGCACGTCGGCCGTGACCACCGCCTGCCCGGTGATGGCGCTGCGGTAGATGCCGGAAACGACGGGCCGGCCGCCGGCCGCGACCGACGCGACGTAGGCGGGCGAGGCGCGGCGCTCGGTCGTCCGGACGCCGGGCGGGTTGCGGCTGTCGAGCAGCGCGCGGCCCTCCGCGTCGCTCAGCAGCACGACGCTGTTCAGCAGCGCCGCCGCGGTGACGAGTTCCCCGTGGAATGCCAGGAGGTCGCCGCGGACCAGGGCGGGAGAGCGGCTCAGGGCTTCGAGCGCGGATTGCAGGGGGACGATGGAGCTGTCCACGGCGAGCGACAGGGCGCGGGCGACGGACACGACGTCCTGGCCGAACCGCTTGTCCTGCAGGCCCACGGCCCGGACGGCCAGGATGCCGGACAGCACCACGAAGGGCATGGCCGAGCCGAGCACCAGCAGCAGCAGGTAGGTGCGGATGCGCAAGCGGAACGGCCGGGCCAGGCGAGTGAAGCGCATAACGCTAGTTACAGCATAAATCAATAGCGCGCTAGTTGATGAACCTGCGATGCACCTGGGGTGTTGCCAGAAAGACAGCCTTGGCAATTCTATTGAGAGTTGTGATATCGGGTGGCCTTCTCGGATGAGAAGTGCGCGCCATGGCCGACCATCCCGCTCGCGCCGCCCGGGTACGGCCCGCCTGGGCCTGCGCCGTGCTGCCGGCGCTCGGCGCCGCCGCCGCGCCGGCGGAGGCGGCGCGGCGCACCCCGGGGGAGGTTTGGCGGTCGGTGCGGCTGTGCCGGTCCGAAAGCTGCTGGGCCCGGAACCCCGACGGGTGGCGCACGGTGCCGCGTGAGCGGCACGGCCGGCGGCGCTGAGGACGGCCCCCGCCAGGACGGCCCCTGGCTTACGGCGCGCATCCGCTCTATGCTTCCCCGTAACGGCCCGGCGAGGCCCCAGCGAGGAAGCGATCCCCCCATGGCCACCGTCTCGATCCGCGGCGTGACGAAGGCGTTCGGCGCGACGCCGGTGCTGCACGGCGTCAGCATCGACATCGCCGACGGGGAGTTCGCCGTGCTCGTCGGACCCTCGGGCTGCGGCAAGAGCACGCTGCTGCGCATGATCGCGGGGCTGGAGGAGATCGACGGCGGCGAGGTCGCGATCAACGGGCGCGTGGTGAACCGCGTGGCGCCGAAGCAGCGCGACATCGCCATGGTGTTCCAGAACTACGCGCTGTATCCCCACATGACCGTGCGCGACAACATGGCGTTCAGCCTCAGGCTCGCCCGCGCGCCGCAGGCGGCGATGGACGAGCGGGTGGGGCGCGCCGCGGCGATCCTCGGCCTCGACGGGCTGCTCGACCGCTATCCCCGGCAGCTGTCGGGCGGGCAGCGGCAGCGGGTCGCCATGGGGCGTGCCATCGTGCGCGACCCCCAGGTGTTCCTGTTCGACGAGCCGCTGTCGAACCTCGACGCCAAGCTCCGGGTGCAGACGCGGGCGGAACTCAAGGATCTGCACCAGCGGCTGCGCACCACCACGGTCTATGTCACGCACGACCAGATCGAGGCGATGACCATGGCCGACCGCATCGTCGTGATGAACGCGGGCCGGGTCGAGCAGGCCGGCACGCCGTTGGAGCTGTACGACCATCCCGCGAACCGCTTCGTGGCCGGGTTCATCGGCAGCCCCGCCATGAACTTCCTGCCGGGCACGGTGGAGGCGGCGGGCTTCCGCGCCGAGGGCGGCAGCCTGTGGCCGCTGCCGCCGGGTCCGCGCGGCGGCGGCCGTCACTTGGGCCGCCCGGCGGTGTACGGGGTGCGGCCGGAGCACCTGCAGCTGGCGGCGAGCGACGGCGTGCCGCTGCTGGTGCAGGTCGTGGAGCCCACGGGCAGCGAGACGCAGGTGCACGGGCGGCTCGGGCCGCAGCCCGGGGCGCTGCCGGTCATGGGCGCGTTCCGGGAGCGCGTCCTGGCCCGCCCGGGACAAAGCATCGCCGTCACCGCCGACCCGGCGCTCGTGCACCTGTTCGACCGCGACACCGGGGCGCGGCTGGTGGCGTGATGTGCTATGCAGGCACAGGGGGCCGCTCACGGCGACAGGGGCTTGAACCGCGGCGTGCCTCCCGCCGCCACCATGGATGAGTGCGTCGAGTGCCGCTGACCCAGGATCAAGAGGATCGCGAGCACGAACTGAGGATGGATCAGATGGCCGTGAACATCGAGAAGCTGCGCAGCGACTTGCGCTACGAAAGCCGGAAGTTCGCCCTGCAGCTCGTCGTGGCCATCGCCGCCAGCGTGGGCGCCGGCGTTGCGCTGGCCAATTGGGTGAACAGCCGCGCCGCGCCGCCGCCTGTGGTCCAGGCCGCGCCGCCGCAGCCGGCGTCGCGTGGTTAGCTGGGAACCATGGAAGGCGATGGCGGTGCTGCGCGGCCTGGGCCGGGCAAGCTGACCCGCTGACACGATAAAACAGGGAGACCGGACGCCATGCACGACATCACCCGACGCGGCCTGGGCCTGGGCGCCGGCGCGCTTGCCGCGGGCCTGCTGGGCCGAGACGTCCGCGCCGCCATCCCCGCAGCCGACGCGACGCCGCCCAGCCTGCCCATCGAGAAGGGGGCGAGCCTCCGCGTGCTGCGCCCGGCCAAGTTCGTGGAGCCGGACGAGGCGATCTTCCGGGAGAACACCAAGCGGTTCTCGGACGCCATGGGCGTGCCGGTGCGGGTCGATTTCTCCGGCTGGGAGGACCTGCGCCCGCAGACGGCGGTGACGGCCAACACCGGGGCCGGGCCGGACGTGGTGGTGGGCTGGACCGACGACCCGCATCTGTATGCGGACAAGCTGCTCGACCTCACGGACGTGGCCGAGTACCTCGGCCGGAAGTACGGCGGCTGGTATCCGCTGGCGGAGAAGTACGGCAAGAAGTTCGGCACCGACCGGTGGATCGCGATCCCGTTCGGGGCGAGCGGCGGCCTTGCGATGTACCGGGACAGCTGGATGAAGGAGGCAGGGTACGACACGTTCCCGACCGCGCTCGACCCGTTCCTCGACCTGTGCCGCAAGATGAAGAAGGCCGGGCACCCTGCGGGCTTCGCGCTGGGGCATGCGGTGGGGGACGCCAACGCCTACTGCCATTGGCTGGTGTGGGCGCATGGCGGCGCGATGACGGACGAGGCGGGCCGGGTCACGATCAACAGCAAGGCGACGGTGGAGGCGCTGAAGTACGGCCGCGCGCTGTATGAGACCTTCATCCCCGGCACCAACTCCTGGCTCGACACCGGCAACAACAAGGCGCTGCTGGCCGGCGAGATCGGCGTCACGCAGAACGGGGTGTCGCTGTACTACTCGGCGAAGAACAGCCCGGACCCCAAGATCGCGGCGATGGCCGCCGACATGGGCCACGCCTACATGCCCATCGGCCCCGTCGGCGTCGTGACGCACGGGGCGCTTGCGATCAACGCCATGGCGTTCCGGCACAGCAAGTACCCGAACGCGGCCAAGGCATACCTCACCTACATGATGGAGGCGCCGCAGTACGATCCCTGGCTGACCGGCAGCTTCGGCTACTGGGGCCAGCCGCTGCGGGCCTACGAGCAGAGCGCCGTGTGGAGCGGCGACCCGAAGATCGTGCTGTACAAGGAGACCATGGAGAAGTGCCGCTGGTACGCCTGGCCCGGCGCGATCACCGAGCAGTCGGGGGCGGTGATGGCCGACTACGTGATGGTCGACATGGTCGCCTCCGCCAGCACCGGGGACACGACGCCCGAGGATGCGGCCAAGGAGGCGGAGCGGCGGGCCAAGCGGTACTACCGGTCCTGAGCCGGATCATTGCCGCAACCGTTGATGGGCGGGGAACAACATGGTTGCGTGGGCGTTCAACACCCCGCGCTGATACAAGGGAAGTTCTGATGAACATGAGTATCCGGGGTTTCACGGCCTTCGCCTTCCTGGCTTTGGCCGCTTGCACGCCTGCGGAACGGGCGGCGGAGCGTCCGCAGAGCGTGACGACGCCTGGGCTTGATACCGGCATCACCTCGAACAACGGCGGTGGCCAGCGCGCTCTGGGCAACAACGTTGGCGTGGGCGTCACGACGCCGGACAGCCGGGCGCGCTGACGCGCCGGGTGCCTTGGTTGGTCAGTTGCCCTGCTCTCCTTCCGGGGCCGGACAGGGGGTCGGCTTGGGAAGTTGGCAGGGTTCGCCCGGTGGTCCGCCCGGCGCCTTTTCCCCGGGATGACGACCGAATGGTCCAGACCTTAGCGTGGCGGCCATGACGCTCCACGCCTGGCTCACCTTCCTCCTGGCGACGGCGGTGCTGCTCGCGATCCCGGGTCCGACCGTGCTGATGGTGATCGGCCAGTCTTTGGGCGCGGGACGCCGCCATGCCTTGCCGTTGGTCGCGGGCGTCGCGCTTGGCGACCTGACGGCCATCACGCTGTCGCTTGCCGGGCTTGGGGCGGTGCTGGCCGCCTCGTCGGCGGCGTTCACGTTGCTCAAATGGATCGGCGCAGCCTACCTCATCCACCTCGGCGTGAAGCTTTGGCGCGCGCCGGTGTCCGCGGAGGCGGCACCCCCGCTCAAGGCGCGCGCCGCGTTCCGCCAAGCCTACCTGGTGACGGCGCTGAACCCCAAGGGCATCGCGTTTTTCGTCGCCTTCGTCCCGCAGTTCATCTCGCCGTCCGCACCGTTCCTGCCGCAGGCGGCGATCCTGGCGGCGAGCTTCGTCGCCATGGCCTCGGCCAGCGTGCTGCTCTGGGCCTCGCTGGCCGGCCGGGTGTCCTCGCTGGCCCGGCGCCCGTCCGTGCGGCGCGGGTTCAACCGCGCCGGCGGCGGCGTGCTGGTGGGCGCAGGGTTGGCCCTCGTCCTGCGGCGCTGACATCGCGCATCGGGCAGCGCCGGAACGGGATCGCGAGTTGGCCGGACGAGGCGACCAGACCCGCCCCCGATGGACGGTGGCCGCCTGACGAGCGGCCGGGCAGAACCCTATTCTCCCTCCCATCCCGCCCCCGCCCCGCGCAGCAGCGCATCCACCCGCGCCGCCGCCCCCTCCCAGGTGAACTCCCGCGCCGCCGTCGCCCGCGCCGCGCGCCCCAGCCGCCGACGCAGCGCGCCGTCCCGCAGCAAGGCTGCCGCCGCCTCGGCCATCCCCGCCGCCCCGTCCTGCACCAGCCCCGCATGGCCCGGCGGCAGCGCCAGCCCGTTGGTCGCGCGCCGCGTCAGCACCACGGGCCGGGCGCAGGCCCACGCTTCCAGCACCTTGTTCTTGATCCCCACCCCCGTCCGCATCGGCGCCAGCGCCACCCAGGCGGCGTGCAGCTCCGCCGCCATGTCGGCCACGTCCGCCCGAATCTCGATGCCGTCCCGCCCATGGAGCGCCCGCACGGCCGCCACGGGTCGCCGCCCCGCGACCACCCAGCGCGCGCCGGGCACGCGGGCGCGGAGGCGGGGCCAGACGGCGGCGGCCGTCCACGCCACCGCGTCCAGGTTGGGCGCGTAGTCCAGCGTGCCCGCGAACAGGACGGTGGGGCGCTGGTGCTCCGGCGCCGAGGCGTCCGGCAGCGCCACGCCGTTCGGCACGGCGTGCACGGCGCGCCCGCCCAGCCGCGCCATCCAGGCCGCGTCCGCCTCGCCCGCGCAGACGGTCGCGTCGAACCCGCGCACCGCCCGCCGCGCCCCGAGCGCCGCGATCACGCCCTCCCGCGCCGGGCGCAGCCGATCCCGGCCCCGGGCGGCGCATACGTCGCCCCAGAACTCCCGCGGGTTGCAGTCGATCATGTCGAGCACGGCGGGCACCCGGGGCGCGGCGTCGAGCCAGGCGTCCTCGGCGCCGGGCCACACCAGCGCGCGGTCCGGGCGGAGCGCGGGCAGCAGGGCCGCGAGCGCCGCGAGGAGGGGCCGGTTGTCGAAGCGCCAGGGGTAGCTGAGGCCCGGCCCGCCGAGCGCCAGCGCCACGTGCCGCGCGACCCCGGGCGGCGTCTCGCCCGGCGCCAGCAGCGTGACCTCCCACCGGCGCCCGAGCCGCGCCAGCAGGTTCGCGACCCGCAGCGAGTAGCCGTCGCGGATCGGCCAGGGCGGCAGCGTGCAGACGGCGAGCAGGCGCGGCATGACGCCGTTCCTAGCGCGCAACGTCCGCCTCGGGAAAGTCCTGTGGCGCGGCGCCCCCGGCTCAAGCATACTGCGTCCAACAAACACGATGGGGAGCGAATGAGCGAGAACGCGGTCCTGCCGGGCGCGGCCCTGGCGCCGACGGGCGCGCAGACGGGGGCGGCGCATCCCTGGCGCTGGTCGCCGCCGCGCGACACCTGGTTGATCCGGCTGTTCGACCATCGCGGGTTCCTCGCCGCACTCTGCCTGTTCCCGGCGGCGGCGCTGCTGCTGGTGTTCCTGACCTACCCGCTCGGCCTCGGCCTGTGGCTCGCCTTCACCGACACGCGGATCGGGCGGGCGGGCGTCTGGGTGGGCCTGGAGAACTTCGAGAGCCTGTGGCACGACCGCATCTTCTGGCTCAGCGTCACCAACACCCTGATCTACACGGGCCTCGCCACGGTGGGGAAGTTCGGGCTGGGGCTGTGGCTGGCGCTGCTGCTCAACGACCGCATCCCGTTCAAGTCGCTGGTCCGCGCGGTGATCCTGGTGCCGTGGATCGTGCCCACGGTGCTGTCGGCCATCGCGTTCTGGTGGATCTACGACCCGCAGTTCTCGATCATCTCCTACGTGCTCCGGGGCGCCGGGCTGATCGAGGGCAACATCGACTTCCTCGGCACGCCCTGGCACGCGCGGCTCAGCCTCATCGCCGCCAACATCTGGCGCGGCATCCCGTTCGTCGCCATCAGCCTGCTGGCGGGCCTGCAGACCATCTCGCCGTCGCTCTACGAAGCGGCGATGCTGGACGGGGCGACTGCCTGGCAGCGGTTCGTCCACGTCACGCTGCCGATGCTGATGCCGGTGCTGTCGGTGGTGCTGACCTTCTCCGTCTTGTTCACCTTCACCGACTTCCAACTGGTGTACGCCATCACCCGCGGCGGCCCGGTCAACTCCACGCACCTGATGGCGACGCTCGCCTTCCAGCGCGGCATCCCCGGCGGGCAACTGGGGGAGGGCGCCGCCATCGCCGTCGCCATGATCCCGTTCCTGGTGGCGGCGACGCTGATCAGCTACTTCGGCCTGGCCCGGCGCAAGTGGCAGCAGGGCGAAAGCAATGACTGACAAGGCCGCCAAACCTTCGGCGGAGCGCCAGGGCGCGCTGTCCTGGGACAGCATCCCGCGCCGGGTGGTGACGGTCTATGTGCCGCTGGTGCTGTTCGTCGTCGTGCTGCTGTTCCCGTTCTACTGGATGGCGGTGACGACGTTCAAGCCGAACAACGAGCTGTATGACTACAAGACCTACAACCCGTTCTGGGTGCACTCGCCCACGCTGCAGAACGTGAAGAAGCTGCTGTTCGACACCGACTACCCGCAATGGCTGATGACCACCATGGGGATCGCGGCTGCGGCGACCGCCATCAGCATCGTCGCGAGCGTGCTCGCCGCCTACGCCATCCAGCGCCTGCGCTTCCGGGGCAGCAACTGGGTGGGGCTGTCGATCTACCTGGCCTACCTGGTGCCGCCCTCCATCCTGTTCATCCCGCTGGCGACCATGGTGTTCAAGCTGGGCCTGTTCGACAGCCCACTCGCCTTGATCCTCACGTATCCCACCTTCCTGATCCCGTTCTGCACCTGGCTCCTGATCGGCTACTTCAAGTCGATCCCCTACGAGCTGGAGGAGTGCGCGCTGATCGACGGCGCGACCCGGCTGCAGATCCTCCGCCGCATCACCCTGCCGCTCGCCGTGCCCGGCCTGATCAGCGCCGGCATCTTCGCCTTCACGCTGAGCTGGAACGAGTTCATCTACGCGCTCGCCTTCATCCAGTCGTCGGAGAAGAAGACGGTGCCGGTGGCGGTGCTGACGCAGCTGGTGCAGGGGGACGACTACCAGTGGGGCGCCCTGATGGCGGGCGCGCTGTTCGGGTCGATCCCGGTGGCGCTGCTGTATTCGTTCTTCGTGGAGTACTACGTGAGTTCGCTGACGGGGGCGGTGAAGGGGTAGGGCGCGGGTTCAGTCGCTGCGGTCCTTGAGGAGGACGTAGGCGCAGAACGCGCGGCGGTGCTTCGTCGGGGCCGATTTAAACCTGGCAATCGCAGCCTCAACGGCAGCGATGTCGGTGCTGACATCCAATTTGGTGAACTGCGCGGAGGCAGGGCTGTTCAACGCTGTGAGACAGCGAGCATTTTGAGCAGGTCCTTGATGCC
>CAXSHI010000069.1:0-21377 GCA_964236755.1 uncultured Acetobacteraceae bacterium
GGGGAGGCCGAAGCCGATCCGGCTCAGCGTGACCGGGGTGAGCGAGACCAGCATCCAGCGCAGGTTGGCGGCGCCGGCGGTGAGGCCCAAGCCGACCAGCAGCCCGCCGGCGACCGCGCCCGCCAGGAGCGCCGTTGCCACCGTCGCCGCCGCGGGGACGCGCCGGGCCAGCGCCGCGCCGCCGCCGAGGGCGATGGCCAGCATCAAGGAGTGCCCGATGTCCAGCACGCCGACCACCAGCGCCTTGTTGCTGAACTGGCCGAACAGCCCGACCAGCACGGTGAAGGCGCAGCACGCGGCGACGGACAGCGCGACGGTGCCCGCCGCGCGCAGCCCGGTCCATATGGGGACAGCGCCGTGCGCGATGCCGCCCACTCGCGGCGCATCGGCAAAGCCGCTCGCCACCGGGTCAGGCCCTCGCCGCCGACAGCCGCTCGCCCAGGAGGCCGCGCGGGCGGAAGATCAGCACCATGACCAGCATGGTGTAGGCGATCGCATCGCGGAGCTGGTAGGGCGAGCTGACGCCCAGGCCCTCCAGGAACGCCGCCGGCCCCAGGCTTTCCACCAGGCCCAGCGCGTAGCCGCCGAGCATGGCGCCCGGGATGTTGCCGATGCCGCCGAGCACCGCGGCGCCGAACCCCTTCACGCCCAGGAAGAAGCCCATGAAGAACGAGATCTGCTTGAACACCAGGCCGTAAAGCAGCCCGGCGATGCCGGCGAGCGCGCCGCCGAGCGCGAAGGTGAACACGATCACCCGGTCCACGTCGATGCCCATCAGCGTCGCGGCGTCCCGGTCCTCCGCCACCGCGCGCATCGCGGTGCCGATGCGGGTCCGCATGACGATGAGCGTCAGCACCACCATCGTGAGCACGGCGGCTGCGACCACCACCACCTGCACCCGCGGCACGGAGAACCCGGCCACCGACACGATCCCGTCCACCGCCGGCATGGAGGGGAAGGCCTTGTTCTGCGCGCCGAACATGCCGCGCGCCGAGTATTCCAGAACGAAGGACAGCCCCAGCGTGCTGATGAGCGGCGCCAGCGACCGGCCGCGGCGGAACGGGCGGTAGGCGATGCGCTCCGCCAGCACGGCGACGCCGGCGGAGACGGCGATGCAGACGACGGTGGCGATGAGGAAGCTGAGCGCCGGGTCAGGCCCGAGGATGCCGGCGCGGTTGCAGGCGAGCAGCGAGAAGCAGGCGGCGTAGGCGCCGAACATGAACACGTCGCCATGGGCGAAGTTCACCATGCGCAGGATGCCATAGACCATGGTGTAGCCGAGCGCGATCAGCGCGTAGATCGCCCCGATGGTCAGCCCGAAGGCGAGGAAGGAGAACCACTCCGCCCGGCTGTAGCGCGGGTGCAGCAGCCCGGCGACGAAGCCCGTCCCCACCACCGCCACGACCGCGATGCGCAGCGCCAGCAGGAACCAGTCCACGGGGGTCGCGCGCCGCAGCCAGTCCTGGATCATGGTCCCGCCGCGCGCTACGGGAACACCTTCCTGGGGTTCGTGCCCAGCTTGAAGGTGCTCGGGTCGCCGCTCGCATACTCGAACACGGCGAAGTGGGACGACCCGCAGTCGCCGTTCTTGTCGCAGGTCAGCCTGCCGGTGATGCCGTCGAGGTCCGCGGTCTGCATCAGCGCGTCGCGCAGCGCCTTGCGGCCGATATAGGTGTCGCCGCCGGCGTCGGTCCGGGCCACCTTCTCGACCGCGCCCATCATCGCAAGCGCCGCGTCGTAGCCGTTGCCGTGGAAGCCGCCGATGGGGTCCTCGCCGAACTTCTCCTTGTACTTCGACAGGAAGTCGCCGTAGCGGGCGCCCATCAGCTTCGGGTCGTTGTCCACGCCGGTCAGGCGGTAGCCGACCGCGGCATCCCCGGCCGCGTCGAGGAAGGCGGGCGCCAGCACGGCGTCCGTGCCGAGCACGGGGGTGCCGGCGAGCGTCGGCACCTCCTTGACCTGCCGCACGAGGTAGGCGGACGCGCCGGTGAAGATGGGCGCGAACAGCAGCTCGGGCTTCGAGGTGCCGATCCGGGTCAGCACGGGGCGCAGGTCGGTGTCGGAGGGGGAGATCGCCTCCGCCGCGACGATCGTGCCGCCGGCGGCCTTGAACTGCTTGGCGAAGGCGTTGACCAGCTCCTCGGCATACAGGCTGCCGTCGTGCATGGTCGCGACCCGGGCGGCATGCACGCTTTGCGCGTACTTGACCGCGGCGGCGGCGCCGTTGATGTCGTTGTAGACGAACCGCACGATGCCCTGGAGGCCGACCGGCCGGTCGGGCGCGGTCAGCGCGGGCGCGGTGGCGCTGGTCACGGCCTGCGGCATGCCGGCGTTCCACAAGATAGGCGCGCCGCCGCGCGATTCGGAGGAGCAGGCGGTGCCGAGCACGCCCACGATCTGCCTGTTGGACGCGAGCCGGGTGGCGCCGGTCTGGCCGCCCTCCACGCTGCACTGCCCGTCTTCCGGGAGGTACTTGATGGGGTGGCCGGCCAGCGTGTTGTTGTGGTCGTCGAAGGCGATCTCCGCCCCGCGGGAGGCATCGACGCCGAGCGAAAGGTCCGGCCCGGACAGCACCAGCAGCGCGCCGATCAGGATGGGCTGGCCCTTCGCGACCTTGACCACGCCCACGTCGTCCGTCACCGGCCCAAGGGTCTCCGCCCGCGCGGCGCCGGACAGCATCGTGGCGGCCAGGCAGCCCGCGGCGAAGCCATGCAGGACGGCGCGTCGGAGATCAGTCGTCATCTTGCGGCAACTCCCGGCGGGAACCCGGAGCGGGTTCGGTGCCGGGAACTCTGCAAGCTCCGTGCCAGGCGGCGCTAGTCCTCCGCCAGGGTCTCCCGCAGCGTGCGGCCCCTGTACTCCGTGCGGAACCGGCCGCGGCGCCGCAGCTCCGGCACCAGCAGGTCCACGATGGCCACCAGGTCGCCCGGCAGCGACACGATGTGCCCCAGCATGAAGCCGCCGCGGCTGCCGGTCGCCTCGAACACCTCCTCCAGCCGGTCGGCGAGCTGGGCGGGCGTGCCGGCAATCGTGGTGTCCCAGGCGGTGGCGTTGCGCAGGCCGTGGTGGAAGAACTCGTCCCGGGTGATCTCCGTGTCGGCGCCGAGCCGCAGCGACAGCTCATGCACGAAGCCGACCGGGGAGGCGTTCGCGGCCACGATCTCCGCATGCAGCTGGCGCAGGGTGAAGCGGGCCGGCAAGGTCGAGAAGTCGTAGGCGGCGTTGTACGAAAGATAGGCTCCGACCGCCTCCGCCGGCACGGCGGTGAGCAGGCGGTCGCGCTGGGCCTGGGCTTCCCGCTCGGTTTCCGCCACCACGATGGGCGTTTGCCACAGGATGCCGACCGCGGACGGGTCGCGGCCCAGTGCCAGGAGCGCCTCGTCCAGGGCGGCGCGCTGCTTCACCTGAAGCGCGAGCGGCATGTCGGCGCCGAACACGTGGTCCGCCACGTAGGCGGACGCGCGCACCCCGCGGGGCGAGCCGCCGGCCTGGATCAGCACCGGGCGGCCCTGCGGCGAGGGCGGCGTGTTGAGCGGCCCCTCGACCTTGAAGAAGCGGCCATGGTGCGACACGCCGTGCACCTTCGCGGGGTCGCCGACGCGCCCGGTGGCGTGGTCCCAAAGCATCGCGTCCGGCTCCGCGCTGTCCCACAAGGCGCGGCACACATCGACGAACTCCTCCATGCGGTCGTAGCGGCTCCCGTGCTCCATCAGCTCGTTGAAGCCGAAGTTCGCGGCGTCGGCCGGGCGGGTGGAGGTGACGAGGTTCATCGCGATCCGCCCGCCGGTCACGTGGTCGAGCGAGTTCATCAGGCGGGCGGTGTAGTAGGGGTGCATGAAGGTGGAGGAGTAGGTCAGCCCGTAGCCGATGTGCCGCGTCACCCGCGACATGGCGACCATGATCGGGTTGAGGTCCTGGCGCGGCCAGTTCATGCCCCACTCGACCGCGGCGTCGCGCGAGCCGCGCCAGGTGTCCGGCACGCCGGTGCCGTCGCCGGAGAAGATCATGTCGAGGCAGCCGCGCTCGGCGATGCGGGCCACGTCCTCGTACATGGCGACATCGGGGAACGTGCGGCCCGGCCAGGCGCCCGGCATGCGCCACCGCCCGCCCATGTGGGTGTAGGAGAAGTCGAAGCCGAGATGCATGCGGGGCTTCATGACCGCAGGTTCCCGCGCAGCGTCCGGCCCGCGTACTCCGTCCGGAACACGCCGCGTTTTTGCAGCAGCGGCACCACGGCGCGGCCGAACTGCTCGAACATGCCGGGGAAGGTGGTGGGCGTGAGCACGAAGCCGTCGCAGGCCCGGTCCTCGAACAGGTCCGTCAGCCGGTCGGCGATCATCTCCGGCGTGCCCACCAGCTGCGGGCAAAGCTCGCTGATGCCGAAGCGGCGCGCGGCCTCCCCGAGCGTGAGGCCCTCGGCCTCTGTGCCTTGCAGGATGACGTCGAACGACCCGCGCGAGCCTTCTTCCATGGCGATGTCGGTCAGCGGCTGATCGGGGTCGAAGCGCGCCAGGTCGATGCCGATGTGGCCGGACATGGTGGCGAGGCCGAGCTGCGTGTCCACCAGGCTGTTCACGTATTCGGCGCGTTCGCGGGCGATGGCCTCGGTTTCGCCGATCACCACGTCGATGGACGGCAGGACCACGCACTCCTCGGGTGCCCGCCCGCGGGCGGCCATGCGGCCTTTGAAATCGTCGTAGAACGCCTGCATGTCGGCCTTCCGATGTTGCAACGTGAAGATCACCTCGCCCCAGCGCGCCCCGAAGTCCCGCCCGCGGTCGGAGCTGCCGGCCTGCATGATCACCGGGCGGCCCTGCGGGCTGCGCGGCGTGGTGAGCGGGCCGCGGGTGCGGACCCACTTGCCAGCGTAGTCGGCGTAATGGATCTTGGCCGGGTCGGCGAAGGCGCCGGAGGCCTTGTCGAGCAGCAGCGCGCCCTCCTCCCAGCTGTCCCACAGCGCGCCGCAGGCTTCGAGCACCTCGTCCGCCCGGTCGTAGCGTTGCGCCCGGCCCGGCATCTCCTCCATGCCGAAGTTGCGCGCTTCCAGCGTGCTGGTGGAGGCCACCACGTTCCAGGCGGCGCGCCCGCCGCTCAGGTGGTCGAGGCTGCCCAGCATGCGGGCGATCTGGTACGGGTGGTTGAAGGTGGAGGAATAGGTCAGCCCCAGCCCGATATGCTCCGTCACCCGCGCCATCATCGGCAAGACGACCGCCGGGTCCAGCAGGCACACCTGGCCGCCGCGTCCCGCCATCGTGTCGAACGTGCCGCCGTACAGGTCATAGATGCCCAGGATGTCGGCGAAGAACAGCCCGTCGAAGCGGCCGGCCTCCAGCACGCGGGCGACGTGCTCGTAGCGGCCGGGGCTGAGCAGGTCGTCCACCGCCGACTCCGGGTGCCGCCAGGCGCCGTGGTGGTGGCAGGTGGGGCCGGTCATCAGGAACGCGATGAGATGCATCTGCCGCCGACCCTGCATGTTTCGTCGCTCCCCCGCGTTGTGCGTCGTTGTCCAGGGTAGCAAGATCGGTGCCGGGCTTGGGCACGGAACATGCTTCGCTCAGAAGCCAAGCATCCACCCCGAACGCCCGGAGCCGCCCCATGCCCGCGATCTTCCTCGACTGCACCGACGACATGGCCCCGCTCTGGGAGGGCGTGCGGCGGCCGGGCGACCCGGCGGTCGCGGTCAACATGTCGCCGGGGCAGCCCGCGGACATCCCCGCCCTGCTGGCCGGCCACGACGTGTGCATCGACGACCACAGCTACTTCGATGCCGCCACCCTGTCCCGCTGCGCCGGGCTGAGGCGGATCGTGTTCCTCGGCACCGGCGCGTCCTCCTTCATCGACATCGCGGCGGCGGAGCGCCTCGGCATCGCGGTGGACACCATCAAAGGCTACGGCGACACCACGGTGGCCGAGCACACGATGGCGCTCGCGATGGCCGCCGCCCGCGAGGTCGCGCGCATGGACCGCGAGGTCCGGGCCGGGCAGTGGCGGCAGGTCGCGGGCGTGCAGCTGTTCGGCAAGACGCTCGGCGTCGTCGGCCTGGGCGGCATCGGGCGGGAGGTGGCGCGCATGGCCCACGGGCTTGGCATGCAGGTGCTGGCCTGGAACCGCAGCCCGCCCGACCCTGCCATGCCCGGCGCCGGCGCGGCGCTCGACGACGTGCTGGCGCGCTCCGACATCCTGTGCCTGACGCTGGCGCTGAACGAGGCCACGCGCGGCTTCCTGGACGAGGGCAGGCTGGCGCGCACCAAGCCCGGCGTCATCTTCGTCAACACGGCCCGTGCCGACTTGGTGGACAGCGCCGCCCTGGCGCGCCTGCTGGCGTCCGGGCACATCCGGCACGCCGCCATCGACGTGTTCTCGCCCGAGCCGCCGCGGCCGGACGACCCGCTGCTGAGCCTGCCCAACGTGACGCTCACGGCGCATGCCGGGTTCATGACGCCGGAAGCGACGATGACGATGCTGCGCCGGGCGCTGGACCTCGTGATCGCGGCCGGTTCCTGACGGCGCGCGGCGTGCGGCCCGCCCGGCACGGAGCAGGCCGGCTACCGATGCCGTTCAGAAGTCTGCGCGGTAGAGCGCCTTGAAGTCCTCGTAGGTGAACGGCCGCGGCTCGCCGTCGATGTCGAAATCCGTCATGAGCTGATCCGCGCTGGCCTTGATGCCTTCAAGCTCGCGCTTGGTGAGCGGCGTGACGTGGATGTCGGCCATCCTTGATTCCCCACGCAGCGCCTTGGACGGCGATTCGTGGAGGGGCGCGTTCGGGAAGAAGACGGAGCGCAACCCGAACGTCGTGCTCAAGGAGGCGACCGGAGGCAGCCTTGGGAGGATCGAGCTGAACAGCATGGGATCGAGCGGAAGCGTGGTGATCCGGACATCCTCCCCCGCGAACGCGAGGTCGATCTCGTCGGAGTTCCACGCGGCCGGGCACTGCAGCGCGCGCTGGATCTGCACGGCGCGGACGATGACGTTCGGCACGGCCGACGCGAAGCCGTACTGGTTCTCCGTGCGCAGGTGCAGCGTCCGGTGGCCGGGCTTGGCATAGACGGAGAAGCCTCCCCGGCAGCCCGGAAACCCGCTTTCGACCGGTTCTGCCTTGAAGCCATGCTCCAGCAGGCGCAGCCTGAAGAAGTACTCCTCGTTGTAGTGGGTGCTGAGCACGAGCATCTGGGGATTGGTCTCCGCCCTTGCGGCCAGGTCATCCATTTCGTGCAGCGAACGCGCCACCGAGGCCTGCCAGCGGAACCAGAGCAGCGGCATCCACAGCCGGCCCACCGTGGCATGCGGCCCGTCCCTGACGAAGGTGTCGGGAGGGATGACGGACACCAGGACCAGCCCGCCCGCGACCACGAGGCCGAGGCGCCGGGGCCATCCCTGCCTTTGCAGAAGCGTTGCCAAGTATTCCAGCCCGCACCCGACGTGCACGAGGTAGAAGGGCGCGAGCATCGGGTAGATGTAGCGCACCTCGGTGGACAGCCGAAGCACGGCGAGGCCGAGGATGAAGGCTGGATAGCCCAGGAAAAGCAGGCTCCAGCGCAGGTCGAGCCGTCCGATCAGGTGCCGCCGCGCGTTCAGCGCGACGCCGATGCAGAGCAGCACCAGGGCGGGCACGCCGATGAACAGCCTGAAGATCAAGATACGGAAGACGATGCCGATCCGCGGCGGCACGAACTGGATAGGTATGTGCAGCGCGCTGATCAGGGTGATGCCCGTCATCGCGTAGGCGGCTGCGGACACCAGCAGGAACCCGGTGGCAATCGCCAGGCCGCGGACGAGCAGCTGCGCCAGCCGGCCATGCTGCAGCCAGACCATCCCGGCGATGGCCGGGCAAAGCGCCAGGGCGTCGGTGCGGCAAAGGACGGCGGCCCCAAGCAGGGCGCCCGACGCCGCGCAGGTCCCTATCGAGGCGGACCGCGACACGGCGGCGAGCGCGGCCATGCCGAGCGCCGCGGAGATGATGTTGTCGTTGAAGAACGACCCGACATCGACCAGGCCCGGCATGGCGATGAAGCCGACCGCGCAGGTGGCGACGCCGAGCCTGCCCCAGCGTGCGGCGATCGCCACCGAGCTTGCGGCGAGCAGGAGGAAGTTTGCGATGACGAGGCCGCGGAACCCGGCATCGCCGGCGTTCGCGAAAACACGGTCGATGAAGCTCAGGATCAGGACGATGCCGGACCGGGTGGCGAAGAGGTACTGCACGATGATGGGGGTGATGGCGTCCAAGTCCGCAAGCCGGCCCCGCTCCCAGACGAGGGTGATCGACCGCAGGTTCGCCGTGTAGCCCTCAAGGTGCTGCGAAAAGAGGACAGGGCTTAACAGATAGGCGGACAGGCAGGCCGTGAGCGTCCAGAGGAGCCGCCTTCCGCGCATGCCGGTTCCAGGGTGCTTCTCAAGGCTTAGCTCTTGTTGTCCTGCCATGAAGTTCCTGTCGCTCGTCTCTTCGAGACAGTTTGGGGCCAGCGAACGTCCGGCCCCGTTGGCTATGGCAGTCAGATCCCGAAGACGAGGGCAGGACAGGCAGGGCGCCCGTCAGCCGCCCTTGCCCGCCAGCGCCTCTGCCGCGCGCAGGGCGGCGGCCGGGGGGGCGCGCATGAACTCTTCGACCTGCGCCGGCGTCCCCAGCAGGCCCACGTCGTCGAGGCCGAGCTGCGCGATCATGACCCGGCCGCCCTGGAGGATGACCTGGTTGTACAACGGCGCGACGTAACGCTCGCCCTTCTCCTCGCGCCCGCCGGCCCCGAAATAGGCGGCGTAGGCCTCGGCGTAGAGCGAGGCGGAGCGGAACCAGTACAGGCCCACGGTGGCGTGGGGCGAGATGCGGGCCTTCTCGCGCAGTTCCAGCACCAGCCCATCCTCGCCCAGGCGCGCGAACGACCATCCCTCCCCCAGGCCCGGGAAGCAGGGCACCCAGCCGTCGCACCCGGCGGGGACCAGCGAAGGCTGGACCGCATCCGGCCGGACGAACGTGTCGATGTTGAAGACGGCGAACGGCTGGCCCGGGTCGGCGGCCCGGGCCAGCAGCAGCGCCGTCGTCGCCTGCCCGTCGGTCGGCGCGTCGAGTTCCAGGAGCTGATCGACCGCGATGCCGAGGCGGCCGCAGCGTTCGCGGATGAAGCCGGCCGCCGCGTCGGCCCGGCGCACGGCGAAGGAGAAGCGCCACCCCGCCTCCCGGAAGCCCCCCAGCGCCGCCATGGACCAGTCGAACAGCGGCAGCCCGAGCGCCTCGATCCGGTACTTCGGCTGCGTGTAGCCCGCGGCGGCGAAGCGCGAGCCGAAGCCGGCCATGGTGACGGCGACTACTCCTGGCATTGCCCGTCCTTCGCCAGGCGGTCCCGCGCGCAGAGCCGCTCCAGCGCCTCCAGCGAGTTCTCGATGAACTCCCGCGGGCGGACCGAGCGGTCGTCGATGTAGAAGCCGTTGTCGCCGGGCCAGGGCTTGGCGACGTGGACCTCGTGGAACGGCACCTCGTGGCGCCGGAGCCAGTCGATCAGCACCGGCAGCACGTGGGCGGCGATCTCGCCAGGGTTGCCGTCGTGGCTGCGCATGCCGCGGGCCGACTGGATCACGATGCGCCACCCCTCGGCGGCCATGCCCTGCAGCCGGGCCAGCAGCAGCGGCTCCGGCTGGAGGTCCTGGTAGGCCTGGTGCGGCCCCTTGATGGGGCACAGCGTCCCGTCGAGGTCCACGACCAGCACCTTGGTTCCGGCGATCATCGTGCAGCCTCCAGGTCCAGGATGAGTTGGCAGGCGATCAGGGCGAACCCGGCCAGCTTGCGCGGGTGGTCCATGTGCAGCGGCAGCATCGACATGAACAGCGAAAGCTCGTAGGCGCGGACGACGAACAACGGATGCTCCTCCTCGATCCGCTCCTTGAGGATGTCCCGGCTCCAATGCGGCGGGCCGCCGTTGTCGAGCGTGAGCTGAAGCCTGAGTTCCTCGGCCAGCGCGCAGTCGAACAGGTCGTTGTTGACGAAGTCGTACCCGCCCATGGCCGAGTGGCTGAACTTGGCGAGGTCGTAAAGCGGATGCATCCAGGCCTCGTCCAGCGTGCGGGCGCCCCGCGGGTCGATCAGGCGGAACAGGCCGATGCGCCGGTCGAACAGGATGTTGGAGAAGCAGGGGTCGCCATGCCCGATGGCGAGCGCCGTGGACGTGTCGCGCCGGATGGCCTCCCGGACCAGCGCGTCGGACCGCTCCTGCATGGCCCGCAGCCCGCCGAGCGGTCCCGACGCTTCCAGCACCCGGTCGAGGCGGCGGCCCACGTCGCTCGCCAGGCATTCCGCCAGGCGCGCGTTCATCTTGGCCAGGATGTCCTGGGTCGCCTGCTCCCGCATGGCGGCGACGCCGATCTCTTTCGTGGGCCGCGCCTTGATGAAGTCGAAGAACCGGTCAACCAGGGTGGCGAACGAACGCTCGTCGAAGGCGAAGTGGATGAACTGCAGCGCGGCGTCGGGGACGTTGAGCCGTTCCATCGAGTAGCCGGCGCGCTCCTCGTCTTCCGTGAAGTCGAAGGTGGGCAGCAGGAAAGTCTTCAGGCGCTCCGGCACCACGTGGTAGAAGCCGTATTCCCGCGCCATCTTGACCCGGTTGGTGGACGCCTTGCGGAACACGGCGCCGACCCGCGCCGTGGTGTTGAAGTGCCGGGCCTCGGTCGCGTCGCCCATGAAGGCGAGGAACGCCTCCGGGCGGCGCAGATCGACGAAGCCGAAATGGTCGAGCATGGTCGGGTGCTCGGCGGCAAGGCCGATGGCGAGTTCCCGGAGGTTGGCTGGGCCGCGGGCGCGGAGCAGGGCGATGGCGTCGGGGGGCGTCAGGATCGCGGCCGCGTCGTCGTCGAACACCGGGGCGAGCAGCATGGACTGCAGGATGTAGCGGCCCTTGTCGATGGCCGCGGGCAGCCCGCCGGGCCGGGTCGGCATCAGGAAGGATGGCAGGCGCAGGAAGGTGTGGCTCGGCTGGCTGTCCTCGATCAGCTCGGCCAGGTGATGGGCGTCGCGCTCATCGACCAGGTGGAACAGGTCGGTGGCGCCGCCCTCCACGCAGGAGCGCCGGACCTCCTCGCCGAGCGACAGGCGCTTGCGCAGGATGCCCGAGAACCGCGTGGCGCCGATGATGGCGTTGATGTCGGGGGGGGGCGTGCGCCGGTCGTCGTAGATGACGGTGACAGGTCGGTTCATGACGGGCCGGTTCATGACGGGCCGGTTCACAGCGTCTTGGCCGTCACGCGGAGGTGCAGCCGCCGGGTCCGCCGGGCCGAGAAGGACGGCGCGGGGGCCGGGGCGCTGCGCAGCGGGGAGCGGATGCGCGTGAAGTAGAGCGCGGTGGCGGCCGCCCAGAGCGGGAGAAGGGTGAGCAGGCAGGCGAGCGTGTACAGGCTCGTGACCTGCAGCGGGGTCCCGTCGGTGAACTGAGGGAACAGCGTCCGGGCGAACAGCGACGGCAGGAACGAGCCGGGGCCGTCCACCTGCCGCGCGAGCAGCACGAGCATGCCGCTCTCGATGACCCAGATCACGGCGGAGATGAACAACAGGAGCGCGAAGTTGCCCCGCAGCCGCTCCCTCGCGCTGCTGACCGCGAGCCGCGACGCATCGACGACGCGCAGCACCCGGCGCGCGCGCGGGGCCGAGTGGTTCTGCAGGATGTAGGCCTGCAACGCCTTGAGGCAGCCGGGCACCACGAGCACGACGAACAGGCCCAGCACCGTCGCAAGGGTGAGCAGGCCCGCGATGAGCGTCGCGCCGGGCGCCATCCGCCCGCTGGCCACGGCCACCGCCGCGAGCGCCAGCAGAAGCACGAGGGCATCCAGCATGCGGTCCAGCAGCACGATCAGCAGCGAGCCGCCCGGGTTCCGGGACAGCCAGGCCAGTTGCTGCCACCGATAGAGTTCGCCGAGCTTGAACGGGACGATGAAGGACACGGGCGCCGTGTGGAAGTGCAGGAGCACGACGGCGCGGACACGCATGCCGAGCGCCGGCGCCGCCAGCACCGCCAGCCGCGCCGCGCGGAGGACGTGGGCCGCGCCGTAGAGGACGGCCGCCGTGAGCACCGCCGCCCAGGCGTCGCGCAGCGCGGAGAACGCGCCCAGGATCTGGCGCGCCGGCGCGAAAAGGGCGACGGCCGCCAGCGGGAATGCAATCAGCATCAGGCGCGTGCTCGGCCCGACCGTGCCGCCAAGCCTTGCCGTCGCCGTCATCTGCGAGAGCACGCGATGGAACTGCTCAGGCCTGATCAGCCGACGCCGATCCGCTTGCTGCCGCGCGCCGCTGCTTGATGCATCCAGTCCGGGTCGGGGCGTCAATTACGCGACCTGATCATCAATAAACCTCAGCTCGCTCTCTTGGCACGAGAATGTGTCTCAAAGCAGATCGACGGCACGCGCGACGGCGGCCAGTCGGCGCTCTCTGGTTGCATGCTGGCCCAGATGTTTGCCTATTTTTTGAGATTTTACAAGTATCGGCCCGCAACCGTCGGATGCGGCGCACCTTGTAAACGAATGGGCAAGCCGAGGCTCACTGCAACAGGCTTGAACGGTTCGTGATGGCCGCCGTGGCGGATTGCCGCTCCTCGGGGGTGGGCGAGGTGTCCAGCGCGGCCGACACGCCGCCCAACGGCAGCATCGCCACGGAGACGCCGACCAGCAGCGACGCCATGCGGGGCGCGAGCGGCGGCGGGCCGCCTTGGGCCGCCGAGAACACGGCGCCCGGAGCGCCGGGCGCAGCCGCCGGGCCATCCAGCGGTCCCGAGTTGACGATCAGCACGCGGTCGGCGCCGGGCCGCGCCGCCTGCACGCAGGGCAGGCCCACGGCCTGCCAGGTCATGCCCTCGCTCTGATGCAGGAAAGGGATGTGGGTCCGGACCAGCAGCACGGCGGCGGGGCCGCGGACCCAGCGTTCCGCGATGCCCCGGCAAGCCTCCGGCACCCCGTCGGGCGCCGCGGCGAACCCCTGCTCCAGCAGCGACAAGGCCGCCAGCCGGTCCCCCGTCCAGTAGCCCGTGACGATGACCGGATCGGGCCGGGCGGCCACCCGCTCGATGCCCTCGGCCACCGCCGCCTGCCCGTCCCGCAGCCGGCCCTGCCACCATAGCGTCAGGAACGGGTTCCAGACCCGGCCCAGCGCAAGCCGGGGACCTTCGTCATCGGCGGCCAACCACGGCCTTAGCCCCGCCGGCGGCGGCACGATCCAGATCAGAAGCCCCGCGGCCAGCCCGGCCAGCGCGACCGGCCGCGCCCAGCGGGACAGGGAGACGACCGATCCTAGCCCCTCCGCCATCGCCAGGAGGACGAACGGCGAAAGAGGCAGCAGGTAGCGCCCCTCGACCAGCTGCGACCGGTAGGCCGCGATGTAGAGCAGCGGGACGGCCAGGGCCAGGCCGAGGTCGCGCCACCGCCGCTGCCGGGCAAAGGAAGCGATCCCCAGCAGCCACGCCACTGCGCCCGGAGCGGCGATGCTTTGGCGCAGGGTGACGTAATCGTTGTGCAGCGGCCGGTGCGGCCTGTCCCACAGCAGCGTGGCCCGGCTCACCGCCGCGAACGTGTCGAGGAACGACAGGCCGAACAGCCGGTATGTCACGATCGGGATCGCCAGGACGAGCGCGCCCACGATGCAGGCCCGGACCGCCCGCGCGCCCCATCCCTCCACCTCCGTCAGCAGCAGGATGGCAAACGCTGGGGCGATGAGCGCCGCATCGAGCCGCACCAGCACGGCCATCCCGAGCAGCAGCCCCGCCGCCGCGGTTCTCGGCAGCGTCGGACGGGTCCAGAACAGCAGCAGGGCCAGGCAGGCCAGCGCGGCCGAGGGCATGTTGTCGTTCGGAAGATAGGCGGACTCGAAGATCGGCGGGAACAGGACGCAGCAGAGCAGGGCGCGGGTGAAGCCGACCCGATACACGCGCCGAAGCAGCGCCAGCAGCGTCCCCAGGAGCAGCAGGAGCGACCCGACGCCGAGGAGGCGGAAGGCGGCCAGGCCGGACAGGTCGCCGAGGCGCTGCAGCCCCAGCACCGCGAGGCTCGTGCCAAGCCGGGTCAGCAGGAAGAACTGCCCGTTGAAGGGATAAAGCGTGTCGCCCAGGCGCAGGTCGCCCAGCGCGAGCGCATGGGCGTTGATGACGACCTGCGGCTGAAACCCTTCCGTGTAGGCGACGAACAGCGCCGGGAGGGCGAACCAGGCCGCCGCGGCGCCGACCAGGACGGTTGAAACGGCCACGCCCGGCCGCGTCGAGCGCCAGGCGATCGCTTGGGAGATCCGGTCCGCCATCTGGCGCCTCCGATGCTGTGCGTGAGGGGGCTGTGCGTGAGGGGGCTGTGCGTGAGGGGGCTGTGCGTGAGGGGCCGCCCCGTTCCGGGATGGCCGCCCGGCCGGCGGGCAGCGTGCGCCCGCGGCTCAAGCGGCAACGGAACGGCGAAGGGCGGCGGTGATGCGGTCCCGCAGGGCGGCCCAGACCTCCGGCGCCCGCCATCTCACCAGCGCGGCATAGAGGGCAAGGCCGACGGAGCCGATCACGGCCGCGCGGATCACGGGAAGGCCGGCCAAGGGCGGCAGCTTCGAGAGGGCCAGTCCCACGTCAACCGCGACGGCGGCATAGGCCGTGGGCCGGAGGTAGATGAGCGCCACCTGCCAGGCCGTCACCCCGATCCGCCTGAACACGCGATAGGCGTAGATCGGCTGGGTGAGCGCGTAGAAGGCGCAAACGGCCCAGGCCACGCCGACGGCCTGGCCCAGGACGGCGCCCACGGCCACGAGCGCGAAGAAGACCGGCAGCTGCATGATGCCGTAGCGCAGCCCTGCCCGGAACTCGCCCCGGGCACTCAGGAGCGCGCCCGCGACCCAGGAGATCGCGTCGAAGGCAAGCCCGATGCTGAGAAGCTGGATGATGGGGATGGAGGCGGCCCATCGCGGGTCGAAGAACCGGGTGATCAACGGCTCGGCGACCGCCGACTGGATCAAGGCCACCGGCATCACGCAGAACGACAGCAGGGTGGAGCTGTTGAGCACGGCGCGGTTCTGCCGCTCCGGGTCGGACCGCATCTGCACCAGGGCGGGATACAGGACGTTGCTGAAATTGCCGGCCAGGGTCCACAACGGCTGCGCCGCCAACCGGAAGCCGAAGTAGTACACGCCGACGACCGCCTGGCTCCCGACCAAGCCCAGCACGATGTAGTCGCCCTGGTTGACGACGGACACGAGCACCCTGGTGGCAAAGGTGACTGCGGTGTTCCCGACCACGTATTTCCACCGCGTCCGTTGCGGGCGGAGGTTCGGCCTGGAGCCGGCCAGGCGCCAAAGCACGACCGAGCGCATCGCGGCGAAGATCGGCGCGGGCAGCACGAAGCTGTAGGCGCCGAAGCCGTACCAGGCGAACGCGACCGTCATCAGCACCTGCCCGACCGTTTCGAGCGAGCCATAGATCGCGAGGGCGCCGAACCGCATGCGCGCGCGCAGGATCATCGCCGGCACGCTTCCCAAGGCTCCGAGGGGCATCGCCAGCGCGAGCACGGCCAGCAGGCCGATCAGGTCGGGCGCCTCGTAGATCGCCGCGGCCGCGGGCGAGACGGCGACGACCAGCAGGCCCGCCGCCAGCCCCAGGCTCAGGCTGATCCAGAACGCCGGCCCGAGCCAAAGGCGAAAGGCGCGCTCGCGCTGCAGGACGACGTCGTCGAGGCCCACGTTCGTCAACGCCGCGGCGATGTTGGTCACAGTGTAGGTCAGGCCGATGACGCCGAAGTCGGCCGGCCGCAGCAGCGCCGCCAGGACCAGCTGGCTGAACACGCTGCTGGCGCGGGCGACCAGGTTCTGGGCCAGCATCCAGATCAGCCCGTGCAGCGCGCGGCGCCCGAGGGCGACAATGGCCGGCGCGGCCTCCCCCGCCCGGCGCCCTTCTAGCTTCTCCGTGCTGATGCCCCGTCTCCTGGCAACCCGTCTCCTGGCAACCCGTCTCCTGGCAACCCGTCGCAGAGTCATCCAATTGACCCGGTCCGCAGTGCTGGCCGCCCGACGGCTGCCGGGCGTCCACATCGCATCTGGCGTTCGCACTGCATCTGGCGCTCACATCGCATCTCAAGCTCAGGAAAGCCATCGAGAACTCGCCGGCACGGCGGCCCCGCGCCTTCACGCTAACCGCCGTCAACGGAATTCCCGTCATCCTGGGCTGACGAAGGGAGGCAACGGTGCTACTGCTGGTGCCGGGCGCGCCGCTCCTTTGAGGTCGGGGAGCGTGCCGCTCCTTTGAAACCGGGCAGGTCATTGCGATGCAGGCCGTCATGCCATGGCGCGCGTCCATGCCCGCAAGCTCGCCGCCGACAGACTGAGATGGGACGGCCCGGCCCTGGGGGGTTGCTTGATGCCGAACGTGAGCGTTGACGTGGTGATCCCGGTGCGCAACGCGGCGCGCACGGTGGAAAGTGCGGTCGCGAGCATCCAGGCCCAGACCCTGCGCGACATCCGGATCATCCTCGTCAACGACGGCTCCACCGACGACACCCCGGCCCTCATCGAGCGCCTCGCCGCCGCCGACCCGCGCATCCTGCTTCTCCACCGGCCGGGGGGCGGCATCGTCGATGCGCTCAACGCGGGCCTCGCCGCCGGCACCGCGGCGCTCGTCGCCCGCCACGACGCCGACGACCTCGCCCGGCCGGACCGTTTCGAGCGGCAGCGCGACTGGCTGCGCCGCCACCCCGGCTGCGGCGCGGTGTCCGGGTCGGTCATCCACATCGACGCCGCCGGCCGCGAGCTTGGCCCCCCCGTCACCCCGCTGTCGCCCGACCTCGCCGACCCCACGGCCTACCCGCAGCAGGAACCCTACCTCATCCACCCGTTCCTGATGATGCGCCGGGCAGCGGTCGCGGCGGCGGGCGGCTACCGCCACGTGTTCCACGCCGAGGACACCGACCTCTACTGGCGGCTGCAGGAGGCGGGGGGGCTGGCCAACATGCCGGACCTGCTCGGCTGCTACCGCATCCACGACCAGAGCGTGACGGGCGCGTCCACGCTGAACGGGCGGGTGGCGGCGATGAGCTCGCAGCTGGCCGGGATCTCGGCCATGCGCCGCCGGGCCGGACGCCCGGACCTCGCCTTCCCGAAATCGGCCCTGGCCGAATACCAGGAAGCGCGCACGCTGCGGGGGATCGTGCGGCTGGGCAGCCGCGGGCTGGACGCGGAGGAGGCGGCGCGGCTTGCGGTGGCGACCTCGGCGAAGCTCTTGGATCTTGCGGCCTACCGCCCCTACGAGCTGGACGGCGAGGACTGCTCGTTCATCCGCGCCTCGATCATGGGGGCGCTCGGGTCGATGGCGCCGGCCAACCGCGCCCTGTGCGTGCGCATGCTGTCGGGCACGGCGGCGCGGCTTGTGGCGCAGGGCCAGCTGTCCGCCTCCGTCCGCATGTCGCCGGTCCGGCTCTACCCGCTGGTCGCCGCCCGCGTGGCGCTCCGCACCCTGCTGCCCGGCACGCTCCGCAGCGCCATGCGACGCGCCGCCGGACGGCATGTCATGGCGAAGTAGGGGCGCGACGCACGGCCCCGGCGTGACCACGTCCGCCGTAGCAGCGTCCTGGCGCCGCGATTGAGGGTGAGGCTGGCCCCTTGAAGCGCACCTTCCGTTCGCTCGGCAACGTCAATTACCGGGTCTGGGCCGTGGGCGCGCTCGTGTCCAACATCGGCACCTGGATGCAGCGCATCGCCCAGGACTGGCTCGTGCTGACCGTGCTGACGCACCGGAACGCGACGGCGCTGGGCGTGGTGATGGCGCTGCAGTTCGGGCCGCACTTGCTGCTGCTGCCGTGGACCGGCTTCGCGGCCGACCACCTCGACCGGCGGCGGCTGCTGATCGGCACCCAGGCGGCCATGGGGGCGCTGGCCCTGGCGCTGGGCGCCCTGACCATCGCCGGGGCCGTGCAGCTGTGGCATGTCGGCGTGTTCGCGTTCCTGCTCGGCTGCGCCTCGGCGTTCGACGCGCCCGCGCGCCACACCTTCGTCTCGGAGCTGGTGGGCGAGGCCGACCTGTCGAACGCGGTGGCGCTGAACTCCACCTCGTTCAACGCTGCCCGGATGATCGGCCCGGCGGTTGCCGGCGTGCTCATCGCATGGGTGGGGACCGGGTGGGTGTTCCTCCTCAACGCGGCCTCGTTCGGCGCCGTGCTCTGCTCGCTGGCGTTCCTCCGCGTCGGCGACCTGCATCGGACCGGCCGGGCCGCCCGGGCGCGCGGGAGCCTCTTGGAGGGGTTCCGCACCGTCCGGGCGCGCCCCGACCTCCTGGCCGTGCTGGCGATGCTGGCCCTGATCGGCACGTTCGGGCTGAACTTCCCGATCTTCATCTCGACCATGGCCGTCAGCGTGTTCGGCGCCGGCGCCGGGCAGTACGGGCTGCTGACCTCAACCATGGCGGTGGGGACGATCGCCGGCTCGCTGCTCGCGGCCGGGCGGGAGGCGCCGCGCTTCACGCTGGCGTGCGGAGGTGCCGCGGCGTTCGGGTTCGGCTGCGCCCTGGCGGCGGTCATGCCGACCTACTGGCTGTTCGGCCTCGCCCTCGTGGTCGTGGGGGCGTCGGCGCTGACCTTCATGAACACGACCAACAGCCTGGTGCAGCTCTCGACCGAGCCGGCCATGCGGGGACGGGTGATGGCGATCCGCCTGGCCATCACCTTGGGCGGCACGTCCATCGGCGCCCCGGTCGCCGGCTGGACCGCCGACCGGTTCGGTCCCCGCTGGGCGTTGGGCCTCGGCGCCGCGTCCGGCTTCGCCGCGGCGGCCGTCGGGCTATGGTTCCTGGCGAGGCATCGCGGGCTGCGGATAGGCTTCGAGGCCGGACGGTTCCGCTTCGCCGTCAGGGACGCCGGCTGATCCTCCGTGGCGCGGCTACCCCTGTCCCTTCAGGCTGAAGCTGCCTTCCATGACCTCGACGCAGCGTCCGCCCACGCTCACCAAGTCGATGGCGCCTCCCGTTTTGCGGGCGCGCGCGTGCAGGAGGCTGGGCCTGCCCATGTCCACGCCCTGCGCCACCGCGACCTCGACCACCGCGTCCGGCTGCGGGGCAAGCTGGGCGAGGAGGGCCACGAGCGCGCAGTTGGCGCTGCCCGTCGCCGGGTCCTCGACCACCATCGGGACCCGGCACACCATGCGCGCGCTGAGGTCGCACGACCCTCCTGACGCATCGCCGGGCGCGGTGTCGGGTGTGTAAAGGTGCAGGCCGGTGACGCCGGCGAGCCTGAACGCCTCGGCCAGCGCCGCCGGATCGGGCTGGATGCGGCGGAGCGCGTCGCGGCTCCGCAGCTCCGCGAGGAGGAACGGCAGGCCGACCGACGCCACCAGGGGCGCGTGCCGGTCCGTCGCGACCTCGCCCGCAGGCAGCGAGACCGCGGCCGCCACGAGCGCCGGGTCGATGGCGGTGCCGCGGCGGAACGGCTCCGGCGCGGTCAGCTCGGCGCCGACCGCGTCGGGCCGGGAGGCTCGCCGGGCCTCGCCCTGCCCGCGCAGCACCCGGACCGGGACCAGGCCCGCCTTTTCCTCGAAGACGACATCATCGCCAATCGCCCGGCCGAACGCTTGGCCTTGCCGGGCCAGCACGAAGGCGGTGCCGACGTTGGGGTGGCCGGCGAAGGGCAGCTCGCGGTCGGGCGTGAAGATGCGCACCTCCGCCGTGTGGGCCGGGTCCCGGGGCGGCAGGACGAAGCTGGTCTCGACGTAGTTGAACTCGCGCGCGACGGCCTGCATCTGCGCCGTGGACAGGCCCTCGGCGTCGAGCACGACCGCGAGCGGGTTGCCGCTGAACGGGATGGTGGTGAACACGTCAACGGTGGCGTAGCGGCGGCGCATGGCGTTCTCCAAAAGGCTCAGTTCCGCAGGACCGGCAGCAGCGAGAGCACCAGCAGCAGCGCCATCGCCCCGTTGAACACCCGGACGCGGCCCGGGTGGGACAGGAAGGGCCGCAGCGCCGTGCCGCAGCCGGCCCAGACGCAGATGCTGGGCAGGTTGACCAGGCCGAGCAGCACGGCCAGCACCGCGACGTTCCGCCCGTAGCCGTCGCGCGGCGCGTAGGTGGTCACGGCGCCCACGACCATGATCCAGGCCTTCGGGTTGACCCATTGGAACGCGGCGGCCTGCCAGAACGTCATCGGCTGCCCGCCTGCGGGGCGGCCCGCCATCGGCCCGGCCCGGGCGATGCTCCAGGCCAGCCAAAGCAGGTAGGCGGCGCCTGCATAGCGCAGCACGCCGTAGATCAGCGGGACGGCCGCGAACACCTGGCCGAGGCCCAGGCCGACCAGGACGAGCATGAGGACGCAGCCCAGGCTGATGCCGGCGATATGGGGCACGGTGCGGCGGAACCCGTAGTTCACGCCGGAGGCCAGCAGCATCGCGTTGTTCGGCCCGGGCGTGATGGAGCTGACGAAGGCGAAGCCCGCGAACGCCAGCATCAGCCCGGCGCTCACGGCCGCCGTCCTGTCCCGGGTTGCGTTACCGCGGCGGCGGCAGTAGCGTTACTGTGAGTTCCCATGAAAACAGGTAACAGCAACGCCCGCGTCACGCAACACCTGCGCTGTCTGGCGGACGGGCAGCCGGCCGGCTCGCGCCTGCCCTCCGTCCGCGCGCTGATGGCGGCGCTGCGCGTCAGCCCCGTCACCGTGCAGCAGGCGCTGGACGGCCTGGCGCGGGAGGGCGTGCTGGACACGCGGCCGGGACTGGGCACCTTCGTCGCGGACCGGCCGGGCGGCAGCGAGGCGCCGTGCGACCTGGGCTGGCAGAGCCTGGCGCTCGGGCCGGCCCGGACGGCGGCCGGCGGGCTGGGCAGCCTGTGCCTGGTGCCGTCCGAGCAGGCGCGCGCGCTGAACGCCGGCTACCTGCCCGAGGCGTTGCAGCCGACGGCATTGCTGGCCGCGGCCTCGGCCCGCGCGCTGCGCCGGCCCGGCGTGTGGGGGCGCATGCCGGCCGAGGGCCTGCCGGCACTGCGCGCCTGGTTCGCCGCCGAGGTCCCGGGCGCCCACCCGCACGAGGTGACGATCTGCCCCGGCACCCAGGCGGCCAACGCCGCCGCCTTCCGCGCCCTGGCCGCGCCGGGCGACCCGGTGCTGATCGAAAGCCCCAGCTACGTCGGCGCCCTGGCGGCGGCGCAGGCGGCGGGGCTGCGGATCGTGCCGGTCCCCACCGACGGCGAGGGCGTCCGGCCGGACCTCCTTGCCGAGGCGTTCCGCCGCACCGGCGCCCGCGTGTTCTACTGCCAGCCGAGCCACGCGAACCCGACCGGCGCGGTGCTGTCGCCGGGCCGCCGGTCCGACGTGCTGGCCGCGACGGCCCGGGCGGGCGCGTTCCTGATCGAGGACGACTGGGCGCGGGACTTCACCCTGGACGGCGACCCGCCCCGGCCGCTCGCCCCGGAGGACCGCGACGGCCA
>CAXSHI010000070.1:0-21219 GCA_964236755.1 uncultured Acetobacteraceae bacterium
CTTCATGCAGCCTATGATCCGGCGCGGCTTCCTGCTGGAGCATGGGCTGAGGCATGACGAGCGGAACCGGTTCGGCGAGGATTTCATGCTGTATATGGCGTGCCTGCGCGCTGGGGCGCGATGGTGGATCACGCCCGAGGTCCTGTATCACTATGCCACGCGGCCGGGATCGTTGACCGAAGTGCAAAGCTCGGGCGACCTTCTACGCATCTCGCAGCTTGAAGAGACGTTCTTGAGGGATCCCGCCGTTCTGCAGGACACGGTGCTCTGCGACGCCTTGCGTCAGCACAAGGCGAAGATCGACCGGGCGTATTACTACCGCGCCTTCACCGACGCGGTCAAAACGGGTCGGCTTGGTCTGGCTGGAGGGCTGTTCATCCAGTCCCCTTCGAGTTCCAGCTATATCGCCCTGGAAACGTTGCGCCAGATGCCAATCATCCTGCGCAAGACGCTTCGCGGCGGCTACTTCCCGAGAGCCGGCCGCATCGCGTAAAGGCTCAGCTCAGACTGCTCCCTCTTTTTTCAGCACCGCCGGCAGCGTCTTCAGCAGGATGGCGATGTCGTGCCACAGGGACCAGTTGCGCACATACCAGACGTCGAGGGACACGCGGTGCTCATACGTCGTGTTGCTCCGCCCGCTGACCTGCCAAAGACCCGTGATCCCAGGCTTCGTTTCGAAGTAATACGAGATGTCGCGGCCGTAGCGCGGGATCTCGGCGTCGATGATCGGGCGGGGACCAACCAGGCTCATCTCGCCGCGGACGACGTTGAGCAACTGCGGCAACTCGTCCAGGCTCGTCTTGCGGAGCACCCGGCCAATCGAGGTGATGCGGGGATCGTCCTGAAGCTTGTGCGTCGCCTGCCATTGCGCCCTCGCCCGCGGATCGGTCTGGAGCACTTGCTGCAGCACCTCGTCGGCGTTCGTGACCATCGAGCGGAACTTGAAGCAGCGGAATGACCGCCCGTTCTCCCCCACGCGCTTGTGGCCGAACAGCGCCGGGCCGCCGTCGATGCGGACCAGCAACGCGAGCGCTAGGAACAACGGCGAGAGCAGCATCAGCAGGACCAGCGCGACCGCCTGGTCGAACAGCGCCTTGACGAAACGGCTGAACGGGCGAGCGAGGTTGTTGCCGTATACCAAGAGCGTCACGTCGTGGGTAAAGAAATACTGGCTGTTGAACGCACTGACCGGCAGCCCGTCAATGGCCGGCACGAGCGCGAACGGCACGCGCTCACGCGACAGGTCCTCGGCAAAGCGGGCAGCCTCCCCGGAGATGTCGCCGCGCGTTGCGATGACCGCGAACTCGGCGTCGTGCTGCTCAAGCAGCCATGTGCCGCGGCCCGGAGCGTGGTTGACCGCGTGCAGGCCGACCGACGCGACGACCTCGTAGCCAAGCCGGGCATCCGACTGAAACGCTGCCCGGGTCGATTTGAGGGCAGCGTCGTCGCCGATGATGAGGGTGCGCAGGCGCCAAACGCCGAAGTCGTCGAGAATGGTCCGGGCCAGCTTGCGCGTCAGCAGCAGGCAGGGCAGGAGCACGATCCAGCGGGCCACGCTCTCAAACCCGATTTGCGAGCCGTAAACGATGACGCGGATATAGCTGTCGCAGAGGAAACCGATTGCGACGCCCGCAGCCAGCCCGCGCAGTTCCGTCCAGATCGGCACCCGAAGCGTATAGTGGCCCCGGCAGCCGAAGTAGGCGACGAGCAAGCTGGCGACGAGAACGCTGCCCCACCCATGCCAACCGAACCCTTGGCTGGGGATCTGGCCCAACGCCCGCTCCAGAGGTACGGTCTCAACCGCCATGTGGGCCACCAGCGCCACGACCGCCGCCAGAACCAATGCGACGATGTCGGCAGAGAACAACGCTATCCACCGCAGCGTCGCTGGCCTGAACGGCACGTTGCGGACACGAGATTGTGGCGAAGTCCCACGTGTCAGAGAGTTGACATGCATCCGTTAATCCCTCGCCCATCGTCCAGGTCAGTCGCGCAAGACATAAGCGCCCGCCAGAAGGGACGGTCTTTCACATCTGTTAACGCGGACTATGCCGCAACGCACACAAAGCGTCGATCACGTATCGTTGACGATGCCTGTGCATGTTATGGCACCCTTACGACCGAAAGACGGCACCGTAAGAGACGTATGGATGAAGTTTCATGGATGCAGCCAGTTAACCCATTGAGGGACGCGAGGCAAGCGGCCCTGGGCAGCGGCTAGAAGACCCGCTCGAACACCGTGATCACGTCTCCTGGTTGAACAAAGGTCTCTCGTCCGGCGCCTCCTTCGGTCGTCGCAGTCTGCCTGCTGCTGGTGCGAACGATGGAAAATCGGTCTTTGACCGCACGGTAGGTGAAGCCGCCGGCCACCGCCGCCGCCGTGACGACGGTCATCGCGGGCTGATAGGGATACTGGCCCGGGCGGGCGACCTCGCCCAAGATGAAAATGGGCCGATAGGCGATCACCTCGACCGAGACGCTTGGGTTCCTGTAGAGCTTGGACCGGGTCAGCGTCTGGGAAACCGAGCCTTCCAGCTGCTTTGGGGTCAGGCCGCCGGCATGCACGTCGCCGACGAGCGGCAACGCGATCTCGCCTGCGGCATCGACCCGAAACTCGCCCGTCAGTTGCTGCTCGCCGAACGTGATGATGCGGATCTGATCGCCCGGTCCCAGAGTATAGACGCTGGTGTTCACGTCGGGAACGGGCGGGAGCCCCGCGCCAGGGCCGCCGCAGCCCACAAGGCCAGCCATCGGCGCAGCCACGATGCCGGCCAAGGCGACGCGCCGCGATAGCAATCCTGGCCCTGTACTTGTCACGCGCATGACTTTCTCCTGATTTCCGCATCCATCTTAGCATGTTATGACCTGTTTGGTTGCACCGTCGAGAGCAACTGCCGCGCTCGGACCATGATCAGGCATGAACGTTGCATCTCGGCCGCACGGCGTGACCATAATCGGGGACGGCTCTCCTCAACCCGGTCTTGACCCGCCTTTGCCCTTGACCGCACCGGCACGCTCGTGTCCTTGCAGGAATGATGGATGGCGGCGGAGGGGTTATGGGACGGTCAGGAACACGGCGGCGCCTGTCGTGTATCGGGGTCGGCCTGTTGGCGCTAGGCGCCGCGCCTGGCGCCCGCGCGCAATACGTCGAGAACTACTTCCCCACGGGAACGCCGGGCTTCGACCGTGAGCAGGGTGTGACGGTGCTGTCCCGGCTCCGGCCCTTGTACCAAGAGCCCGGCGTACGGCTCGGCGCCTACACCGTCAACGCGCGCTTGGACGAGAGCGTCGGCTACGACTCGAACATCCTCGGCGTCACCGGCGGACCGAGCAGCGGCTTCGTCAAGACGTCGCCCTCAATCAATGCGAACTCCAACTGGTCCCGCAATCGCTTCGGCATCTCGGCCAGCTTGGACGACTACTCGTATTTCAGCGCCTCCGGGCTGAGCTACACCAACTACAGCGTCTCGGTGGGCGGCGGCTACACGATCGGCCGCCATGACCTGAACATCGGCTACTCGCATTTGCGGCAGCATGAGCTGGGCACGGACATCGGCGCCGTCGCAACGACGACGCCGCTGCCCTATGACGTCGATGCCGTCCGCGCGGACTACACGGTCGAAGCCGGCCGGTTCTCCTTCGTGCCCAACATCGACGTCCGCCTGTTCCAGTTCGGCAACGCCGCCGTGGTCGGGCAACCGGCCAACCAGAGCTACCGCGACCGGACCGTGGTGATCGGCGGCGTCACGACGCGCTATGAACTCAGCGACCAGCGCAGCATCCTGGTCGTGCTGCAGGGAATCAACTCGCACTACATCCGGCCGCAGAGCCAGCAGGTCAGCAACAACTCGAAAAGCTTCCTGCTCCTGGCCGGCCTCGACTACCAGGCGACCGGCTTGTGGCGCTACCGCCTGCTCGGCGGCGTGGAGGTGCGGGCTTTCGATGCGTCCCAATACGGCACCCGGACGGCCCCGATCGCCGAGGCGAACGTCATCTACACGCCAACCGGGTTGACCACCTTGACCGGGTTCGTGCGGCGGCAGATCGAGGACGTGCAATCGGAGGGAACTGCCGGCTACACCTTCACGACGACCGGCATCGTCGTGGACCACGAATACCGGCGCAACATCCTGCTGCAGGGCCGGGGAAGCTTCCAGGCGGCGGAGTTCTTCCAATCAACCGGCACCACGACCAGCTACACGCTGGGCGGCGGCGTGAACTGGCTGGTCAACCGCCGCGTGCGCCTGTCCGCCGATTACGACTTCACGCAGCAGAGCGGACCCGGCAACGCGACGGTTGTCGGCACCCAGGTGGTCAACACGCCGCTCGGTCCTAGCCAGCAGGTGGGCATCCCGCTCGGCCAGCAGCTGAACACCTTGACCACAGGCAACTACAACCGCAACGTCCTGCTGTTCGGGCTTCACCTGGCCCTATGACGCGGGCCGGGCCGCAGCCCGACACACCAGGGCATCAGCCGAACGCGGCCCCGTTGTAGAGCGGCATCCCGCGGTCGAGCGCCTCCCGCATGAGGATGTAGTGCTGCAGCATCGGTTCGGAGAAGGCGAAGCAGTCCGGGCCGATGCTCCGGCATGCCCGCACCGTGCCGGTCTCCATCAGCCGCTCCCAGGCGCCCGGCTCCAGCCACCGCTCTGCGATGTAGTGCGCGCCCTCGTGCTCGGAGACGACGAACCGGGCGTAGCGGTCCTGCTCCCCGGCGGCAATCGCCCGCAGGCTCCCAAGCATCGCGCGGTCGCGCTCGCCGTGGGTGGTCCCCTGGTAGATCGCGGCCACGCGGGGGTCGGCTTCGTCCACCGCCCGGCGGAACGCCGCCAGCAGATCCGGCGCCTCGACCTGCGGCGAGGCGCGGGCAATCGCCTCCGTTCCCGCATGCAGGCCGAGAAGCTGCGCCACATACGGCACGCCGCGGGCGACATCGACGATGGCGTGCCGCACCTCGGGCAGGAACTCGATCCCGGCGTCCCGGCCGCCCTGCACGAGGATCTCGTCGATCTCGATGTCGGTCAGCAGGGGCAGGGCAAGGCCGAGGATGTTGCGCTGGATGGAGGGATGCCGCCCAACCAGCTCCTCAAGGCTGTCGGACACGCCGACAATGATGAAGCTGATCGCGGCGCCGCGGTCGGACGCCTGCTTGATTGCGTCCGCGAACCAGGTCCGCGTGGCTGAGTCCTCCACGCGGTCGAACTCGTCGGCGATCAGCACCACGTGACGTCCTGCGAGGCGGCCGGGCAGGGCGGCGATATCGCGCGGCTGAACCCGGCCGCGCGGCAGGGCCGCCTCGCAGCCTTCCAGCTCGTCATCCTGGACCACGGGCGCCGCCAGCATCGACTTCGGCAGATCGCGCACCAGCCCGCGCACGATGTCCTCGAAGCAGCTGTCGAAGGAGCAGGTGTAGCGCCCAACCATGTAGCCGGAACTCCTGGCAGCCGAGGCGACCAGGTTGACGAGGGACGTCTTGCCGCGGCCACGCTCGCCGTACAGCACGACATGCGCCCGGTCGAGCGCGATGGCGCGGAAGATCCGCAGCAGCTCCGTCTGTCGCCCGCTGACCCGGCGCGAGCTGCGCTGCGGGCGCGTCGGCGTGAACACCTCGCGCAGCGCATGCTGCTGTGACGGTGGCTGCGCCATGCCGGCAGGCGCGTCGCCGCCATTCCGCAAGGCGCTCGGGCGCGGAGGCATGCTGAGCCGCGGCGTTGCGTGCCGCGACGGCGACAGGGCGGCATCCGGCGCGGAACGCGGCGAACGGCGGAGCATGCGCGTGACGAAACTCATGGGTGCAAGTAAATCACCTGGATGCTGCGATGCAACGCAAACTGTCGCAATATTGGATAAACTTCAATTAACACGATTAAGTGACCCTCGCGGAGGTATTTTGTGCGCCTGACATTCTTGAATACGCTCTACCCGCCTCATGGCGCCGCTGGGGCCGAGACGACGCTTCGCCTGCTCGCCACACAGATGGTGGACCGCGGCCATGACTGCAACGTGGTGACGCTCACCCCGGGACCGCGGGCCGAGACGGGCGAGGTTGACGGCATTCCCGTGCACTACCTTCCGCTCGCAAATGTCTTCTGGCCGCATGGTGCAAGTAAAACCTTTCCGTGGCGAGTCATGTTTCAGACAATAGAGGCATACAACCCCGTGATGAAACGACGGCTCACAAGTCTCTTACGCCGTCTTTCCCCAGATGTCGTGAACTTCCACAATCTCCAGGGATTTTCTGCCTCGGCATGGTCGGCGGCGCGGAACCTGCGCATCCCCATCGTTCAAACGCTGCACGACTACTACACGGCCTGTCCGCGCAGCGCCATGTGGCGGCCCGGCCCGGGCAACTGCGCGTCGCTGTGCTCGGAATGCCGGGTGTTCAGCCGGCCGCGCCGGGCCATGTCGGGGATCCCCGCCGTCGTGACCTGCGTCAGCAACCGGGTGTTCGACCGCCTGACCGAGGCCGGTGCTTTCCCCCGTGCCGTGGCCGGCCGGCAGCCCATCCGCATCATCCGCGGCAACAACGCGGCGGAGGCGCTCCCCGACGTCGCGCCGCCGGTCCTCCGCACGCCGCTCCGCCTGGGGTTCATGGGACGCCTTGATCCGTCCAAGGGCCTGGAGAACCTGATCGACGCCGTCCGCCGTTTTCCGGGCGATGTGGCGTCCCTCAGCGTCGCCGGAACGGGAAAGCCCGACTACGCGGAGGCGCTGCAGGCGCGGGCGGCGGGCGCGGGCGGCATCAGGTTCGTCGGCCACGTCTCGCCGCCGGAGTTCTTCCCGTCGATCGACCTGCTGGTGATCCCCTCGGTCTGGGAAGACCCGTTCCCCCGCGTGTTCCACGAGGCCCTGGCCTATGGCGTGCCGAGCCTGGCCACCCCGCTGGGCGGGCTTGCGGAGGTGATCGAGCATGGCCGGAACGGCTTCCTCATCGCGGGAACGGACGCGCAGGCGCTGTTCGCGAGCCTGTCCGAGTTGATCGGCGCGCCCTGGGATCGCAGGGTCGTGTTCACGGAATGCCGCAAAGCCGCCGCAAACTTCGCGCCCTCTCGCATCAGCGCCCAATACGAGGCGGTGCTGATGGCGGCAGCCGCGCGCCGACCGGTTCCAGAGGGGGCCGGGGCGCCTTGGCGTGGCGCGACAGCCAAGCCGATTACCACGTAGTTCCACTTGGGAGTCATACTGTGCTAGGTCAGCAACTGCTTGCCGGCGCTTGCGTCCTTGCGGCCGTCGGCGTGCATCCTTTCACCACGTATCCGTTGAGCCTGGCGCTGCTCGCCCGGCTTCGGCCCCGGCCGGTCGCGGCAGTCCTACCGGCTTCCGACGCCCGCGTGGCCCTGTGCGTCTGCGCCTACAACGAGGAAAAGGTTATCCGCGCCAAGGCCGACAACATGGTCAGCATGCGCAAGGCGGCGCCCGGCCTCGAGCTGCTGATCTACGTCGATGCGGCGTCGGACCGCACGGCCGAGATCCTGCGCGAGTACGAGGGCGAGATCACCGTCATCGCGTCGCCCACGCGGCACGGCAAAACCCATGGGATGAACACGCTGGTCCAGGCAGCCAGCGCCGAGTTCGTGGTGTTCTCCGACGCGAACGTCATCTTCGCGCCTGACGCCATTCCCCGGCTGCTGTCGTGCTTCGGCGATCCGGAGGTCGGGTGCGTGTGCGGCCACCTCGTCTATACCCGGGCCAATGACAGCGCGACGGCAGTGACGGGGTCTCTCTACTGGCGCCTCGAGGAGACCATCAAGGAGCTTGAGTCGCGCAGCGGATCGACGATGGGCGCGGACGGGTCCATCTTCGCGATCCGGCGCGCGCTGCACCGCCCGCCGCCGCCCGACATCATCGACGACATGTGCGTGTCGCTGTCGATCCTGTGCGGCGGCCACCGGGTGGCGCGGGCCGGCGATGCGTTGGCGTACGAGGAAGCGGCGACGCAGGCGGGCGACGAGTTCCGGCGCAAGGTCCGCATCGCCTGCCAGGCATTCAACGTGCACCGGCTACTGCGGGCCGACCTGGCCAAGTTGCCGCTGCTCGACCGATACAAATATGTTTCGCACAAGCTGCTGCGTTGGTTTACGGCCTATCTGCTAGGGGCCGCGCTGCTGTGCTTCGCGGCCGGGCTGGGAGTGCTCGGCGCATGGGCGCTGCTGATGCAGTGCGTCTTGTGGGGGACGGCGTTCCTGGTCCTCGCCCGACTGCAACCCGCCAGCCCGTTCGGCAAGGTCGTGGGCATCGCCGAAGCGTTCGTCGCGACCGGATTGGGCGTCGCTCAATCCTTACGCGGCGAGCGATTCCAGATTTGGACGCCACCCGCCTCCGCTCGCGGCTGACGCCCGCGGTCTCACGCGGGATCGTCACGCCGCCATGTTGATCGCCATTACAACCGGCTTGCGCGACGCGAGGGTCAGCGTGCGGATCGACTCGCGCACCGCCGCCCGCTTTGCGCGCTTGGCGCCGACCACGAGGACGACGGTATCAACGATGTTCGCCAGCACCATGCTCTGCGTGGCGCTGCCGATGGGCTGGCTGTCCATAACGACCAGGTTGTACTCGTCCCGCGCCTCGGCGACCAGGTTCTGCAGCTGCATGGAGTCAAGCAGTTGGTTCGCCGCAGGCTGCGGCCCGGCCACCAGCAGGTGGTCCAGCGACGTGCGCTGATCCTGCTGCACCTGCTCCTGCCAATGCTCGCCGCCCTGAAGCGTCTCGATCAGGCCGTTGCTGGGCGGGAGCTTGAGGATGCGGGCAAGGGATGGCTCCCGCAGGTCGCCTTCGAGCAGCAGGACCCGAAGCCCGTCGATGGCGGCCACGCGCGCGAACGCCGCGGTGAACTCCGCCGCGCCCTCTCCGGCCAGGCTGGACACGAACAGCACGCTGCGCGGCACCGAGCCGCGTCCGGAAAACCGCAGTCGGGTGCGAAGCGAGCGCAGCGCCTCCGCCTCCGGCCCGCTCGGGTCGGCGGCGACGCGCTCCGCCAGCGGCGCCCCGTTCGAGGGACGCGGCACGATTCCAAGCGGCGTAAGGCCCGTGGCAGCCGTGATCTCGTTCGGCCGGGTAAAGCCGTTGTCGCGGCGCCCTCGCGCCAGAGACAGCAAGCCGCCGAAGGCGCAGCCGCTCAGCATGCCCAGCAGCCCGGCGATCTTCGGCTTGGGGCTAGAGGGGAACGACGGCGCCACGGCCATGCTGACCACGCGCACGCCGCTTTGCTCAGGCCCGATCTTGCGGGACGCGGTCTGCGCCTCGCCCTGCAGCAGGGTCTGCAGGACGTTGCGGCGCGACTCCGCATCCCGCTCCAGCTGCTGCAGCTCGGACTGCACCGCGGCGAGGCCACCGGCGTTCCTCTGCGCGGTCTCAAGCTGCCCCTTCAAGTCAGCCTCGCGCGCCCGGGCCGAATCGGCCTGCGCCCCGAGCGAAGCCATGACGCGCTGGGTCTCTGCCGCCAAGGCGCTGCGCACGGAGGCAAGCTCGGCCTGCGCCGCACGGACCTGCGGATGGCCTTGGCCCAGCGTCGTCGAAATCTGCGCGAGGTGGCGGTCCGCAGCGGCCTCCTTGTCCCGGAGGCCGCTGATGGTGCCGGAGCCGAGCACCGCGACGTTGTCGTTCGACGTAGCGCCGGTGCGGGCGATCGCGCCGGCGCGCTGGTAGTTCGCCACCGCCTGCGCCCGGTCGGCGCTTGCATGGGTCAGGGCGCTGGACAGGTCCTCAAGCTGCTGCTGGCTGACGCTGCCGGCCCGGGTCTGCACGAGGTTGTACTTTTCCCGGGTCTGGGCGATCCTGCGCTCCAGGACGCCGATCTCGTTCCGCGCCTCGACCACCCGCCGCGACAGCTCGGAGTTGGCGTCGCTGTTGGCCGAGATGCGGCCCTGCGACTTGTCCGCGGTGTAGTTCCTGATGACGCTGTTCACCACGGCGGCGGCCGTGTTCGGGTCCATCGACGTGAACTGCACCAGCACGATCAGGCTTCGGTTGTCGTTGATGATGCTGAGGCGCTGCGCGATGCTGCCGATGACGCCGTCCTTCAGCACGGCCTCGGGCGGCGGCTCGATGGGCCTGCTGACGTCGGGCAGCAGGCCGGCGTCGGCCAGCGGCTGGGCCACGGCCTCCGGCAGCGCGCCGGCGATGGACCGCTTCGTCTTCTCGCCCCACGGCATCGGACGAAGTGCCGCATTGAACTCCGGATTGTCGATGAGATGCAGGTCGTCCGCGACTTCCTGGAGCAGCGAGCGCGACATCAGGATTTGCACCTCGCTGCGGACCTGCGGCATTGGGTCCGACAGCCCGTCGCCGCTGAGCGCCCCTTGCAGCGCCGGGACGGCGAAGCGTTCCATGTCGATGGAGAGGGTGCCCGCCGTCGTGAACTGCTTTGGAACCGAGGTCACGGTGTAGGCATACCCGGCCGCGCCGAACAGCAGGCCGAAGCATAGGATCAGGGGCCAGTTGCGGCGAAGCGTCGCAAGAAGCTGCCCCGGGGAGACGGCGGCATCGTCGGCCGCCAGGGGCGTCTTCTCGAACCGCTCGTCCAGGAGCGCAAGCTCCGACATACCTAGTGTCCTTTCCTGCGGGCCGACCGGCGCCGGCCGGCCGAGCTTACGGGTGATGCAACGCGGCAACAGGCCGGATGGTGCAGGCCGATCGAACAAGTTTGCAGCGGTTGTGACTTCCGGCCGGGTTGCGCCGATGCCATCTAGGCGCCATGCACGACGGGATAGCGTACTTCATATTGGCCCACCATCGGCCCCAGCAACTGCGATGGCTCGTCGAGGCCCTGGCGCGGCCTGCCGGCCCCCATCGCGACACGATCATCCTGCACATCGACCGCAAGTCGATGCTGGGCCTCAAAACCGACCGGCGCGGCATCTGGCAGATGGCGAAGGCCTTGGCCGCCGAGCACCCGAACGTGATTCTCATGCGGCCCCGTTTCACCAATTGGGGAGGCTGGAGCCTGGCGCGCGTCCAGCTTGATGCCATCGCCACCGCTTTGAAGGCTTCCGCCGAATGGTCGCATTTCGTCAATCTGAGTGGGCAATGCTACCCAATCAAGCCGGTCGAGCAGATCAGGCAGGCGCTTGCGGCGGATCCGGATCAAGTCTTTGTGGAACTGCGGCACCTTTCGACGCTGCCGGCCGATGATTGGCACCTGCGCTGGCATCCGATGATCGAGCTGCCGCACCGCGCGGTGAAGTTCAGGGGGCCGCGCCCGCCGCCCGCCGACTTTGAGCTCGCCTTCAAAGGCTCGCAATGGTCGATCCTGCCGCGCGCCTTCTGCGAATGGCAGCAGCGCGCGCCGGTCGCCGAGCCGATCCGGCGCTATCTCAGCCGCCTGCTGCTGTCCGACGAGCTGATCATGCAGACGCTGGTCCGCAACGGCCCGTGGCGCGACAAGGTGGCGCCGCATTACGGGCGCGAGATCGTCTTTCCCGGCCCCAAGGTGATGACCCGGGACGACCTGCCCCGCTTGCTGTCCAGCCCGGCCCTGTTTTCGCGCAAGTTCAACCACGAGCGTGACCCCGAGGTCCTGCCGCAGCTGGCTTGGCAGCTCGGCTACGCCATGAGCGGTGTGCCGGAGACCCCGGCCCGCGTGGATGCGATGCCCGACGAGGCCCTGGTGCGATGAGCCGGGCCATGCGGGTGGCGCTGATCGACCCGTCGCTGTTCACCTTGCCCTACGACGCGGCGCTGGCGGCCGGCCTGCAGGCGGAGGGGCACCAGGTCGTGCTGCACGGCCGCGCGCCTGGCCCGGACGACAACGCGACCGACGGGGCGCCGCTGCGGGCGAGCTTCTACCGGGTTGCCAGCGCCCCGGCGCTCGCGCGCCTGCCCCGGGCGCTGCGGCTGGGCATCAAGGGCCTCGACCACGCCTGGTCGATGCAGGCGCTGGCGCGGCGGCTGCGGCGGGAGCGGCCGGACGTCATCCATTTCCAATGGCTGCCGCTTCCCGTCGTGGACCGGCGCTTCCTCCGTCGCCTGCGCGCCATCGCCCCGCTGGTGCTGACCGTGCACGACACCAACCCGTTCAACGGCAATCCCACCGGCGGCCTGCAACGGGTGGGCGCCCGGGCGGCGTTCGCGGATTTCGACCGCCTGATCGTGCACACCGAGCAGGGCCGCGCCCGGCTGCTGGCCCATGGGGAGGGCAGGGACCGGGTCGCGGTGCTGCCGCACGGCCTGCTCGGGCGCCCGTCCGCGCAGGCCTGCGCGGATGCCATGAAGGGGGAGATCACCTTCCTGCTGTTCGGCAAGATCAAGCCCTACAAGGGCGCCGACCTGCTGATCGAGGCGTTCGCGCGCCTCGACCCGGCGCTGCGCGCCCGGGCACGGCTGCGGATCGTCGGCAAGCCTTACATGGACCTGGCACCGCTGCATGAGCTGGCCCGGCAGCGCGGCGTGGCGGACCGGGTCGCGGTCGAGCCGCGCTTCGTGGACGACGCGGAGGTGGGCGGCATCTTCGCGCCCGGCGTCGTCGCGAGCTTCCCCTACCGCGAGATCGAGGCGAGCGGCGTGCTCAGCCTGGCCATCACCTTCGGCCGCCCGATCCTGGCCGCGCGCCTCGGCGGCTTCATCGAGGCGGTGCAGGACGGCGAGCACGGGCTGCTCGTCCCGCCGGAGGACGTACGCGCGCTGTCCGCCGCCATGGCGCATTTCATCGGGGACCGCGGGTTCGCGGCCGCCTGCGCGGCGCGCGTCCTCGCGTTGACGGCATCGGTCCCGACCTGGCCGGAGATCGCGCGCCGGACCGCCGAGCTCTACGCCTCGCTGCCGCCCCGGTAGCGGCGCCGGATCAGGACCCCCGCTGCAACCCGGCGTGCAGCGCCTTGGCCGCCTCCGGCAGGCGGCCGTCCGTCACCTTCGCGTCGTAGTCCGGCGCGCGGTAGTTCCAGTAGCAGGCGTAATCGACCGGCCCGCCCTCCCGCATCCAGGTGAGCATGTTGCGGATGAACACGGGATCGTCGCCGCCGCCGTGCCCGTCCGGCCGCGTGCCGGTGCCCCATTCCGGGAAGGAGCGCGGCTTGCCATGGGTCTTGGCGAAGTCGCGGTGCCACCGGAGGCCGGCCTCGTGGTTCAGCAGGTACTGCCAGCGTTGCGCCGGGTCGGCGATCAGCGGCCAGGACTGGTTGTAGATGTCGAGGCCGACGATATCGACGACGTCGTCGCCGGGGTAGGCCTCCACCGTGGGGCCATCGACGGTGGTGGCGCTCCAGTCGAAGCGGAACCGGGCACCCGGCACGCCGCGCATCGCGAGGGCGATCCGCCGCCAGTATGCCTTGAAGTCAACCGGGTTGCCGCGCGCCGTCCAGGAATACCAGCCGCCGTTGAACTCCCAGCCGATCCGGATCACGCTGTCGCCATAGGACTGCTCGACCAGCTTGCGGGCGAGCGCCGCGAAGTGCCGGTCGTAATCGCCGCGGGCGCCCTGGGCCAAGGTCGGCTGCCCCTCGCTCACCAGCATGGGAACCGAGACGATCAGGCTCCGGCGCCCGGCGTCGCGCCAGCAGCCGCTCGCCCATCCGGCCTCGTTCACCATGCCGGCCCAGGTCTCCTTCTCCAGGAAGTCGAGCACGACGTCGAGCGGACGGCCCAGCCAGGTCTCGTAGGCGGCGACCTCGGGCACGCCCGTGGACCCTGCGCCGCCGTAGGTGCCGATGCGGACAGCCGACGCCGCCCGGGCCGGCGTGGCCGAAGCCACAGCCATGGCCGCCGCGGCGCGGGCGAGGGTGCGGCGCGTGAGGCTGGGTCGGTGGGTCATGCGCTCTCCATGCGATGCTGCGGCGTCGGGTCGATGGTGGGCGGCTGCATGGGTGCCGTGTGGTGCAGGCGTCGGCGCATCCAGGCTGCGAAGCGCCGCTCCAGCATGCGCTGACTTGCATGCGACACCGCGAGCGACGGGGGCAGGGCGACGACGAGAAACAAGACTTGAGCCCACATGCCCGATGCTTGCAGGATTTGAGCATGCAGAAGAAGCGTCTTGATGCCGGACATCACGACGGGATGCCAAAGATAGAAGCTGTAGCTGATGGTGCCAAGATAGTGCAGCGGACGTGAGCGCAAGAGGCGGCCGAGCATGCCGTGCCCGGCCACGATCCCGCGGAAGCCCAACGCTGCCGCCGAAACGCCCAGCAGCGCAAGCGGCAGCCGCCAATCGCCTGCCCATTCGATCATCGTCGTGGCGATGATGCGATCGGGTGCGCTGAGGCTTCGGATCAAGCGCCAGCACAGCAGGAACAGCAGGATCAGCGGAAGCGGGTGCCGGGCCAGGCGCAGGAGCGCCGCCGGGCGCGGCCATCCCTCGGCCACCAGCATGCCGGCGAGCAGGAAGGCCCCGCGCGGATAGTAGGCAATCAGCACGGCCGCAACAGGGACGATGAGCCAGTAGGCTCCTGACCCCAAACGCCGGCGCATGGCCCAGCACGCCGCGCAGAGCAGGTAGAATGCTATCTCATAGCTCAACGACCACGCTGCTGGATGGATGTTGTCGATCGGCAGGACGCCCGGCAGCGCCAACAGGTTGACCGGCACCTCCACCAGCAGCTGAACCCATGTCTCGTTCTCGAAACCGTGTGTCCGGGTCGCCAGGCCCAAAGCGACGATGACGAGGATGGACACCCAGAGCACGGGGTAAACGCGGATGACGCGATCCTCGATGAACACCATGGGTGTATCGGCGCGCCGCAACGTTCCGGCGATCACGTAGCCGCTAATACAGAAGAACAGTTCCACCCCGTACTCCGAGGCGGACGTAAGGAAAAAGCCGATTGGGGTTGAGAGTGAAGCGAAAGTGCTCAACCCCGAGTTTACGACATGGAAGAGATACACCATAAAAGCGAACAAGCCGCGCGCGCCATGAACATTCAGGTTGAAATGTTCATGGGGTCGTCGAGACATCGCCATAGCGGAAGGCTCGCCCTTCGCCAATTGCACCCTTCGACGGCAAGCGCCGGTCATGTCGTGATAAGCTCCAGTTAAAATATGCGTGTTGCCGCGCCTACTCCTTTTTTGAACGCTGGATGCCAAATGCTACCGCATTGGATCACGATCAAGCGAGTATGAACGCGGAATTTTCCCGCTCCGCTATTGCCGGGCGCGACGAGGCTGCTCGTGAGGTCCATAATGCGGGCATGGCCCTTTCCACAGAGACTGCCGGGTATCCGGTTGCGCGTCCGATGCGTGCGATCCCGGTCAAGCCGTTGCGGTCGTCGATCTGGCGCGGGCGGCTTGGCGTCGAAGCATTCACCTGGGGCACGCTGTTCAGTTGCCTCGTCCTGCAGCGTTTCGCGCTTCCGGCCGGCGGACTCAAGATCAGCCTTGCGACCCCGCTGGTGCTGGGCCTGGCCGCCTGGGCCTTAGCGAGCGGCACGCTGGTCATCGAGCGCCGCCGGATGGCGCTGTACTGCGGCCTCTGCGCCGTGGCCCTGTTCTCGGTGGCGACCCAGATCAACCTGCCGCTCGCCATCGCGCCGCGGATGAGCCTGACGTCCTTGTACTACTGGCTGGCAATCACCGCCTTCGCCGTGCTGCGGTTCCGCCGCTCGGTCAGCGAGGCCGCGTTCTTCCGCATCGTGTCGCTCGCCTTGGCGGCGCTCGCCGTCGCGGGCCTCGTGCAGTTCGTGCTGCAGTTCGTCGGCATCAGCTTCTTCGCCTTCACCGGCGTCGTTCCCGACAATTTCCTGATCGAGGAGCAATACGCGGTCACCATCCCCATCGACCGCGGACTGAACCGGTCGAACGGATTTTTCCTGGTCGAGCCTTCGGTGTTCTCCCAGTTCATGGCCGTGGGCGTGGTCGTCGAGGCGCTTTACTTTCGCCGGATCGCCTATCTCACGCTGTTCTTCGCGGCGCTGCTGTCCTCGGTTTCGGGTACTGGCTGGATGGTCCTCGGCTCCTACATCGCCGTGCTGGCAATCAGCGCCGGGCGGCGCGGCCTGCTGGGCGCCATCCTGCTCGCGGCGGGGTGCGCGTTGGCCTTTGCCGCGCTCAGCATCGTGCTGCCCGACGTCGCCGACATGATGTCGGGCCGGATGTACGAGTTCACGCTGCCCGGCACGAGCGGGCATGAGCGGTTCGTGACGCCCTTCCTGGCTTTGCAGGATCTGCTCGGCGTGGCGCCCTGGACGTCCGTGACCGGGATCGGTCCCGGCGCCTCCGAGCAGTTGATCATCCCGTATATCTACCATCTCAACACCCCGGTCAAAGTCCTGATGGAATACGGGATTTTTGGCTTGATGTTCTATATCGGCCTTCTCACCTGGGGCACCCGCACGAAGCGGCAGGCGACGTTGCTGGCACCCTTGATGGTATTGTTGTTGCTAACCGGAGGTTATCACCAGTTCTCGCCCATTCTTTTTGCCGTGCTGCTCATCGGCACGGTTGCTTTCGTGCATCCGGATCAGGGCCGCGCCAATTGAGCCCAAAAGCCTGGATCACCTGATTTTCGCTTTACATCTAGCCGCTTCCGGTGTTATTGCGGTATCGGGACGGATACGAAATGCGAAAGCCGGCTTTGATCAGGCACCGCGTCATGCAAACACCAGCTCCGTGGCAGTGCCGGGCATTCATTCTTCTGGGCATCAGCATCCTGGGCACCCTGCTTGCCGGGCTTGTGCTGATCCTCGACGGGTGGGTTGACGCGCTTGCCCTCTACGTCGCCTGCGTGCTCGCGCTGGTCCTGCTGCTTTGCCGGTTCGCCGAACCGCGGACGCAGCCGCAGATCGCCGTGTCCATCGGGAACGGCCGGGCTGACCCCGGCGGCCCCGCAGGCTTGGTGCTGACGCGCGCCAACGGGGTCTGGACCGGCGCGGACCGCACAGCCATTCGCGCGGCGCCGAGCCACGCGACCCCTACGGACTGATCGGCCCGGCCCGCAAGGCGCGGCGAAGCCGCCAAAGGTCGCGCAGCATGCGGCTCCCCGCGGGAAGGCACGCGAGCACTGCTCCTGTCACTGCATAGGACGCCGCCAGCGCCGCGACGCCCGCCGGCCAAGCGCTGCCGGGAATCGCCGCCAGGGCGCAGCCTGCAGCCAGCGTGGCTGATGCGACCGGGATGATGGCGCCCAGGAGGTCGCAAACGCGCGGTCGCAGAGGCCGAGGGCGGCGACCCCGCCCGCCCAGCCGATGAGCGCGTTGTCGAGGTTGAACGAAAGAGAGTTCAAGAGTTTGTACCCGGTCACGTCACCGCCGAACAGGAGCAGCGGCGCCGCGGCAGCGTCAAGGTGCGGCTTGGCGGGCCGCCAACCCGAGACCGCCTAGGCCGCCGTGAGGTTGGCCGCGTTGTTGGCGACCTGCATCGCCTCGAGCGACCAGTAGCCCAGCCCGCACCAGGCGCACAGGACGCCGATCGCGGCCAGGGCGGTAAACTGCAGCCGGCGGCTCCATCAGCGCCATCTGCTGGGCTGCCGGGCCTCCGAGCACGAGCGGGACCGCCAGGCTGGCCGTCAACGCCATCGCCGCGATGCCGAACTACGCCGGGGTGAGCAGGCGGGTGAGGGCGACCTGCGCCCCGAACTGCAGGACGAAGCGGATGCCTTGGGCGACGAACGTTGCGGCGGCGCCCCGTGCGGAGAGGCGGCTCAGCGCCGCCCGGTCGGCGTCGGTGAGATCGAGGCGCTCGCTCATGCAGGCTCGCCGCGCCGCTGCCGGATGCGCGCGGCGGCGCGGCGGGCGCGGCGCACTTCTGTCTGGAGGACGGACAGCATGGCCGTCTGTGCGCGGGCGCCGGGATCGAGCGACCGCAGAAAGCCCCGGCGCCAGAAGCTCGCATCCAGGGCGTCGAGCAGGACCTTCGCCCGGGCAGCCGGCGGCACCGTCGGGATGATCGGACGGTAATGCGCGACGCCGAACCCCTCGGCGTGGGCGATCCTCTGGAAGTGCGCGACGTCCTCCGGCATGGGCGCGCCGAGCAGCGCGTCGAAGCCGCGCAGCGCAAGGGACGCGAGCACATCGACATGCGCGTCCACGAGCACCGGCCGGAGTGCCGCCGCGCACTGCGCCACGGCGCCGTGGAAGATCGCCGCCAGCCGTAGCCGGTCCGCCTCCTGCGGCTCCACGATGCGCACCGGCTCCGTCCCGGCGCCCGCACGGCGGACGTGGCGGATGCCGGGTTCGGGCGCGGAGAACAGCAGCTCGGTGATCTCGACCGAGCGGGTGAAGGGCGCCATGCCGTCGCGCGGCAGCCCGCCGTCGAACAGCCAACCCGACGTGTCGAGAGGCGCCCCGGCCACCGTCCGCACCTGGCGCTCGAACGTGCCGAGATAGGCGCCCGCAAGCGGCGGCGGCAGCACGCCGCTGCGCGCGCGGTCCAGCAGCATGAGCGAGCGTTGCAGGCTGCCATGCCAGCCGAGATCGACGACGACGCCAGGTCCGTCGTAGAGCGCGATCTCGTCGAGGTGCGCGAGCAGCGCCTCCCGTTCGATGGCGGCCTGCGCCAGGATCGGCGCGGCAAGCGCCGCGAGCATCGCCCGCAGCGCCGCGCGGCCGGCCGCGGTGCGCACCGGCGCCGGGTCGGGGAAGAACCGGGCCAGGACCGGCTGGATCGCCGGGTCGGCGGGGTCGAGGTCGATGCGGCGGAGATACGCCTCGGGCGGGATCGGCGCGCCCGACGTGAGGAAATCGAGCGCCGCGTCGTCCAGCGCCGAGATGCCGGCGAAGTTCACGCAGCGGCGGGAGCACCAGACATAGCGCGACGGCGCGGCGTCGGGGGCGCGCCAGGCCGCCTCGTACGCCTTCTGGAAGATCAGCCCGTCGCGCGCCAGGAAGAAGACGCGGTCCGTGCCGTGCGCCCGGGCGACGCGCCGGACGTGGCCGGCCATGCCGAGGGCGGCCGGGGCCACGACGAGAAAGGCGATGGCCAGCCAATAAGGATCGAGGCCCGGCTCACCGCGCCGCGCCACCAGTTCCTGGCGCAGCAGGGACGCGAAGCTGTCGGCGAGCCAATGCCCGCGCCCCACGAGGCGGGACGCGACGCGCCGCTCATGGGGCGGGGTCAGCAGGAAGGGGAGGACGCCGAAGCCGCGCGCCGTCTCGCCGTCGCTCTGCGGATTGTCGCCGAGGTGCACGATCCGTGCGTCCGGGGCAAGGCCGGAGCCGGCGCGCACGGCCGCCCACACGCTGCCGTCCGCCTTGGCGACCATGGCCTCGCTGGACAGGTAAAGCCGTTCAAACCCGGCGATCCCGCATTGCGCCAGCATCTGCCGGACGCACCCGGCCGGAAGATACATGTCGGAGACCAGCACGACGCGCCGTCCCGCGGCGACCAGCGCCTGGAACGCGGCGGCCACCTGAGGGTCCGCGCGCGCGCAGCGGAGTTCGAGGTCCATCTCCTCCCGTGCCGCCTGCTGGAGGTCGATGCCGCCGGCGAGGCCACGCGCGCCCAGGGCCTGCCCGAGTTCACGGTAGATGCCGGCGAGCGTCACCTCCCGCTCGCCCCGGGCCGCGGCGCCCGCGCGCGCGCGCTGCTCGGCCGCGACCCGCTCGCGCGCGAAGGCCGGCGCGAGCGTTGGGGCGATTCGCTCGGCGAGTGCTGCGAACAGGTCGGCAGGGTCGCCGAAGAAGCGGACAAGGAGCGTATCGAACACGTCGAAGGAGACGATCTCGGCGTCTCGCGCCGTGGCGGTGAACCGGGCCAGCACCTCGTCATGCCGGACGATGAATGGAGCCGCATGCGGCATCGGCGCGGTCTCTCCCGTAGGCATCCTGGAGCCGGGCCGGCCGGCGCCGGACGCGCCGTGGCTCCCACAGATGCGCGGCCGTGTCGAGGCTGCCGTGGCCCGGCATGGCCGTCCACGCCTGGCCGCAAGCGGCCCGAGCCGTTAGGCAGGAAATATCATAGTATTTGTCTGTTAAGCACCGACGACTCCTGCTCGCCTTCATCCGCCGTCTGTCAGGCTTCGTGCATTAAAGTTTCCTTAACTTGGGATTTGTTGAACACACAAAATTGTGATTGCGAAAAAACCCCAGAAATAGGAGAGTTCCCTAGTCATCACGAGAAAGTGAGCAACCAAATCATGGCCTCCAAGTACGTCGTCGGCGGGTATTTCGGCAATCCGAATGGCAACGATGCCGCGGCGGAGGCTGACTTTGAGAATCAACTCAACAGTTTCGTCACGACGATGGGCGGCGCCAAGCCAGTCACGATGAACGCTTTCGTCGATTTCTCCCACGACCCGAGCACCTGGGCCGGGAATGCCGGCTGGACCGCCTGGTCGTGGACCCAGTCGCCGGTGGTCAAGACCTCGATCACGCCAGATATCGGCATCCCGATGTCCGACAACAGCCACTGGGCCGGCAACGCCGCCGGGTCCACGAACGACGACTTCTTCAAGAACATCATCAACGGCACCTATGACGGCGCCTACAAGGGCGTCGTGGACGCCTGGTCGAACGCGGGCTTCAAGACGATGACCCTGCGGCTTGGCTACGAGATGAACGGCAGCTTCATGCCGTGGTACATGGGCGACGACGCCGGCACCCAGGCCGACTGGGTGAAGGCGTTCCAGCACCTCTCGACCCTGATGCGCGGCGAGGCCAGCGCCGTGGGCGCCACGGCCAAGATCGAATGGAACCCCAACAGCCAAGGCTATAACAACCAGCCGGTCACCAGCGCCTACCCGGGCGACTCCTACGTCGATATCGTGTCCCTCGACACCTACAGCCCGCTGTATCCCGCCGGGTTCTACAACTGGGACAAGAACGACGGCAGCAGCTACAACGCCAACGCGGCGGAGTGGGCGGCGGACCCGGTGAACCGGATGCATTACTGGTCCTACCCGGACGCCAACCAGTGGAACCCCACCGGCACCGGCACCGGCTTCGGCATGGAGGACGCCATCGCGTTTGCCAAGGCGCACGGCAAGGCGCTGGCGATCTCGGAGTGCGGCGCGGGCAGCAACGGCTCGACGCCCGGCCCCAACGACGATCCCGCCTTCCCGCAATGGCTCGCCTCGGAGCTGGACAAGGCGCAGTCGCAAGGCATCAAAATCGACCACGTGGACATCTGGGACCGGCAGATGGGCGACGGCAACTGGGACTTCTCCCCCGGCGCGAACAAGCCGCTGGAGGCCGCCGCGTGGGGCCAGTATTTCGGCGCCAACTCGGGCAGCACGTCCAGCCCGGTCACTGCGCCGCCGCCTGCGTCCGCCGCCCCGCTGCCGGCGACGGACACGCTGACGGTGAGCCTGTCGGAGGACGCCTACCAGGGCGACGCGCAATGCACCATCAGCATCGACGGCAA
>CAXSHI010000071.1:0-21179 GCA_964236755.1 uncultured Acetobacteraceae bacterium
TCAGCCCGTTGTTGCCGCCGAACCCCATGTCGTTGCGGAAGAACGCCAGCAGCAGCGCGTAAGTCAGCGCCTGCGTCATGATGGACAGGTAAACTCCCGTCACCCGGCTGCGGAACGCCAGCCAGCCGAACAGCGCCGCCAGCGCCCCCGGCGCCAGCATCGCCATCAGCAACGCAAACGGGAAGTGGGCAAAGCCGTACCAGTACCACGGCAGCTCGTGCCAGTTCAGGAACACCATGAAGTCCGGCAGCGCCGCGCCGTATTGCCCGCGCCCGGCGATTTCCAGCATGAGGTACATGCCCATCGCATACCCCCCGAGCGCGAAGAACGCCGCGTGCCCCAGGCTGAGGATGCCGCCGAACCCCCACACCAGATCGACCGCCAGCGCCAGGATGGCAAAGCACAGGTACTTGCCGACCAGCGAGACCACGTAGGTCGGCACGTGCAGGGCATGGCCGGGCGCGGTGCCGAGGTTCAGCCCGGCCAGCAGCAGCGCGCCGCCCAGCACCAGCAGCAGCGTCGCGGGCGTCGCCACCCCCCTCATGCTTCCTTGGCCCTCACGTTTCCACCGCCCGGCCCTTCAGCGGGAACATGCCGCGCGGCCGGCGCTGGATGAACAGGATCAGCAGCACCAGCACCACGATCTTGCCCAGCACCGCGCCGGCCACCGGCTCCAGGAACTTGTTGACCACGCCCAGCGTCAGCGCCCCCAGCGCCGTGCCCCAAAGGTTGCCGACGCCGCCGAACACGACGACCATGAAGCTGTCGATGATATAGCCCTGGCCGAGGTTGGGGCTGACGTTGTCGATCTGGCTCAGCGCCACCCCCGCCATGCCGGCGACGCCGGAGCCGAGGCCGAAGGTCAGCGCGTCGATGCCGCCGGTGCGGATGCCCATGGCGGCGGCCATGCGCCGGTTCTGCGTCACCGCCCGCATGCGCAGGCCCAGCGGCGTGAAACGCAGCACCGCCATCAGCCCGAACAGCACGAGGAGCGCGAACACGATGATCGCCACCCGGTTGTAGGTCAGCGTCAACTGCCCGACCCGCCCGGCGCCGCTCATCCAGGCGGGCGTGCCGACCTCGCGGTTGGACGGCCCGAAGATCGACCGGATGGCCTGCTGCAGCACGAGCGACAGGCCGAAGGTGGCGAGCAGCGTCTCAAGCGGCCGGCCATACAGGAAGCGGATCAGACCGCGCTCGATCAGGACGCCGAGCGCGCCCGACACCAGGAACGCCAGCGGCACCGCGATGAACAGGCTGGCGCCGAACAGGCCCGGCGCGCGGGCGCGGATGACCTCCTGCACCACGAAGGTCACGTAGGCGCCGATCATCACCATCTCGCCGTGCGCCATGTTGATGACGCCCATGACGCCGAAGGTGATGGCAAGCCCGGCCGCCGCCAGCAGCAGCACCGAGCCGAGGCTGAGGCCGTAGAACGCGCCCTGCGCCAGGCCCCAGAGCTGCAAGGTCCGGTCGATGCCGGCCACCGCCTCGGCCGCGGCGGCGGCGACGGCGGGGGAGGGGGCGGGCAGCGACGCCAGCACCCCGCGGGAGTCCAGGTCGCCGCGGGCGCGCAGCACCGCGACGGCGGCGAGCTTATCCGCGTCCGCCGCATCGGGGCTGGCCAGCACGGCGGCGGCGCGTGCCTGCCGCATGATGCCGCGCACGCCGTCGTCGCGCTCCTGGGCCAGCGCGCGGTCGAGCGCCGGGAGGGCGGCGGCGTCGCGGGACTTGAACACCGCCTGTGCCGCGTCGGCGCGGGCCGCGGGGTCGGGGGCGAACAGGCGCAGGCTCCCCATCGCGGCATCGACCGCCCGGCGCACGGCGTTGTTGACCCGCACCGGGCGGAGACCCGCGGCGTCGGAGGGCGCGCCGGTCTCGGCGGAGACGACGGTGCCGCCGGCTTCGCGGATGAACAGTGCGCCGCCGGGCTGGACCAGCAGGCGCCCGGCCTGCAGCGCGTCGAGCACCGGCTCGGCGCGCGGATCGCCGGATACGGCCAGCGCCTCCACCCCGCGCCGGATGTCGTCGAACGACTGGCTGCCGAGCGGTGCCAGCAGCGACGGCTGCGCCCACGCCGGCGCGCTGAGCAGAAGGACGGCAAGGAGGCGGCCCAGGCGCCCCGACAGCCGCCCCGATGACTGCCTTGGGAGCCTCAGCTCCCGCCGCCGCCGCACTTGCCGGTCTTCACGTTGAAGTTGCCGCACGACATCGGCGACCGCCAATCGGCGATCAGGTCGCGCGAGCCTTCGAGGTACGGCGACCACTCCTGCGCCACGATGGTGCCCGGCGTCGTGGAGACGATGTTGAACTGCCCGTTCCCCTGGATCTCGCCGATCAGCACCGGCTTGGTGATGTGATGGTTCGGCATCATGGCCGACAGCCCGCCCGACAGGTTCGGCACCGACACGCCGATCATGGCGTCAATCACTTTGGCCGGTTCGAAAGTTCCAGCCTTTTCCACCGCCTTCACCCACATGGCAAAGCCGATGACGTGCGCCTCCATCGGGTCGTTCGTCACCCGCTTGGGGTTCTTGGTGTAGGCCTGCCAGCGCGCGATGAACGCCTTGTTGTCGGCGTTGTCGACGCTCATGAAGTAGTTCCAGGCGGCCAAGTGCCCGAGCAGCGGCTTGGTGTCGATGCCGGCCAGCTCCTCCTCGCCGACGCTGAACGCCACGACGGGGATGTCGGTCGCCTTGATGCCCTGGTTGCCCAGCTCCTTGTAGAATGGCACGTTGGCGTCGCCGTTGATGGTGCTGACCACCGCGGTCTTCCTGCCGGCCGAGCCGAACCTCTTGATGTCGGCCACGATGGTCTGCCAGTCGCTGTGGCCGAACGGCGTGTAGTTGATCAGGATGTCCTCCTGCTTCACGCCCTTGGATTTCAGGTAGGCCTCAAGGATCTTATTGGTCGTGCGCGGGTACACGTAGTCGGTGCCGGCCAGCACCCAACGCTGCACGCTCTCCTCCGCCATCAGGTAGTCAACCGCCGGCACCGCCTGCTGGTTCGGCGCGGCGCCGGTGTAGAACACGTTCTTGCTGCTTTCCTCGCCCTCGTACTGGACGGGGTAGAACAGGATGTTGCCGGTCTCCTCGAACACCGGCAGCACGGACTTGCGCGACACGGAGGTCCAGCAGCCGAACACGGCGGCGACCTTCTGCACGGTGATCAGCTCGCGCGCCTTTTCGGCGAACAGCGGCCAGTTGGAGGCGGGATCGACCACCACGGCCTCCAGCTTGCGGCCGAGCACGCCGCCCTTCTTGTTCTGCTCGTCGATCAGCATCAGCATAACATCTTTCAGCGTGGTCTCGCTGATCGCCATGGTCCCGGTCAGGCTGTGCAGGATGCCGATCTTCACGGGGCCGGTCGGCTGCGCCTGCGCCGGGGCCGCCAGCAGGACTCCCGCAACCATGACGGCCGCGCAGCCCGCGCCGCGCAGCCAGTTTCGGACAGATGCCATGTTCAGTTTTCTCCCGTTCCAAATCGTGTGGTTGGAGCGGGTTATGCAGGTTGCGTGCCATGTCGTCACGTCGACGTGAGAGACGCGCTGCCCGCGGCGCGGTCGGCGCCGTCTCAAATTTGGCGTCGTTTTGGGCACGCCTCAGCGGCGGATCAGGCGCTTGATCCCGGCAAGCATCGCGGCGGGGTGCCGGCGCGGCGCGACCGACAGCCAATGCAGCGTGCGCTCGGCGTTCGACAGGCTGCGCTTGTAGCGGTCGGCGCCGCCCAGGAAATCGTAGCTGATCCCGCCGCGCGCCCGGTGCATCTCGATGGCCAGGTGGTGGCAGGTCAGCCCCGGCTTCGCATGCGGCCCGGCGCCGGGGTAGTCGAAGCCACTTTGGTAGGCGCACGCCCGGCCGCCGCGCACCAGGTTGTACAGGAAGCCGACCACCTGCCCGCCCGCGGTGATCCGCAGCAGCTCGGCCATCTCTGGCGCGCCGCGCTGGACAAGGCGGCGGTGGAAACGTCGCACGGGTTCCGTGGCGAAGGCGCCCGGCTTGCCGCGGGCCGCCCAGGCGGCGCCGTGCAGCGCCATCAGCGCGTCGAGGAATGCGAGGGCCTGTCCGGCGTCCGCCGCCCGCTCAATCCGCAGCACGCCGCCGGCGGCATAGGCGCGGTCGGACCGGCGGAGTTGCTGGCGCGTGTTGCGGCTGAGCTGCCCGGCATAGGGGGCGCCCGGCAGGATGGAGGCGAAATCCACGTAGGGCGCTCCACGGTCAGGGCCGGGCAGCATGGCGCCTCCGGCCTGCATGGCCGCGCCGCGCGTGGCAGCGCCGACGCCGGACAGCACGAGGCGCGGCGCCCGGCCGTCCCGCGGCCGCAGCGCCGCCCGCAGCATCGCGGCCAGCAGGCTTTTCGGGGCGCGCCGGGCCAGCAGCGGGTCGTTGTGCTCGGTGAACACCGCGTCGAGCGCCGGGTCGCCGCTCTCGTGCAGCCAGAGGCTGTCGCCGGCGAGCCAGGAGCGCCGGCGGTTCCAAAGCGCGAGGGCGACCAAGCCCTCGGCGTCATGCGCCTCGATCAGCAGCGGATCGGAAAACCGCTCGGCGGCGCAGCCGATCCAGGTCCAGGTTTGGAAAGGGGCCGGGTCGGCCGCAGCCTCCAGCATGCGCCAGCGCGCGCCCAGCACGGCCAGGCCGGGCGCATCGAGCTTGGGGCAGAACAGGGCAATCTGGGGTGGACCGGAGGACATGGGACAGCCGGACGATAACCCGAGTGCCGAGACAGTTTACAACCTAAAGTAGTTTCCACTTTATAGTTTATAACTTTCGTGGCCCATCGAAGTCAGGCACATAGGGACGCCTGCTTCCCGGAGTCGTTTTGTCGATCAACACGGTCTTTGCGGCGCTGGCGCTGCCGCCGGCCAGCCTGGCGCTTGTGGCGCTGCTGGCGCTGCTGCTGCTTCGGGGCCGGGCGGGGCGCGCCTTGGCGCTGCTGGCCCTCGTGGCGCTGGTCCTGCTGTCCTTGCCCGTGGTGTCCATGGCGCTGCTGGCATCGCTCGACGTGCCGCCCGACACGGGCGCCGAGCCGTTCCCCCAGGCCATCGTCGTGCTGGGCGGCGACGTGGACCGGATGGGCGACCCGCCCGGCGCCAGCCTGGGCAGCCTCAGCCTGGAGCGGGTGCGTGCGGGCGCCGCGCTGCACCGGCAGACGGGCTTGCCGGTCCTGGTGTCCGGGGGCGTCGTCGATGACCTGCCGCTGACCGTAGGCAGGCTGATGGCTGAAAGCATGGCGGCGGACTTCAACGTCCCCGTCCGCTGGACCGAGGCGGCGTCGCCCACGACCTGGGAGAATGCCGAGTACAGCGGGTCCATGCTCGCCGCCGCGGGCGTCAGCCGCGTGTACCTGGTGACGCACGCCTGGCACATGCGGCGGTCGCTGCTGGCCTTCCGGCGGGCCGGCGTCGGTGCGGTGCCGGCGCCGGTCCGCCCGGACCCATGGCCGAGGTTCCGGGCGGGCGAGTTCCTGCCAAGGGCCTCCGCCTGGGTCAGCAGCTTCTATGCCATGCACGAATGGGTGGGCCTCGCCTACTACTCGGCCCGGCAATGACCCACGATGTGACCGCGGCCGAGCTGCATGAGGTGCCTGGGGAGTGGGACGCGCTGTTCGCCGCAGGGCCTGGCTTCCAGTCGAGCCGCGCGTGGTTCGAGGCGACGGTCGAGGCCGGGCTGCCGCCGGGCTGCCGTGCCGAGTTCCTGCTGTGCCGCGACGGGGGGCGCCCGGCGGCGATGCTGCCGCTGCTGCGCGGGCCGGGCCATCAGGCGCGTGGGCTATCGACGGTGTACACCTGCCTGTTTCAGCCGCTGCTGGCCCCGGGCCTGGCGGACCCGGCCGTGCGGCGGGCCGGGGCGGCGCTGGGCGAATACTGCCGGCGCTGGCCGACGCTGGTGCTCGACGCGCTGGACCCGTCATGGCATGGGCTGCCGCCGCTGCTCGCCGGCCTGCGGGACGGCGGCCTCCTCGCCCGGCGCTTCGAGCATTTCGGCAACTGGCATCAGCCGGTCGCGGGATGCGGCTGGCCGGACTACCTGGCCGCCCGGCCGGGCCGGCTGCGTGAGACGATCCGCCGCAAGGCCCGCGCCTGCGCGCGCGACCGCCGGGTGCGGATCGAGATGGTGCGGTCCTGCGACGGCCTGGACCGCGCGGCGGCGGCGTTCGAGGACGTGTATCGGCGGAGCTGGAAGCCGCCGGAGGCCGCACCCGGCTTCACCGCTGCCTTGCTGCCGCGCGCCGCCGCGGCGGGCGCGCTGCGGCTGGGGGTCCTGTGGTCGGGCGCGCAGGCGGTGGCGGCCCAATACTGGACGGTGGCGGGCGGGTCGGCCACCGTGCTGAAGCTGGCGCACGACGACGCCTGGCGCCCGCTGTCGCCGGGCACCGTGCTGACCGGCCACATGATCCAGGATCTGTTGGGGGAGGGCGTCGCCGAGCTTGATTTCGGCCGGGGCGACGACGCCTACAAGGCCGCGTGGTCCAGCCTGCGGCGTCCGCGCATCGGGGTGCTCCTGGCTAATCCCCGCGACCTCCGGGGACTGACGGCGTTGGGGCGGCATTCCGCCGGCACTATGCTGCGGGGCACGCTCAATCGGCTTGCGTGATCAGGTCTATGTCAAAATAATTATATTATGCTGGAGAAATGAGTAGTCTGTGTGGTAGGGTGCGGCATCAATCTGTCTCAGGCCGCGGAACCTGCTTGCCTTCTTGTCGCCTGAGACGTCGTGCTTTCTGGCGCCGCTGCTGGGCTGAGCCTGCATCCGCGGGCGGCGTGGCCGGTACACTGATCGAGGGGGACAAGCCATGTGCGGCATCGTTGGCGTGATCGGCATCGAACCGGCGGCTCCCCTGTTGCTGGAGGCGTTGCGGCGGCTGGAGTACCGCGGCTACGACAGCGCGGGCATCGCCACGCTGCTGGGGGAGGGAATCGAGCGCCGCCGGGCGCCGGGCAAGCTCGCCAACCTCGCCGAGGTGCTGGAGCGGGAGCCGCTGCCGGGCGTCGTCGGCATCGGACACACGCGCTGGGCCACGCACGGCGCGCCGACCCAGCGCAACGCGCATCCGCACGGCACCCCCCGCGTCAGCGTGGTGCACAACGGCATCATCGAGAACCACGCCGAGCTGCGCGCCGAGCTGGAGGCGGAGGGCCAGGTGTTCGAGACCGAGACGGACACGGAAACGGTGGCGCAGCTCGTGGATCTGCATCTCCGCCAGGGCATGGACCCCGTGGATGCGGCACGGCGGGCATTCTGCCGGCTGGAAGGGGCGTATGCGCTCGCCATGGTGTTTGCCGGGCACCCGGAGCTGATGGTGGGCGCGCAGCACGGCGCGCCGCTCGCGGTGGGGTTTGGCGAGACGGCGATGTTTCTCGGCAGCGACAGCCTGGCGCTGGCGCCGCTGACCCGGCGCATCGCCTACATGCAGGACGGCGACTGGACGGTGGTGACGCGGGAGGGTGCCGCGTTCTTCGGCCCGTCCGGGAAGGCCGTGAACCGCGAAATCCGGATGACCGTGCAGACCGGCGCCGTGGTCGGCAAGGACGGCTACCGCCACTTCATGGAAAAGGAGCTGCACGAGCATCCGGCCGCCATCGGCCAGACGCTGGCGCGCATGCTGGACCCGACGACCCGCAGCGTGCTGCTGCCGTCCCTGCCGTTCGACTGGTCGAAGGTGCCCCGGGTGACGATCGCCGCCTGCGGCGGGGCGTATTTCGCCGGGCTGGCCGGCCGGCATTGGATGGAGGAGCTGGCGCGGCTGCCGGCCGACATCGACTTCGCCAGCGAGCTGCGCTACCGCATGCCGCCCATGTCCAAGGGCGGGCTGGGCCTGTTGGTGAGCCAGAGCGGGGAGACGGCGGACACGCTGGCCGCTCTCCGCTTCCTGCGCGGCGCCGGGCAGCATGTGATGTCAGTGCTGAACGTGCCGGAAAGCACGATGGCGCGGGAAAGCGATGTGGTGCTGGAAACGGTGGCCGGCCCGGAGATCGGCGTGGCCAGCACCAAGGCGTTCACCGCGCAGTTGACGGTGATGGCGTGCCTGGCGGTCGGCGCCGCCCGGGCGCGCGGCACCATCAGCGCGGCGCAGGAGGCGGCCCTGGTCGCGGCGCTGCTGGAGCTGCCGTCCAAGGCGGGCGAAGTGCTGGCGAACGCCGCCCCGATCCAGCGCCTGGCGGAGCGGATGGCGGAAGCGCGGGATGTGCTGTGCCTGGGCCGCGGCGCCTGCCACGCCATCGCGCTGGAAGCGGCGCTGAAGCTCAAGGAGATCTGCTACATCCATGCGGAGGGCTACGCCGCCGGGGAGATGAAGCACGGCCCCATCGCGCTGATCGACCGGCAGGTGCCGATCCTGGCCATCGCGCCGTCCGGCCCGCTGTTCGAGAAGACGGCGTCGAACGTGCAGGAGGCCGGCGCCCGCGGCGGGCAGGTGGTGGTGTTCAGCGACGCCGCCGGCTGCGCCAAGCTGCGGTCCATCTCGGCGGAGCTGATCGAGCTGCCGACGGTGGACCCGTTCGTGGCCCCGATCCTGCACGCGATTGCGGCGCAGATGCTGGCCTACCACACCGCCGTGCTGCGCGGCACGGACGTGGACCAGCCGCGCAACCTGGCAAAAAGCGTCACGGTGGAATGAGCGGGGGCATGAGCGGCCGGCAAGCCGGCGGGCGCGGGCCGGCGTCCCCGAGATGTCGGCCCGCCGCGGAACGGAGGTGCGATTGACGACCTACATGATCACCGGCGGCGCCGGCTTCATCGGATCGCACCTGGCGGACGCCTTGCTGGCCCAGGGGCACCATGTGCGGGTGCTGGATGATTTCTCGACCGGGCGGGTCGAGAACCTGGACCCGCGCTGCGAGGTGGTGCGCGGCGACGTCTGCGACCCCGCCGCGGTCCGGCGTGCTCTGCGCGGTGCCTCCGGCTGCTTCCATCTGGCGGCGGTGGCGTCCGTCGTGCGGGCGAACGAGGACTGGCTCGGCACGCACCGGATCAACCTGGGCGGCACCATCACGGTGTACGATGCGGCGCGGGCATTGGGCGGGCTGCCGGTGGTCTATGCCTCTTCGGCGGCGGTGTACGGCAACGTGACGGGGCTGGCGCGGGAGGACGCCATGCCGGCGCCGCGCACGGCCTACGGCGCGGACAAGCTGGGGTCCGAGCAGCACGCCGGGGTGGGCCTGCTGGTCCACGGCGTGCCGTCGGTCGGGTTCCGCTTCTTCAACGTCTATGGGCCGCGCCAGGATCCGATCTCGCCATATAGCGGCGTGATCTCGATCTTTGCGAACGCCATCGGAGCCGGCCAGCCGGTGACGCTGCATGGGGACGGCTCGCAGACCCGGGACTTCGTGTTCGTGGGCGACGTGGTGAAGCACCTGGTCGCTGGCATGCAGCACCTCGCCGACCAGCCCGGCGCCTACCTGCTGAACGTCTGCACGGGGCAGGAAACCTCGGTGGCGGAGCTGGCGCACGCCATCGGCGTCGCGACCCGGCGCCAGCCGGTGATCCGGCGCGGGCCGCCGCGCGCCGGCGACATCGCGCAGTCCGTGGGGTCGCCGCGGCTCGCCACCCTGACGCTCGGCATCAAGGGGCGGACATCCCTGGCCGACGGGCTGGCGGCGACGCTGGCGGCGCTGCCCGCGCAGACCTCGCCCGAGCACGCGACCCCGGGCTAGGACCCAGGTTAGGAATCGTCAATCGCATCGTTTGCGCGCGATTTAATGTAAGTTAGCGGCGATGCTGTGGCATAGTCCGGCGCCGTCGCGGTCCAGGCGTGTAGCTCAGTGGCAGAGCGTTGCCATCACATGGCAGAGGCCGGGGGTTCAACTCCTTCCGCGCCTACCGGCGCGCGGCACGGGTGAGGGTCTGGCGAATGGATTGGGTCGGGGCGGATACGGGGCGATGATGGTGGCCAGGGATCATGGGCGGACGGGCTGGCGTTGGGCCGCGGCGCTGGTGCTGGTCATGCCGGCGGCGGGTTGCCACCCGGGCGCTCCTGCGGCGTCGGTCAGCCGGCCGGCGGCAGGCCCCGTGGCGAGCACGCCCTACCTGATCGGACCTGGCGACCAGCTCAGCGTGTTCGTCTATCAATCCCCGCAGCTGAGCGTGCCGAACCTTGCCGTGCGCCCCGACGGGCGGATCTCCTTGCCGCTGATCCCCGACATCGCCGCCGCCGGCAAGACCCCGACGGTGCTGGCCAAGGACATCGAGGGGCGGCTCAAGGAATACGTGAAGGAGCCGAACGTTTCGGTGATCGTCAGCGGCTTCGTCGGGCCGCTGGACCGGCAGATCCGGGTCATCGGGGAGGCGACGGAGCCGCTGGCCATCCCGTATCGCGACAAGATGACGGTGCTGGACGTGATGATCCAGACCAAGGGCCTGACCCGCTACGCCGCGGGCAACAGCTCGGTGATCGTACGCGAGGTGGGCGGGACGCGGCAAACCCTCAAGGTCCGGCTGAGCGACCTGCTGCGGGACGGGGACATCGACCAGAACGTCGCGATGCTGCCGGGCGACACGCTGATCATACCGCAAAGCTGGTTCTGACCGGCCGGGCAGGCGGCCCAAGCTCTCACGGCTCAAGCTCTGGGAACACGCATAGATGCACGCATTACAGGTCCTGCTGCGCAAGCAGATTACGGCGGCTTGGCGCTATCGCTGGCCGGCGGTGTTCTTTTCGTGGCTGGTCTGCGCGGTCGGCTGGGCCGTGACCTTCACCATCCCGAACACCTACGAGGCGAGCGCCCGGCTTTACGTCGATGCCGACGTCGTCCTGACGCCGCTGCTGCGCGGCATCGCGGTCGATAGCGCCTCGGCCGCCCAGCTCGACGTCCTGCAGCGCACGCTGCTGAGCCGGCCGAACCTGGAGAAGCTGATCTCCAAAACCGATCTTGAGTTGGATCTGAAAGGTGCCGCAGACCGGGAAACGCTGGTGGCGCAGCTCGCCGCCGACATCCGGATCACGCCGCAGACGCGCAACCTGTTCACCATCGCCTACCGCAGCACGTCGCCGAAGCTTGCGTTCGACGTCGTGCGGACGATGCTGACGACGTTTGTCGAGAGCAAGACCGGCAACAACCGCAACGACCTGGAGAATGCCGGCAAGTTCCTGGCGGCGCAGATCGCCTTGTATGAGCGCCAGCTGCAGGAAGCCGAACGCAAGCGGGCCGAGTTCCGCGCCAAGTACGTCGATATCCTGCCGGCCGGCGACGGCGGCGCGTCGCGGCTTGAGGCGCAGCAGGGCAACGTCCGCTCGCTGCAAGGGCAGCTGCTGGATGCCATCGCCCGGCGCGAGGCGCTCGCCCACGAGCTGTCCACCACGCCGCAGCTCATCGTGACCGAGATCGAGGGCGCGGGCGGGGTGGGCGGCCCGTCGCGCCTGCATGAGGCCGAGCGCACGCTGCAGGAGCTGCGGCTGCGCTACACCGAGCAAAGCCCGGACGTGACGGCGCAGCGCAACCTGGTCGCGGCGCTGCGCTCGGGCGGGGCGGGCAGCAGCGAGGGCAGCCCGTCGCGCGGCGGACCGCGCAACCGCTCGGTTCCCAACCCGGTGTTTGAGCAGCTCAAGGTGCGCAACATCGAGAACGACGCGGTGATCGCCTCCCTGCAGCGGCAAACCCAGGATGCGACGCGCGAGCGCGACCGCCTGGAAGAGATCGCGCGCGGCGCCCCGCAACTGCAGGCGGACTTCGCCAACGTGAACCGGGACTACGAGGTCCTGCGCAGGAACTACGACGACCTGCTGGCCCGCCGCGAATCAATGCGCATCTCAAGCGCTGCGGAGGCGGACGGGGACAAGGTGAAGGTGCAGATCATCGACCCCCCGCAGGTCCCGCAGAACCCCGTCGCACCCAAGCGGGTGCTGCTGGTGTCGGGCGTGCTGGCGGCGGGCTTCGCCGCCGGGGTCGGCTTGGCGCTGCTGCTCGTGCAGATGGACCAATCGTTCCACACGGTCGAGGATCTGCGCGCCATGGGGTTCCTGGTTGTGGGCGGCGTTTCGTTCCTGGGCGAAACCGTGTCGTTCGGCCGGCGCGCCCTGAGGGTCGGCGTGTTCGCACTCGCCGTGTCAGTGCCGATGATCCTCTACACCGGCCTGCTGATGCGGCTCGTCAAGACGGCTGTGGTGGTCTGAGCAGCCGTGTCGCCCTCCTGCGGGTGCCTTCCGCAATAAGCCCACAACAGCAGTATCTTTTTAGCGACACGACGTTAGGGTGACGCACCAGAGCCGAAGGTGCCATCATGCTCCCCTTGTGTTGTCAAGTGTTGGTCAACCAGGCCTTTTCGAGTTGATGACTTTCGGCAAAACTGATCCTGGCCTGTCGCATGCCGTGCTCGAAAAGCCGCCGTGGCCGCTGGTTGTGGTTCTGCAGTTGATTGCCGGGCTTTCTCTGGCGCTGTGGGCCGGCATCGGAGGATTATGGAGAATGCTCGGCGCAGGGTGACTGGACTGAGGGCACCTGCTGGACAAGGGCCGTCGCGCTTCATGGGAACAGGACCAATGCCCGTATCCAACTTGCCCGCGCGTGACGCGGGCGGCCCGTCCGAGAGCGGTCCACTGCATCAGCCGCATGCAGGCCCAGCCGTCGCCCGTAGGACATGCCGATGACGATCAGGCAGTGCGCGATCCTGGCAGGCGGCCTCGGCACCCGCCTCGGCGCCGCCACGGCGACGACGCCGAAGCCGCTGCTGACCGTGGGCGACCGGCCGTTCCTGGCATGGCTGCTGCGGGAGGTTGTGCGCTACGGCATCACCGATCTGCTTCTGCTGACCGGGCACCTGTCGGAGGTAGTGCAGGCGGGCCTGCAGGGATTGCGCGAGCGGCTGCCGCGGGCGGTGACGCTTGCGGTCAGCGAGGAGCCGGTCCGTGCCGGCACCGGGGGCGCGCTGCATCACGCCCGCGAGCATCTGCACGACAGCTTCCTGCTGCTGAACGGAGACTCGCTGTTTGACTGCGACCTGACCCCACTGCTTGTCCCAGAGCCTGGAGTGATGGGCCGCCTGATGCTGCGCCGTCTCGCGGACACGTCGCGCTATGGCGTGGTCGAGATGGAGGGCGACTGCATCACGGCATTCCGGGAGCGGCCGACCCCCGGTTCGCCGGGCCTCATCAACGGCGGCATCTACCGGCTTGACCGGCGCATCGTGGATCGCACGGCGGCGGTCTGCTCGCTGGAGCGGGACGTGCTTCCAGGCTTGGCCCACGACGGCCTGCTGCGCGGGACGGAAAGCGAGGGCTGGTTCATCGACATCGGCATCCCGCCCGACCTTGAGCGCGCCCAGGCCGAGCTGCCCCGGCGGCTGACCCGGCCCGCGCTGTTCCTCGACCGGGACGGCGTGTGCAACATCGACCATGGCTGGGTGGGCACGCGGGAGCGGTTCGAGTGGATGCCCGGCGCCAAGGCGGCCATGCGCATGGCCCATGCCCGTGGCTGGCACGTGTTCATCGTCACCAACCAGGCCGGCGTGGCACGCGGCCTGTATGACGAGGCGGCGGTGCAGGCCCTGCACCGCTGGATGCTGGAGGAGGCGCTGCAAGCCGGCGGCACGATCGACGACGTGCGCTACTGCCCGTTCCACCCGGAGGCCGCCGTGCCGGCCTACCGGCGCAGCAGTTCCTGGCGCAAGCCGGAACCGGGCATGATCCTGGACCTGCTGCGCGCCTGGGATCTCGACCCCACGCAATGCGCGCTGGTTGGCGATCAAGCGACCGACATGGCCGCCGCCGCCGCGGCGGGCGTCGCCGGCTACCTGTTTCCGGGGGGCGACTTGGCGGAGTTCGTTCGGCCCATCCTCGACTCGCGCGGGGCCGGGCGGCCCGCGTGACGCCGCTCCCCGCCGCGGCGGCGTCGCCTCCGGCTACTGCTGCGCGCTTTCCGCCACCGCCGCGACTCGCGCGGTCAGGTTGGCTTGCGCGTCCACGAAGCTGCGCAGCAGGGCGTCGGCCCGTTGCTGCTCGGCAGGGTTGAGCCGTTTGGACGCCTCGATCATGGCCGTGATCAGGATCGGGGCGAAGGCGGTGCCGAACAGGCTGTGGCGGGCCTGGCGGATGCGGCCGGCCATGCCGTCCCGGGCCGGCGCGCCGCCGGTCCAGCTTGCGACCGCAACGGTGCGGGACGGGCCGGCCGTGTGGACCAGCGACCAGTCGCCCGTCCCCTGCAAGGTCGGCAGCGCGGCGACCATGGCCTCTTCGGCAGAGAGTTCCCCGGTGACGCGCCGGCGCTCCCGCACCAGGTTGCTGGCGGTGGAGCGGCGCGGGAACGCCTCGACCGTGACGGCCAGCCGCTGTCCCGCGCAGGACAGGGCGGTCGTGACGCGCTGCGCCGGCAGCACCGGCACCGGTGCGGGATCGGCCGTGCAGCCCGGCGGGGCCGCGAACGCCAATGCCTCGGTGAGCAGGGCCGGCGTGACCTGGCGAGCGAGCGCCATCGCGGCGGTCGGGCCGGCTGCCAGCAGCAGGATCACCGCGGCGGCGGCCCAAGCCGGCCTGGCCTCTGCAGGCATCGCGGCGGGCTGACCGGATGGCGTCGGGTCCGGCGGGTCCTCGCGGAACGGCATGCCGCCTGCGACCAGCAGCAGCATGACCAGGGAGAAGAATACCCAGCCGTAGATGATGTGGTCGGCCGCCGCCGCGTTGGCGCTGCCGAGGATGGCCCCGAACACGACGATGCCCAGCGCGCGGACCCCGTTGGCGAGGACCGGCACCACGATCGAGGCGGCCACGAACAGCAGGCGGCGGCCCGGGCTGCGGTAGTTCAGCAGGGCGTAGAACACGCCGAAGGCCACGGCCGCGATCAGGAAGCGCAGGCCGGCGCAGGCCTCGGCCACGTAGAACACGCCCGCCGAAATCTCGATGGTGAGGTCGGTGGCGTAGTTGGCGACGCCGAGGAGGTTCAGCCCGCGGACGATGAACCCCGCGGTGAACTGCTGCAGCATCGGCGTGACGAACGCGCCGAACGGCACGAGGAACACCAGGAACAGCAGCGGCGCCCTAAGCGCGCGGAACAGCCGCCAGCCGAGCACCGTCAGGAACAACAGCTCCAGCGCCGCGATGGCGGCCAGTTGCCGCCCCTCCATGACGCCCAGCCGCTCGGCCAGGAACCAGACGGCCGAGATCGGCAGCGCGAGCGGCGCCAAGGCGGGCAGGGGCCGGGGCGACAGGCCGGCCAGGGCGGCCCGGCGGTCCCAGGCAAGGTACGCCGCCATCGGAAGGATGAGGAAGCAGTGCCCGTAGGTGTCGGAGTCCCGCCAGACGCCGACCGCCGCCACGCATTCCGGCAGGAACAGCAGGCCCCAGGCGGCCAGGCCCAGCGAAAGCCCGGCGACCGCGGGGACGAACACCGGCCGCAAGCCGGGAAGGGTGACGGCGCTCATGCCGGGGACGCTACCACATTCGTTGCGGAAACGGTGGAAAGGATCGCATCGAGCTTGGCAAGCGTCGCGGGCCAGGCATAGGAGCGCAGCATGGCCGCCCGCGCCGCCGCGCCCAGGCCCGGATGCGCGCCGGCCAGCACCTCCGCGATCCCGCCGTACATCGCCTCGGCACCGTCGGCGACCAGCAGGTCTTGCCCCGCCGCGGCGCGCACGCCCTCGAACGCCTGGGGCGAGGCGACGACCGGGCGGCCCATCGCCATCGCCTCCAGCACCTTGTTCTGGATGCCCCGGGCGATGCGGAGCGGCGCCACGCAGGCGTCGGCATGGGCGAGAAAGGGCCGCACGTCCGGCACCCGGCCGGTCACGCGCACGCCGGGCCGGTCGGCCAGCCGCAGCACCGCGGGGCCGGGGTTGGCGCCGACGATGTGGAACTCAAGCGCCGGGTGCCGCTCCCGGAGCAGCGGGACCGCCTCGGCCGCAAACCAGCGGACCGCGTCGGCATTGGGCCAGTAGTCCATGTTGCCGGTGAACACCAGATGCGGCCCAGCGCCGTGGAATGGGGTCTCGAAGCCCTGCGCGGGCGAGAAGCGGTCGAGGTCCACGCCGTTCTCGACGGCGTGCACGCGGCCCGCGGCCTCCGGCGCCAGCTCGATGAAGCGGTCGCATTCCTGCTGGGACACGAACAGCGTGTGGTCGCAGCGCATCACGGCCCGGCGCTCGTACGCCAGCAGCGTCCGGCCCTCCCGTGACCAGACGGCACGCATGGGGAGCCGCGCCTGCCCGGCGTAGGTGGCCCACTTCTCCGAGTCGATGTCCTGCGCATCGAGGATCAGGCCGCCGCGCCGCGCGTCCTCGACGTAGGGCGCCATGGCGACGGAGTAGATATAGACGATGTCTATGTGCCGTCGGGCCATGCTGTCCCGCACCCAGCGCCGCAGGCCCGGGTGCCCGTAGTAGTCGAGCATCAACGGCCGGCCCGGCCGCAGCATGGCCAGCGCGCGAAGCTTCTGCCGCCGCTTGTCGATGGGAAAGCCCGCGACCTCGGCGCACCATTCACGCAGCGCCGGCAGGTGCTGCATATCGCCGGGTTCGTCGACCAGGCAGCCGAGGTGAATGCGGTAGGACTGCGACAGGTGCCGCAGCAGGTGGAGGCCGCGGATCTTCTCGCCCTTGTCGGGCGGATACGGGATGCGGTGGGAGATGAAGAGGAGGTCACGCATCAGCCGACGCCGCGGACGATGTGCGGGCCGAGGAGGTTCGCGACCGGCACCGGCAGGCGTTTCCAGGCGGCGATGAATAGGCGGTACTTCGGGTTGAGCGGGTTGTGGTCGGGGATCGCGGCGCCCGGGGCGAGGCGGTAGCGGTAGAGCAGCGGCGCCGGGGCGAAGCCCCAGTTCTTCTTGAAGGCGAACGCCCCGGTGCCGGCCTTGCTGCGGCCGAAGTCGAACAGGCGGCTGCCCCGCGCCGCCGCCCGGCGCATCACCTCCCAGTACATGAAGTCGTTGGCATGGCTCGTCCGCGCCGCCGCGGTGCCGCCGCCGTAGTAGGGCAGCACCTCGTCGCGGTCATAGAAGTTCAGCACCGCGCTGACCGGCTGGCCGGCGTCCAGCACCGTGACCACGTCCATGCGGCCGCGGAACGCCTCGGCCAGGATGCGGAAGTAGCGGCGGCTGAACACCGGGGTACCGAGGTTGCGGACACTTTCCGCGTAGATGGCATGCAGCCCGTCCACCTGGTCGGAAACGGTGGACACCAGCCCGCGCTCGATCCCCTTGCGCACCACCGCGCGCTGCTTGCGGGGAATCGCCTTCATGTTGGCGTCGTCATCGGCGGTGATCGGCTTGCGGAACGTGACGTACAGGTCGGACCGGGTGGGCCACTCGGCGTCCGAGAGCCAGCCCTCCGGCAGCGGGTGCAGGAAGCGGAATTCCGTCACCTTGGCCCCCACGCGCCGCATGGACGCGGCGGCGTGGGTGTCCAACGCCGCCGCGGCCTCCGCGTCCGCGGCGAGCGGGCCGCCATAGACGCAGAACGGGCTGGACATCAGGCTGTTGCCGAACAGGACGGACTTGACGTGCACGAGCGGCAGCACGCCGACGATTGCGCCGTCCCGTTCTGCCAGCGTGTAGTGCGGCGCGTGGTCGAACGCACGGGCGAATACCTCCGCCCAGGCCGCGCGGTGAAAGAACGTGCCGGTCGGCATGGCGTCCACGAAGGCGTCCCAAGCGGTCGCGGTCGCGGCGTCGAGCGGTCGGCAGCGGATCGGCATGCGCTTAGAGAACGGACGCGGCCAAGGCGTCCGCGAAGACGCGGTCCATCCGGTCCCACGCGAAGTCGCGCAGCAGGCGGTCTAGCCGGCCCTGCATGGCCGAAAGGTTCACGCCGTGGCGGAAGCGGGACAGGCGGGAAGCGGCGGCAACGCGGGGCTGGCCGGGGTCGATCTCCCAGGGGTGGAAATAGAACACGCCCGGCGCCGCATCCACGCGGTTGAAGCGGCGCAGCAGGGCGCGGAACAGGGGGTAAGGCATCAGCCGGAACCAGCCGCCGCCTGCGCAAGGCAGGTTGCGCCCGCCGAGCCGCACGGCCGTCATCGGGATCTCGACCAGCGGGCCGGCCGCCGGGCGGTGCGGGAAGCGCGGCGCGTCCGGCGCGCCGTAGAGGTCGTGCCGCACGGGGAACACGCTGGAGCTGTAGGCATGGCCCTCCTCGGCCAGCACGTCGAACGCCCAAGGGTTGCGCGGCCCGATGGAGAAGGTGGGCGCGCGGTAGCCGGCGACCGGCACGCCGCCCAGGTCCTGCAGCACGCCGCGCGCCCGGCGCACGTCCTCCCGGAACGCCGCCGGGGTCTGGCCGTCGGCCCGGGCGTGGCCGTATCCGTGGCTCGCCAGCTCGTGCCCGGCCGCCACGATGCGGCGCACTATGCCCGGGTAGCGGTCGGCGACCCAGCCCAGGGTGAAGAACGTCGCGGACACCCCTGCCGCGTCGAACTGCTGCAGGATGCGGTCGGTGTTCGCCTCGACCCGGCAGGGAATCGCGTCCCAGCTGGCCCGGTCGATCACGCCGGCGAAGGCCTGCACCTGGAACCAGTCCTCCACATCGACCGTCATCGCGTTGACTGTCGTCACGTCCGCCGGGCGACGCGCCGACGCCATCAGCTGCGCATGCCGAGCATCTGGGTCAGCCGGCGGAACATCTGCTCGCGCGCGGCCATCTGCTGCTCCAGCGCCTCGATGCGGCCCAGCAGGTCGGCATGGGACAGGGACGCGCCGGGTCGCGCCGCGCTACCGTCCGCAAGGTCCGGCAGCGCCGCCCCGCCCGACTCCACGCCCTCCAGGTCATGCGCCAGCTCCGTGGCGGTCGCATCCACCACGTCGCCGGTGATGTCGTGCGTCTCCTCCAGCACGCCGTATAGCAGCACGCGGGAGCACAGGCGGTTGATGCGGCGCGGAATGCCGCCGGTGTGGGCGAACACCGCCTCGAACGCCGCGTCGTCCCAGTGCGGGTCGCCGGCCCAGCCGACGGCATGCAGGCGGTGCTCGATGTAGGCCCGGGTCTCCACCTGGCTGAGCGGCCCGAGGTGATAGGAGGTCAGCACACGCTGGCGGAGCTGGTCGAGGTTGGGGCTGGCCAGCAGGCGGCGGAACTGCGGCTGGCCGAGCAGCACGGTTTGCAGGGACGTGCGCCCGTCCACCGTGATGTTGGACAGCATCCGCAGCTCCTCAAGCGCCGCGAAGGACAGGTTCTGCGCCTCATCCACGATCAGCAGGCAGCGGCGGCCGGTCGCCTGGTGCTCGCGCAGCACGTCCTGGAACCGCTGCAGCAGGGCCGCCTTGCCCAGCTCCTCCGTGAGGCCGAAGCCGGCCATCGCCAGGCGGAACAGGTCGTTCTCCGACACCTGCGTCGTGTTGACGCGGGCGATGGTGAAGGCGGCCGGGTCCATCTGGGAGCGCAGCCACTCGACCAGCGTGGTCTTGCCGGCGCCGACCTCGCCGGTGATGACGATAAAGCCCTCGCTCTGGGCCAGGCCGTAGTTCAGGTGGGCGATGGCCTTGCTGTGGCCGGTGCTGCCGAAGAAGAAGCGGCTGTCCGGCGTGAGCTGGAACGGCATCGCGGACAGGTTGTAGAAGGTCTCGTACACGGCACCGGGCCTTAGAAGCTTTTCCGCAGGCCAACAAGCAGCAGGTTCTCGGTCAGGGTCTGCCCCGCCTGGCCAAAGCCGGACCCCGCGTTCAGCCCGGCCGCCAGCCCGGTCCGCCCGCCGCCCGAGCGGTCAGTGAACAGATAGCGCGCGCTGCCGGTCAATGTTTCCGTGAACACGTAGTTGAGCGCGAGGCTGGTCTGCACCGTCCGCTGCGACCCCGACGACGACCCCGCGCCCGCCAGGCCGTTGTCGTCCACGCCGTAGGACAGCGACGCCGAGCTGGACATGGCCGGCGACAGCTCGTGCTCCCAGGCGAGCGTCCCGAGGACGCCGTTGTTGCTGGCGCTCGTCGGCGCCGCCGTGCCGCCGGCGCCGGCCGGCGCCGTGTTGACGCTCGTGCGGTCATCCTGCTGAAGGCTGACGCTCACGCTGTCGCGGTTCAGCAGCAGCAGCCCGGTGATCGAGAAGCGGCGCAGGCGATACAGCCCGTTCTGCGTGCCGAACGCGCCGCTGCTGGACGACACCGGCGCCCCGGTCACGCTATCGACCAGGAGGCCCGTCGGCCCGACGTTGGTGGTCGCCAGCAGGTTCTGCTGCTCCTCCGCGTCGGTGGTCAGCCCCGTGGCGTAGCGCACGAACACCCGGGTGCGCGCGGTCGGCGAGTACGACCCGTCCGCCGCGGCGGCGTTGAACCCGTCGCGCCGCCCGTAGGTGAGCGTGACCGAGCTGTCCGGGTTCGGGGTGAGCCGCACGCCCGCGCTCCAGATCGGCTCGCGGATGCGCACGCCCGGCACGCCGTTGAAGCGCAGGTCCTGGTAGCCGAAGCCGGCCAGTGCCGTGATCGTGCGGGTGACGGCAAAGCCGATGTCGTTGGTGAACTGGTTGCGGTGCGCCCCGCGATACGCGCCGACGCCGCTGTACTGCACGGCCTCCAGCACCACGGCGTCGTTGACCCGGCCCAGGTTCTCCCCCGTGACGAACGACGCGCGCTCGCGCTGCGTGGTGAGATTGCCGGTGGCGCCGAAGCCGTTGAACAGGAATGCCTGGTTAGTGTTGAGGGCGTCCTGGCTGCCGTAGCCGTTCTGGACCGTGCGCGCCAAGGAGTAGCCTAGCCGTGCCGTGCCCAGGCCCCCGAAGCGGTGCTCGGCATAGGGCGTCACGCTGAACGCCGTGGTCTGGACCTGGTCGTTGCGGTTCAGCGCCAGCGTATTGCTGGTCTGGCCATAGCCGCCGGTCCGGGACTGCTGCGTGACGCTGCCGCGCAGGTCGAGGAACGCCGCCTCCGGCACGAGGGTCGCCAGCACCGTGCCGTTCCCGTACTGGTCGAACCGGGTCTGGCTTGAGGTCTGGGCATAGACGCTGGCGACCGGCGCGTAGTTCAGGTTCACCTTCAGCCGCGACGTGTCGCCGGAAACCTGCAGGGTTGGGCTGACCACCGTGAACACGTCTGCCCGGCGCGGCCGTTCGATCCGCAGCGCGTTGTCGGTCACGCCCGCGTCCACCCCAAGCGAGGCGCGGACCAGGAACGCCGGCCCGGTCGTGCGCGGCAGCAGGCCCGGGAGGTACTGCTCCAGCTGCCCGCGCAGGTCGCCGACCCGGGTGTCGGTCACGGTGGCCGGCAGGCTGGAATAGCCGCCGCCGAGCTGCGCCCAGGCTGCGCCGACGCCAAGACTGGCCGCGCCGACGCTGGC
>CAXSHI010000072.1:0-21101 GCA_964236755.1 uncultured Acetobacteraceae bacterium
GAGGGTGCGGGCCAGCTTGTAGAGGATGTCCGACACGTCCTGGCCGGCGTAGGACCGCGGCGGCCCGGACAGGCCCAGGCCGGGGAGGTCGGGCACCACCACGGTGTGGGTGCGCGCCAGCAGCGGCATGAGCTGGTGCCACTCGTACCAGGTCTGCCCGAAGCCATGCACCAGTAGCACCATCGGCCCCTGGCCGCCCGTGACGTAGTGCAGCCTGACCCCGTCAACCTCGCGGTAGGCCGCGGCGAAGCCGTCAGGCACAGGGAACTCCGCTGGCGCCGGCTGGGCCACGGCCGGCGCAGCCAGGGCAAGCACGAGGGCAAAGGCCGCGCCTTTAAGAAACTGGATCATCTTGTCTTTTCCTCGTTGGGCGTTTGCGTGGCCTGGCCGGGTCATTGCGGCGAGGCGCGCGGGCCAGGCGGGAAGCCGCTGGCCTTCGCCCTCCACGCGGTGGCCAAGGCCAGTAGCAGGACGGCCAGCATGGCCCAGGGGAAAGAGCCGGCGCCGAAGGCTGAGAGGAGAAGGCCGCCGATGATGCCGCCACCGGCGATGGCCGTGTTCCAGGCCGTCGTGACCATGGCCTGCGAAATGTCCACGCCGCTGCCGGCAGCGTCGGCAGAGGCCGTTTGCAGCAGCGTCGCCGCGCCGCCGAACGTCAGGCCCCACACTGCAACGGCAGGCAGGACCACAACCGGTGCCCGCCCGCCGACGATCAGTGCGACGGCGACCAGCGTAAAGGTGGCCAGGCTCACAAGGACCGATGCGCGGAGCCGCCAGTCCACCAGGAAGCCTGTTCCCCAAATGCCGGCGAGCGCAGCCACGCCGAAAACCAGCAGCACGAGGTCGGCGCGGCCGCCAAGGCCCGCCGGGACCAGGAACGGCGCGATGTAGGTGTAGAGGACGTTGTGCGCGAGCATCCACGCGAACACCACGAGCAGCACAGGCCGGATGCCCGGCATGGCGAAAACCCCGGCGACGGTGGCGCGCCCCTCGGCGTCCTGGCCGGGAAAGTCCGGAACCTTCCAGAACACCCAGCCGATCAGGCCGACGGCCAGAAGCGACATGGCCGCGAACGCCAGCCGCCAGCCGAACAGGACGCCCAGGAACGCGCCAGCTGGCGTGCCCAACGACAGGGCGACAGGCGTTCCGACCATGGCGATGGCCATGGCGCGGCCCTGGAGGGAACCCGCCACCATCCGCCGGGCATAGCCGCCGATGATGCCCCAGCCCAGGCCGGCGGCGACGCCGGCCAGGAACCGGGCGCCAAGCGTTAGCGCATAGCTGGCTGACAAGGCAGTGACCGTGTTGAAGGCGAGGAAGCCGGTGATCGACAGCAGCAGCACCCGGCGCCGCGGCCATCCTTGCGTGGCGGCAGTCAAGGGGAGCGAGGCTGCCAGCGAGCCGACCGCATAAAGCGTGATGAGCTGCCCGGCCAGGCTCTCGGACACGCCGAGGCCATGGCCGATCTGCGGCAGCAGGCCGGCCGGCAGCGTCTCGGTCATGATGGCGACGAAGCCCGTCATGGCCAGGGCAAGCAGCCCTGCAAGGGGAAGGCGGCCGGACGCCGGAGCTGGTGCGGCGCTTCCGGCGAGAACTGGGGCCGCAACGCCCATCATGACTCGCATCTAGCGGGCATGGTTCCGGTCCGGAAAAGCCACCCTCGCCCTCGCGGTCAGCCCAGATGCTGAAACGGGTGTCAGGCGCATAGCTTTGCCCCAGAAACAGAAGCTATCGGGAGTGTGGCCGTTGTCAGGCGGTTTCACTGTATCCCCCCCACTTCCCAAGTTGCCGCCATGCACAGGCGCAATGCGACACGATTGCGTCGCAAGTTCCGACGGCTTCCAGGCACCTTCGAGAAGCTCCTTTGACATCTCGAACGGCCACGGTGCCAACGAGGGGCCTGTTCGGCAGGATCAGAAAGTTCTTATTGATAACTGTCCTGCTTGTGCAGGTTCGGAAAATACTCAGCAGGGTGTCCAGGATACGTGCCGCGTCCCGAAACGGGGTGCGTGCGCCCAACGCGGCCTGCAATAGCGCGCAGACCGGCGAGACTGCCGCCTCCGCCATGGGCGCAGGCTGGCGGCACCGGCACGCCTTGAACCGCGGCGCCTCGACCTCGACCGTGCCGAACAGCGTCTGCAGCCGACGCAGGCGCCGGTTCTTGAGCGGCCGCAGCACCCCGCATGTCGAACAGACCCGGTGGTGGGCTGCATGCTCCGCAACCTGGCCGCACGGCAGGCCCGCCCACAGCTTGGCCAAAGCGCCTCGGCCTCGGCGAGCATGAGGCCGATCTCCGCGGGCGTGCTGACCGCCGCCGGCCGGCCGAACGTCACCAGCTCCGTCGTCCTCACCTCGACCGCGCTTGTCGTCGCCTCCAACCGCACCGTCCACTGCATCACGCCGGCCGCCCTCATGGTCAGGCATCAACCAGGTCGATCAGCCCAAGACGGGCAAGCAGGCTGCCCCAAGTTCTTGACACTCCCGAGGCCGGAGTGCCGCGCGCCATGCCCTCCACGCTGGCTGACCCGCATCGCCTGCTGGTCGCGCTTGGTTTCAGGACAGCCTTCCTGGGCGACTGAAACGTCGCCCAGGGAGGCAACGATGAAGCCAGCAGCAGGACATGCTGCCGCCCATACGCCAACTGGCGATGGCCCTGGACGCGAGGAGCCAGCCCTAGCTGCCGGATTGCGTGAACAGCCGCGAGAGGAATCCGTGAGCCGAGCTTGGCCCAGCATCCTTGCCCACCGACACGGTCGCGGTCAGCCCAAGCGCTAGGTGCACCGTCTCCGGCACCTGGTCGATATGGATGCGGACAGGGATGCGTTGCGCCAGCCGCACCCAGGTGAACACCGGATCGACGGACGCCAGCCCGTAGGAGCCTGGCGCCGTGTTGGGCGTGTTGATGCCGCGCGCGATGCTGTCGACGTGGCCGAGCACCACGTCGCGACACCCCATGAGGGCGACCGCCGCCGGGTCGCCTGGACGGATGTTGCCGAGCTTGGTCTCCTCGAAGAAGCCGGTGACCCAGAAGCTGTCGGTATCCACCACCGATATGTTGCGGGTGCCCGTGGTGGCGTAGTCGCCGGCCCGGAGCTGCAGGTTGGTGACGTAGCCGTTCACCGGCGACAGCACCCGCGTGCGCCGCAGGTTGACCCTCGACTGGTTCAGCTGCGTCACGGCGCTGGCGTAGGACGCCCGGGCCATCTCGAACGTCGCCCCATAGCTTTGCTTCTCCTCGCGCGACGTGGACAACGTCGTCAGCTGCTCCCGGCGTTCGTTCTGGGACAGCTTGTTGGCCATGTCCGCCGCCTTGAGGGCCACGTTGGCCTCGGCGGAAGCGACGCTGATCTGGAAGTCCACGGGGTCGATCTCATACAGCACGTCGTCGATGCGGACAGCCTGGTTGTCGTGGACGCTGACCTTCAGGATGCGGCCCGACACCTCCGGCGCCGAGTCCACCACGTAGCCCTGCACCTGCCCGTCCCGCGTCCACGGCGCTGTCAGGTAGTGGTTCCAAATGATCCAGCAGCCGACCGCGGCGGCGCACAGCAGGAAGAACGTTGCGGTGAGGCCGAAAGCCCGGCGCGCGCTGGAAAGCATGGCCCCTTTCTCCTCCTACAGCCAGCCAACCAGCAGTGCCAGGATGCAGGTGTAGATCGCGGCGACGGCCAGGGGCGGATTGGCCAGCCAGCGGAACAGGTCGAGGCGGTTCAGCAGCCAATGCAGGGGCAGGTAGGCCGCCAGCGCACACAGCATGTAAATGATCAACGGCGGCAGAAAGACGCCGAAGAGGTTGGTTTCGCGCCACATCCTAGCCGGCCAGCAAACGACGGTACCGGGCGAGCGGCGGGCGCAGCCCGGCCAGCAGCGCCAGTTCCGCCATGCCGGCCACGGCCTGCCGGACGGCGGGAGAGCCTGAGCGGCCGAGCAGGTCCGCCGCGGCGCGGGACAGCCTGCCGGGGTCGAGGTCCGCCAGGCTGTCCCGGGCGGTCGTCGCGGCATCGGCCAGCAGCGGCTCCGAGGAGCGGATCGCCTTCAGCGCGGCATGGGTCCTCAACTGCGCGAGCTTCGCCTGCCCGAGGCAGGACATGTGGCGGAGCAAGGCGGTGCGGGTGGGCTTGGGAGGCCCGATCCACAGCATCGCGCGCGACAGCCGGTCATACAGGAGGAACAGCGCCGCAGCCCCGCCCGGGCTGCGGCCGGCTTGGGCCAGGGTGAAGTCCCGGTTGATCGAGATTGCGATGCGGTAGAGGCGCCGCTTGGGCGAGACCGGCAGCACGACGAGGAACGCGGAGAAGGTGAACACGACCGTCAGGGCCAGCTCGAGCACGTTGTTCAGGAAGCTGCCCAGGTCGAACACTTCCTGGTTTGCCGGGCTGAGCAGCAGGGTGACATAGATGAGGGCGGCGGGCGCGTAGGGAGCCAGCTTCTTGCCGCGCACCATCAGCGCCGTCCCGAACAGCAGCGGGCCGACGGCAAGCGCGAACGGGACGAAGCCGGACGCGGACGGCAGCACGAAGTAGTTCACCAGCCCGACGGCCAGCGCCGCGGGGGCCAGGGTCAGCGCGAACGCAGAAGCGCCGACGACCGGGGCAGGCGACGCGCCGAGCAATCCCACGATTGCGGACTGCTGCGTCAGCAGCAGGGTCGCGCCCGGCCAGCCGGCCAGCACGCAGAAGCAGGCGCCCAGGCTGACTGCGGCCGCAGTGCGTGCGGCGCTGATGAGCGCAGCCGGCACGTCGTAGCTGAGCCGTAGGTCGGTCGCGGGCATCCACCTGCTGCCGTCGGTCAGCGCGCGCAGCCCAGCGGCGGATTCCCGCAGCCGGGCCAGGATCTCTTCCGCACGGTCCAACAGCAGCGCCTCATCCGGCGTGGAGGGCGCCGGCGCCGCTGGCGCTTCCCCCACCCCGGCGCGGACTGCAGCGGTCACGTCGCGCAGGTACGCCATAACAGCCGAGCCGGCGCCCAACCTCGGCGCAAGCGCCAATCCGCTGCTGGCATTGAGGCAGCCCAGCAGCGCGGCAAGCGTGAAGCGCGCCGCGCGGTCCCGCAGACGGCCGTTCGGCTGCCCTGCGGCGGCATAGATCGCGTCCGTCCGCAGCGCCGCCACGCTGGCCGCCATCCTCGTCAGCGACACAGTGTCAGGCAAGGGCCGGCCCTCCAGCACGTCCAGGGCGATCAAGGTGACGGACCTGGTCTGCGTCCCCAGGTCGGTGATGAGCTTGCCGAGCGCCTGGTTGCCGCCGAACAGCAGGTTGACGATGAGGGTCGCGCCGATGCCGATGCCGATGGCGGCTGACCGGTCGAACGCGGTGATGGGGCTGTTGGCGGGCGAGTCGATTGCGCCGATGGCGACAACAGCGACCGTGTAGCCGCTGAGCGCCGCGCCATAGGAGCGGAAGTCCCGCATCAAGGTTGCGATGCCGGAGCACAGGGCCAGCCAGGCGATGTAGCCCATCAGCAACATCGTCCTGTCCTGCGGGAATGCCGCAAGCAGGCACAGCGAGGCGAGGCAGCCAATGATGGTGCCTGCCACACGGTAGAGCGCCTTGGACACCGCCATCCCGGCCGAGGCCTGCGCCAGGACCCCAACGCAGACGCCGGCGCTGGACGCAGGCTGCACCTGGGCGGCGAACGCGATGGCATAGGCCAGCAGCAGCGCGGCCGTGGTGCGGGCGGCGAAGGGCAGCGCGTCCGGCTCGAAGCCGGGCAGCGCGAACGCGGCCGGCCAGGAGATCGCGGGTTGCCGTGCGGCCACGCTAGCCGCGCCTTGGCCGGGCAGCCCGATCCGATCCGGAACAGACGGCGGCCGACGGGGTCATGCGACCAACTGACGCGCTTCGGACAGCGGCAAGCGCGACTTCCGGGCATGGGAGAGCAGCGCCGTCGTCCGGTCACAGGCGCCGGTCAGGGCCGCGAGCCTTATGCCGTCCCCAGGGTGCCAGGCGTTGAACGCGAAGCCCTCTACGTCGCCCTCGAACACGACCCCGTTCCCCCTTGGACGCATGGCCGACGTCGTTGAGCCGCCTGCCAGGCTGGGCGCTCCAGAAAAACGGCACCCCTTCATATGCCGCCTGCCGCCCCGGCATCGCGAACGCGGCAATTCGTCCGTGCTGATGCGCCAACCGCAAGTGCTCGATGCCGGGCCAGCCTTGCGGCGCGCGGATGTCGCCGGCGGCCCAAAGCGACTCTGCCACCATCAGCGGGCGGTGTCTTGCCGCAGGCCGCCTTCCGGCGGGCGCACCAGCCCACTGGCATGATCCAGCCCCGGGCGGACGCCGCCCAGGTCGGCGGCCACGCTCTCACCGGACGCCGGCATGACGGCGCTGGGGTGATGCGCGTCACGACTATACCCAATCGAAATCCGATGCCCTTGCTTCCGTGTAACGTGCGGGTAGCAGCGGAGACGCGGTCGCCGAACCGTCCGTCGAGCATCAAGGCGGCATCCTGGTCGGCGGCGGTGACGGTCATCCCCTGCATCACCAGCGCGAAGGCGGCCTCCATGCCGATGAGGTCGGTGCCGATCACGACGGCCCGTCCGCCGATCCGCACGCGCGCGGGGGTGGCCTTGACATCGCCCAGGGCCCGCAGGAGGCAGACATGGGAGATGTCGGCGCTGGGCACATCGAGCGGGACCGGCGCGGCGCCCGTTGCCGGAAGCGTGTCATTGTGGTCAAGGACGCGGCCGTTCGGGGGCGCCAGCCGCTTGGCCGCCGGGGCCAATGCCGACACGCACGCCACCTCGCGCTCAAGCAGCAGCGCCTCTTGCGTTGCGGCATCGAGCAGCGGCAGCCAGCCGAGATCGACACCCCGGGAGCGCCGGTCGCCACCTTGCTGAACTGCGTGCGGTCGAGTGGCTTGGTCCTCTCTGGCCAGACCATCAGCAGCCGCCCGGCAAATCTCGCACCGCGCAGGGCGACAGCCGCCATGGTGCCCGTGCCGGCCAGGACGAACACCCATGGGTCGACATGCGGAGACGCCGCCGGTTCGACGGGCGGCGAGAGTTGATCCTCTTAGTTTTCTGTAAATCGTTCACGCCACCCGGGCCGCTTGCTCTTCGACCTGTGTCGGGTACACACCGTAGGGTTGAGCGACGGCGCCCTTGAGTTCGAGGTCGGCCGGCAAGGAAAAGTGCAGGTGCTTGGCAAACGCCTCGTGGCACCATGCCCGTCAACGGAAATGCCGACCATATCTGTGCCGAACTTCTGGAACGCCGGCCGGACTTGGTTGAACGATGCTGTCTTGGTTGAACAATGCTGTCTCGTCGCCGTACATCGGGCTCCAACCCACCGGATAGGACGCGAGGACGGCGGGTTTCCCACGGAGCTTGCTCGGGGGAAGCGTCTGGTTGGGCGTAGCACGGAACATGAAGGCTGGGGCTGTCGTGCCCGGAGCATGGATTTGCGGCAACTTCGGCCTCCGGCGCAGAGGTGCTGCATGACCAGACTTTGTGCCCGGCACCGCTTCGCACGCGCTGCGCAATCACACGTCCCACGGACGGCGTAGCAGCGGCAGCATCGGAATCTACCTACAGCCCGATCCACCTAGTGCTGGACGCATCCGCTCAACCCAGGGCGAAAACGATCGGTCGCGTAGCGACGCTGTGATGGTTTGATACGCCAGCGTGTTGTATGGACTAAGAGCGCCGAACAGAGCCGCCTGATCTGGTTCAGGCACACAAGGGCGCAGCTGAGCGTAGCAAAGCCAGGTGGTATGTCGTGGCGCCGTTCGTAGCGCACGGCCAGGCGGCGCAGCCGGGCCGTCCAGGCGTGCATGCGTTCCACTACCCAGCGGTGCTTGCCCAGGTGTTGGCTGCTGTCCACGCCCCGTCGCAAGCCCCGCTTTCTCGCCGGAACAGATGGGCTGTCCAGCGCAGCCCGGCTCCAATCCAGTTGCCCCGCACCCTCCAGGCGCTCCAGCAACGCCCGGTGCAGCGCGGCCCACACGTCTGCCTGCCGCCGCTCGTGCAGGCGGCGCCAGCAGGTCATGCCGCACCCGCACCTCCTTTCGGCAGGCACTCCCACGGCAGCCCGGTCTTGAGCACGAACAAGATGCCTGCCAGCGCCGCACGGTCCGGCACCGCCGGGCGGCCCCCTTGGGACAGGGACGATGCGGAGCAAGCAGCAGCGCACCGTGCGGCCACGAGCCATCAGATGCGAAAGGCTTGGCCACGCCTCCCAGAGCGACGCTGGGCTGCTTAGGTGCCAGGCTCTGTTCGGCGCTCTTAAAACTCCCCATGCATTAAACCTCCAGTCGAAATAAACGTAATGATGGTTTTGGACTGGCGATTGCGTCTTCCCCGGTGCAGGTCAAACCCTCCAGACAACTGACCCTTCCAGCTCTGGGCCCAATCCAGCTCTGGGCATAGGTAGATTCCGAACCTTACGCTGCAGGCCGCCGCGCTCCACCTTTGTCGCAGTCCGGAAGCCATGCCGCCCTCTGGACGGAGCGCCGCCTGAAACGCATCCGGCAACGGCGGCGGACAGCGCAGCCTGGGCAGCCAGTTGAACGGGATCATCACCACCTGCGTGCAGTGACGCCCAAGCCTGCGGCAAGCCGGCAACCCAGGCACTAAGGGACTTTTCGCTTCCATGCCGCCTTGATGCGGCCAGACTCGACGATGGAGACCAAATCATGCGTTTCATCATGCTTGCCATCTTGCCGATGATTGCCGTTGCGGGCTGCGCGGAGGAGTCGCATCTGGCCCCGCTATCCACCGCCTTCGGCGGCATGGGCCCAAGCATGTCCGAGCCGGAGCCAGCCAACAGCCTGCCCCGCGGCTCATCGGTGAACGAGGCGTTGACGGGCCGCGTCGGCAATCTCGAGAACACCAGGGTCGGCCCGGCGACGCTCGGCACCAGAGGGGCGCCTCCATCCGTAAGCAACCGCTACTAGCCCACGGTTCAGGGCAGCCTGCCACGGCCTCGGGAGATCGGCGATGCGAGTGATCCACCTTGGTCGAGATCAACTTTGCGGCGCGTGCGACATGCTCTCACACGTGGGTGACCGGCTTACGATCTGGAGCGGGACGACGGCTCTGCTGCCCCCACGATCCTATGCCCATGCCGTAGGCAGCCTGCATGAACACGGAGCAGATTGTGCCAGTGACTATGCCCTCCATCTTCGGCGCATCCGAGGCGACCGCGCGGGGCGACCTGCCTCTCGCTCCGAGTCGCCTGCATGGCCGGAAACAGTTGTCGAGGCGGTTGCCCATGCACGACCGCGTCGTCCTGGTGACCGGAGGATCGCATGGGATCGGCGCCGCGACGTCCCGGCTGTTCGGCAGCTTGGGTGCGACAGTGGTGGTTCACTACCGACGCGACCGCGCGGCGGCCGATAGGGTGAGGAGCGCGATCAACGCCTGCGGCGGACGCGCATTGATCGCCCGGGCCAATCTCACCCTGTCCTGCGACGTCGCGCAGATGGCAGGCGCGATCCGCCTCGCAGCCGGCGACGTCGATACGGTCGTTGTCAATTCGTCGGCGGACGCGCTGTTCGGTTCCGTGCTCGATCTGTCCTTCGCGGCCTACGAGCACATGCTGTCGAGCGGGACAGCGGCTGCGACTCAGCTTTGCCGGACCTTCGCGCCGGCGATGCGCGCGGCCCGCACCGGGTGGGTGGTGGCAGTGGGCGGCGAGATGTCGCGGCCCGGCGCGAGCGAGGCGATCCGCATCGCCTCAATTGCCGCGCTGCATGCCGTCGTCCGCGCAAGCATGCGGGAAGTCGGGTCCAATGGCATTGACGTGAGCAGCGTCGCGCCGGGTTGCATCACAGGCGAGCCGGACACGGGTGCTGAGCCGCATCGCATGGACCGATTGTCGCGGGCGGCGTGCCTCGACGCGGCCGCAGCGGCCGTCGCGGCGGCTTGCAATCCACCGTCGCAGCTTTCCTTTGCGAGGCCTCCGGCTTTGAACGGCATCAGCCCGTCATGAGGCGCGCGCCAGGCGAACGGCCCAGGTCCGGGGCACGTCCGTAGATGGTCAACTTCTTCATCACCCGGCCGATCTTCGCCTCCGTCGTCGCCATTGTCATGGTCCTGGCCGGCGCGGTCGGCTACGTGCTGCTGCCGGTCGCGCAGTTCCCCGAGATCGCGCCGCCGCAGGTGGTCGTCACCGCCTCCTATGGCGGCGCGAGCGCGCAGACCGTCGCCGAGACCGTGACCACCGTGCTCGAACAGCAGATCAACGGCGTGCAGGGCATGTCGTATATGTCGTCGGTCAGCGCCAACGACGGCACGTCCACCATCACGATCACCTTCAACGTCGGCTACAGCGTCGATATCGCGGCCGTGGACGTGCAGAACCGGGTGTCCCAGGCCAGCGCGCAGCTGCCGGCCATCGTCAACCAGGGCGGCATCACGATCCAGAAGAAGCAGCCGAACTTCACCCTGCTGGTCAATCTCGTCTCGCCCGACGGGTCGGTGGACCCGGTGACGCTCAGCAACTACGCCTACCTGCAGCTCGTGGACCCGATCAAGCGCCTGCCGGGCGCCAGCGACGTGGCGATCTTCGGCGAGAAGCGGTACTCGATGCGGATCTGGCTCAACCCGGACCGCCTCGCCCAGTTGGGCGTGACCGCGGCCGAGGTGCAGCAGGCGATCCTGGAGCAGAACCTCCAGGTCGCGTCCGGCAAGCTCGGCCAGGCGCCGTCGCCCGCGAACCAGGCGTTCGAGCTGCAGATCAACACGCTCGGCCGCCTCGCCGACGTCAAGGAGTTCGAGGACATCGTCGTGCGCGCCGGCGGCGGCAGCACGGCGATGGTGCACATGCGCGACCTGGGCCGGGTGGAGCTGGGCGCGCTGTCCTACAACTCGAACGCCTATCTCGGCGACAAGCCGACCGTTATCATGGCGATCTACCAGCTGCCCGGCGCCAACGCGCTCGACCTCGACAAGCAGGTCCGCGCCAAGATGGCGGAGCTGGCGCCCCGGTTTCCGCCCGGCATCGCCCACGTGATCAAGTACGACACGACCATGTTCGTGTCGGCCTCCCTGCGCGAGGTGGTGATCACGCTGGCCGAGGCGATGGCGCTCGTGTTCATCGTCGTGTTCGTGTTCCTGCAGGGCTGGCGGACGACGCTGATCCCCGCGATCTCCATCCCCGTGTCGCTGATCGGCACGCTGGGCATCATGGAGGTCGCCGGGTTCTCCATCAACACGGTCAGCCTGCTCGGGCTCGTGCTGGCCATCGGGCTCGTGGTCGATGACGCCATCGTCGTGGTCGAGAACGTCGAGCGGCAGCTGGAGGGCGGCAAGAGGCCGCTCGAAGCAGCGAAGGCGGCGATGAAGGAGGTGACGGGGCCAATCATCGCGACGACGGCGGTGCTGATGGCGGTGTTCGTGCCGGTCGCCTTCCTGCCGGGCATCACCGGGCAGCTCTACCGGCAGTTCGCGCTCACGATCGCCATCTCGGTGGGGCTGTCCGCCTTCAACTCGCTGACGCTCAGCCCGGCGCTGTGCGCGATCCTGCTCAAGCCGCCTGCGGGCGACAAGCCGTGGGTGTTCCGCAAGTTCAACGACGGGTTCGGCTGGCTGGCGGACCGGTTCTCCCGGTCGGTCCGCACCACGGCGCGGCTGTGGCCGGTGATGTTCCTGCTGCTCGCGGGAACCGTCGGCAGCACATACCTGATGTCCCGCGCCGTGCCGTCGTCGTTCGTGCCGGTGGAGGACCAAGGTTACTTCTTCATCGTGGTCCAGTTGCCGGACGGCGCGTCGCTGGCGCGGACCGAGCAGGTCGTGAAGCAGATCCGGGGCATCGTCATGGAGCGGCCGGAGGTGGACGACGTGGTCGCGATCACCGGGCTCAACTTCCTCACCAACTCGCAGCAGTCCAACAGCGCGGCTGCGTTCGCGATCCTGAAGCCATGGGCCGAGCGGCCCGGCAAGCAGCATTCGGCGCAGGCCATCGTCGCCGCGCTGAAGCCGCGGCTGCTGGGCCTGCCCGACGCCATCGCGCTCAGCTTCGACCCGCCCTCGATCCCCGGCCTGGGAACCACGGGCGGGTTCGAGTTCGAGGTCGAGGACCTGACCGGCAAGGGCGCTCGGGCGCTCGACGCCGCCACCCAGGCCTTGATGGCGGAAGCGCGCAAGCAGCCGGAGCTGGACGCGAAGCAGCTGCTGACGACGTTCGGCACCGCGACCCCGGAACTCGATTTCAAGCTCGACCGCGTGAAGGCGAAGGATCTCGGGTTGAACCTGGCCGACGTGTTCACGACCATGCAGGTCTATCTCGGGTCGTTGTACGTCAACGACTTCAACCTGTTCGGCCGCACCTTCCACGTCACCGCGCAGGCGGAGGGCAGCGCGCGGGCCGATCCGCTCGACTTCGCGCACATCTTCGTCCGCACCGCGTCCGGCGGCCTGCTGCCGCTCGACGCGATCGGCAAGCTGCAGCCCACGACAGGCCCGGCGACGGTGCCGCACTACAACCTCTACGGCTCGGCGCAGATCAGCGGCGGCCCGGCCGCGGGCGCCAGCTCCGGCCAGGCTATCGAGGCGATGCAGCGCGCCGCGCACGCCTTGCCGGAAGGGTTCGGCTTTGAATGGACGGGGGTCATCTACCAGCAGCTCAAAGCAGGGTCGGTCGCGGTCCTGGTTTTCGGCCTGGCCTTCGTGTTCGTGTTCCTGTCGCTCGCCGCCCAATACGAGAGCTGGACGATGCCGTTCATGGTCCTGCTCTCGGTGCCCTTCGCGCTGTTCGGGGCGGTGCTAGCGCTTTGGCTGCGCGGCCTGGAGCTGGACGTGTATGGCGAGATCGGCCTCGTGATGCTGATCGGCCTGTCGGCTAAGAACGCCATCCTGATCGTCGAGTTCGCGAAGCGCCTGCGCGAAGAGGGCAAGGCGGTCCTGGAAGCGGCCATGGAGGCGGCCAAGCTGCGGCTGCGGCCGATCCTGATGACGGCGCTTGCCTTCATCATGGGCGTGGCGCCGCTCGCGGTTGCGGCCGGGGCCGGGGCTGCCAGCCGGCAGTCGCTCGGCACGACGGTGCTCGGCGGCATGCTGGCCTCGACCGTGCTCGGGCTGGTGTTCACGCCGGTCTTCTACGTGTCCATCCAACGCCTGCGGGAGCGTCGCCGTCCGGAGCCGGAGCCTGGCGTCGCGTCGGCGGCCCCAGCGGAGTAGCCACTATGCTCGATACCACCACGCCCGGCGCGCCGGTGGCGGCTCCGCCGGTCGCTCCCGATCCCGCCCCGCCGGGGAAGCGGGGCCGCGGCCTGCTCTGGACCGCCCTGGCCCTGCTCATCGTGGCCGGGGCGGGTGGTGGTGGCACGCGCGCCAGCCACCTCCGCAGGCGCAGGCCCAGCCGCCCATGAAAGTGCCCGTGATGACGGCCGCGCCGCGCACGGTGCCGATCTGGCGCAGCTTCCCCGCGACGACCGAGGCGATGCGGGCGGTGACGATCCAGGCGCGCGTGACCGGCTACCTGGTGGAGCAGGGCGCGGCCGACGGCACGGATGTCGCGGTCGGCGCCCTGCTCTACCGTGTTGACGCAAGCGACTACCAGGCGGCGCTGGCGCAGGCCGTGGGCCAGCGCGACCGCTCAACCGCGAGCCTGAGCTATTCGAAGGTCAGCAAAGGCCGCAACGAAGCCCTGGCCCGCGACGGCTGGGCATCGCGCGACACGTTCGACCAGGCCGACAGCACCAACCGGCAGAACGAGGCGGGCCTCGCCGCCGACAGCGCGGCCCTGCGCGCGGCGGCGCTGAACCTGTCGCGCACGGAGATCCGCGCGCCGTTCGCCGGCCGGATCAGCCGCAGCCAGGTGTTTGAGGGCAGCCTGATCAGCGTGGCCGGTGCCACGCTCAACACGCTGGTCCAGCTCGATCCGATCTACGTCAGCTTCAACCCGGCCGAGGCGAACCTGGAGGCGATCAACCGTGTGCAGGCCCAGGCGCCCATCGAGACCACGGTTGCCGTGGGGGACGGCGCACCGAGCCACGCCGGGCCGGTCACGTTCATCGACAACGTGGTGGACCGGACGACCGGCACGATCCTGATGCGGGCCACGATCGCCAACGTGGACCGCGGCCTGCTGCCCGGGCAGTTCGTGACAGCCCGGCTGCATCTCGGCGATCAGGAAGGCGCGCTGACGGTGCCGCAGAGCGCGGTCGGGGCAAGCCAGATCGGGCGCTTCCTCATGGTGGTGGGCCAGGACGGCAAGGTCGAGCAGCACGTGGTCAAGCTGGGCGACAATGACGGAGACCTGGTCGTCGTGACCGATGGCCTCCAAGCGGGGGACCGCGTGATCACCGGGCAGCTGCAGAAGCTCAAGCCCGGCGTGCCGGTGGAGCCAGAGGACGCTGCCCCGCCGCCTGCGGCGAATTGAAACCATCATATCTGCGGGCTGGAACACGGAGGACGAAGAAACACTCGACGGCCTCAACAACATTGACCTGAAGACCGGACAAAGCTGCCAGAGCCATGATGAGCCTTGCCCAAGCCGCCTCGTGTCCGGCCACGATGCGGTCCTGAACACGCATGGTGGCCGGACCTACGTTGGCGCGCGAAAATCGCTTCGATACCGAGTGCGCCGTGGAGAAGCTCGTGCTGTCCAGGCCTCGGCATGATGCCAAGTGTGCAGAACGAGTTCATGGCGTTTCGGCAGCGAAGGCCACTTGCCGACGAGCAACCCTGAGGCCTTGGACACTTCAGATTTGGAGCCATCTCGACCGCCGGACAGGACATGAACACTTGATGTCCGATCCGGGCGGCGCCCGGGGATCGAGTGGCCGCACGCAACTGCCCGACGGAGCATGCCCGCGGCATCGCGAGCGGTGCGCGCGAGGGGACCGGCCGGCGGCATCTGCCGGCCAACCTGCGCCAGGCTGCCGAGCGGTGGCTTGCCAACGCAGGGCCGGCCAGGACGGCGCCGCACCGACGGCGCGGGCAGGCGCCGGCCAACCCAGGCTGCGTTGACGGCAGCCCACCAACGCCGCGGCCCGGCCGCTTGCGCGGCTGCTCGTGCAGCCACCCGCAACCCGGCCCGCGGCCGACGCGGCTGGACGGGTGGAGCGGGACAAGGATGGGCTGGTTGTCGGGACCGGTGCCGCGGGAGCAGGGGCCGAACTGGACGCCTGGCTCGTTGAGGCCGGCGGGCGTGGCGTGCCGGCGATGAAAGCGTTCGCGGCCGGGCCAAGACGGCGGTGCGATACGCGCCGCGCTGACCATGCCCTGCCGCGCTGACCACGCCCTGGAGCAACGGTCGGCTCGAAGGGCGGGTCAACCGGCTGAAGCCGGTCAGCGCCAGATGCAGGGCCGCGCCAGCTTCGACCTGCTCCGACGACGCGCCCTGCTCGCGGCATGAGCCACGCAAAACGCGGGAGAACCGAGAATTCGGACAGCCTGCGCCCGCACTCGCCGATGTCCAAGCGTCAAGACCGGTCGGTGCCGTCGTTCTGCTCAGGAACCCGCTCGGCGACGACCGACCCAGGCCACCTTACGCAAATCTGGGAGAGCGGGGAAGCGGCCCTATACGTTTCATCACCGCGCTGCCCAGCCCCAAAACGGCAATCTCGTACCAGGGCCTTGGCCAAGCAAGGCAAGCATTCTTCTACTCCCCTGCTGGCACGGCGACCGGCCCCGCTCCCGCACGGGTGCGGAAAAGGCGTTGGATGACGGAGAAGAATACCGGCGTGAACACCAACCCGAACCCGGTGACCCCGAGCATGCCGAAGAACACAGCCGTACCCAAGGATTGGCGCAGCTCGGCGCCGGCGCCGGTCGCAGTCACCAGCGGCACGACGCCGAGCACGAAGGCGAACGACGTCATCAGGATCGGGCGGAGCCGGGTCGTCGCCGCCTGCACCGCCGCTTCGGATGCGCTGGCGCCGGCGTCTTGCGCCTGCTTCGCGAACTCCACGATCAGGATCGCGTTCTTCGACGCGAGGCCGACCAGCACGACGAAGCCGATCTGCGCCAGGATATCGACGCTCATCCCGCGCAGCAGCAGCCCCGACACCGCCGCCAGCAGGCACATCGGCACGATCAGCACGACCGAGAGCGGCAGGCTCCAGCTCTCGTACTGCGCGGCCAGCACCATGAACACGAACAGGACGGAGGCGCCGAAGATCAGGATCGTCGAAACCCCGGTCTGCCGCTGCTGGAAAGCGAGGTCCGTCCACTCGAACCCGATCCCCGCCGGCAAGGTGTCCTTTGCCAGCTGCTCCATCGCGGCCAGCCCGTATCCGGAGGAAACGCCCGGCAAGGTGCCGCCCTGCACCTCGGCGGCGGGGAACAGGTCATAGCGCGGCACGCGGTAGGGGCCGGTCACGTTCCTGAAGCTCGCGACCGAGCCGATCGGCACCATGGCGCCGGCCGCGTTGCGGGTTTTGAGCCGGGCGATGTCGGCGGTCGTGGTCCGGAACCGCCCATCGGCCTGGGCGATCACCTGGTAGGTACGGCCGAGATAGTTGAAGTCGTTGACGTAGGCAGAGCCGAGATAAACCTGCATCGCCTCGAACACCTTATCGGGCGAGACGCCCAGCTTCTCCGCCTTCACGCGGTCGATGTCGGCGAACACGGTGGGGGTGCCGGCGCTGAATGGGCTGAACACGCCCACGAGGCCCGGCATCTGGTTCGCCTTGGCCGCCAGCTCCCCCGCCGCCGCCTGCAGCGCCGCCGGGCCGAGGCCCCGCTGGTCCTGCAGCATCATCTTGAACCCGCCGGCGTTGCCGATGCCCGCGACCGGCGGGGGCGCGATGGTGATGATGAACGCATCCTCGATGGTGGACAGGCGCTGCCGCAGCGAGGCCAAGATGATGTTGGCGCTCAGCCCCTGCGCCTCGCGCTCGGCAAACGGCTTCATCGGCGTGAAGATGGCGCCGGCATTGGGCGCGTTGGTCAGCGTCGCGCCGTCCAGCCCGGAGAACGCGACCGCGTGCTCGATGCCCGGCGTTTCCAGGATGATCTGCGTCGCCTTGCGCACCACCGCGTCCGTCCGCGCCAGCGAGGCGCCCGGCGGCAGTTGCAGCACGGTGATCAGGTAGCCCTGGTCAAGCTCAGGGATGAACCCTGTTGGCGCACGGCTGAACTGCCAGCCCGTGAGGCCGATCAACAGGGCGTAGGCCACCAGCATCATCCCGCTCAGCCGGATCAGCCGCGCGGTCAGCCGCCCGAACCGCTCAGACAGCCACTCGAACCCGCGGTTGAAACCGGCGAAGAACGCGACCACCGGGCGCACCAGCAGCGAGCGCCGCCCCGGTCCGGCATGTGCCTCATGCGGCTTGAACAAAAGCGCGCAGAGCGCCGGGCTGAGCGTGAGGGAGACGAAGCAGGAGATGACCGTCGATGCGGCGATCGTGACCGCGAACTGGCGGAAGAACTGGCCGGAGATGCCGGCGATGAACGCCGACGGGATGAACACGGCGCAAAGCGTGAGCGCGATGGCGATCAGCGCGCCGCCGACCTCGTCCATCGTCCGGTGCGCGGCCTCCCGCGGCAACAGGCCGAGCCGGAGGTTGCGCTCGACGTTCTCGACCACGACGATGGCGTCATCGACGACGATGCCGACCGCGAGCACAAGCCCGAACAGGCTGAGGTTGTTGAGCGAGAAGCCGAGCGCCGCCAAGATCGCGAAGGTGCCGACCAGCGAGACGGGGATGGCGACGATGGGGATGACGGACGCGCGCCAGGTCTGCAGGAACACGATGACCACCACCACCACCAGGGCCACCGCCTCAAGGATGGTCGTCAGCACCTCATGGACCGACTGCGCGATGAACCCTGTGGTGTCGTAGACGATGTCGTAGCGTAGGCCCTCGGGGAACTCCTTGGAGAGGTCTGCCATCGCCGCGTGGATGTGCTGCGCCGTCGCCAGCGCGTTCGAGCCGGGCTGCTGGTATACCAGCAGCGGCACCGCATCGAGCACGTCGAGATAGCCGTTCGAGCCGTAGTCCTGCGCCCCCAACTCGACCCGGCCGATATCGGCGACGCGCGTGATGCGGCCGGACGCATCCGATTTGATGACGATGTCGGCGAACTGCGCCGGGTCGATCAGTCGCCCGAGCGTCTGCACGTTGAGCTGGAACGCGCCCGGCGCCGGCATGGGCGGCTGCCCCAGCACGCCGGAGGAGACCTGCACGTTCTGCGCCTGAAGTGCTGCCACGACCTCGCCCGCCGTCAGGCTGTGGGCGGCGACCTTGTCCGGGTCGAGCCAGACCCGCATCGAATAGTCGCGCCCGCCGAACACCTGCACGCTGCCGACGCCGTCCTGCCGGGCCAGCGTGTCCTTGACGTGCAGGGTCGCATAGTTCGACAGGTAAAGCGCGTCGCGCGAATGGTCGGGTGACGAGAGGTGGATGACCATCAGCAGGTCGGGCGAGCTTTTGATGACGGTGACGCCGAGCCGCTGCACCGCCTCCGGCAGGCGCGGCAGCGCGACCGCGACGCGGTTCTGCGTCAGCACCTGCGCGGTATCGAGGTTGGTGCCGAGCTTGAAAGTGACGTTGATGGTGAGCTTGCCATCGCCGGTCGCCTGGCTGCTGAGGTAAAGCATGCTCTCGACGCCGTTGATCTGCTGCTCGAGCGGCGTCGCGACGGTCTGGCTGAGCACCTCGGCGGAGGCGCCGGGATAGGTTGCCGTGACCTGGACGATGGGCGGCGCGATCTCCGGGTATTGCGAGACTGGCAAGGTGAAATAGGCGACGCCGCCGACGATGGTGATGAACAGCGACAGCACCGACGCGAAGATCGGGTGGTCGATGAAGAAATGCGAGATTCGCATGGCGGGCGTCCTAATTGGCTGCCGTGTCGATGGGGCCTGGATGCGGCGTGACTTTCGCGCCGGGCCGGACGCGCATCAGCCCGTTCACGACCACCTGGTCGTCCGGCGCGAGACCGCTTGAGACCACGCGCAGGTGATCGCCCTCAAGCGGCCCGGTCTTCACGGGCTTGGGCGCCACCGTACCGTCCGCGGCCACGACCATCACCATCTTGCGCGACTGATCGGTGACGAGCGCCGCATCGGGTACTAGCAGCACGGGGCGCGGCGCCGACATCGGCACCTGCAGCCGGGCGAACTGGCCGGGCGCGATCAGCAGGTCGGGGTTCGCCACCGTCGCCCGCGCGTGCATGGTGCCGCTGCCGCGGTCCACTTGGTTGTCGATGAAGTCGAGGTTGCCCTGCCGCTGCCACCCGGCCTCGTCGCTCAGGCTGAGCTTGATCGAGCGGTCCGCCCCGAATTCGCTGGCTGCGAGGTAACGTTGGTACACCAGCGCATCCGCCTCGCTCATATCGAAATCGACATGGATGGGGTCGAGCGAGACGAGACTGGTGAGCTTCGTGCCGCTGCCGGCTCCAACCCCGCCGCTGATCAGGCTGCCCGCCGAGACTTGCCGCGCGCCGACCCGACCATCGAACGGCGCGGCGATGCGCGTGAAATCGAGGTTGAGCTGCGCTGCTTGGATCGCAGCCTTCGCCTGGTCAACCGCCGCGACGGCTCCCTGCTGCACCTGGGTGCGCTGGTCCACCGTTTCGCCGGACGCGAAGTCGTTGCGTTTCAGCGCGGTGGACCTCGCCACCTGCTTGTTGGCCAGGTCCAGAGCTGCGACCGCCGTTTGGTACTGCGCCACGGCCTGCTGCAACTGGATGGCGTAAGGGCGCGGGTCCACCACGAACAGCAGGTCGCCCTTATGGACGAGCTGGCCGTCGGCGACGTGGATTTCCGTCAGGTAGCCGCTCACCTGGGCGCGGAGGTCCACCTGGTCCACGGCGGAGAACTGGCCCGTGAACTCGGTGAACTCCGCCAAGCTGCGCCTCAGCGGCGGGCTGACCGTCACGGCGGGCGGCGAAGGCGGCGCCGCGGCCACCGTCGGCGCGGTGCTGCGCCCATGAATAGCCCAATAGCCGCCACCTGCCGCGGCCAGCAGGGCAAGGAAGCCGACTGCGCTCCCAATCGCACCGCGGTTTTGACCCCGGGCCGGCCGGGTGAACGGCAGCGCACGGCCCAGCAGATTTATATGACCGGTCATCTTAAACTCCGACAAAAAAGAGGTGTCAGCTCAAAAGCTGGGTGAACAGAGTGTCGATGAACTGCTGCAGCGGGCGGCTGCTTTTGGCCACCCGGGCGCGCAGCAAGGCTCCCTCCCAAGCATTCAGGGCGAAGGTGGCGAGGATGTCGGGATCAGCCTCCGAATGGATGCTGCCTGTTTGCTGCGCCAGCCCGATGCAATCGGCGATGCGCCGGGTCCATCGCGCATAGGCTGCCGAGAGCTGGTCAGAGATGACAGGGCTATGGTCGGAAAGCTCGGCTGTCATGTTGCCGATGAAGCAGCCGCACGTAAAGCCGATTTCTTCGACGTTCTGGATAACGTCCTCGAAGTAGCGCCGCAGCCGCACGATCGGTTCCAGCGTGTCCTGGTCTAAGACTGCTAGAGCATGGCAGGCCTTGTTTTCCCAAAAATACTCGACGACTGCCGCGCCAAGCGCCTCTTTGCTATCAAAATGATTGTAGAAGGAACCCTTAGGCACGCCTGCTGCTTCGGTGATGTCCTGCACGCTGGAGCCGTTGAAGCCTGACTTGCTGAACACGAGCACACCCGCCTGCAGCAGGCGCTCGCGGACGGGAGCGGTGGTCTCCTTGCGCATGATGTCCAAGATGACCGGTCATATTGGTTACTTCAAGGGGAAGCGGGACCGTCGCAAGATTGGAGGTCAGGCGGTGGTTGCCGTTGGCGGACGTGGATCGTCGGCTGGCTGGAACTTCTGTTCCAAGCCGGAGCCGAACGTGCCATTGTGGACGGTGCCGCGAACCTGGAGCAGCAGATCGATGCCGCGCCGCGCCCAGCGCATCTGCTGTGACTTGATCATCCGGCGGTTCACCAGGACGCTGGCTTTCCCTTCAGTGATCGCGGTGCCGACCCGCAAGCCCGCGCGGTGGTGCTCGGCTGTTTGACCAGCCAGGCGCTCTGGCTGATCGAATAGCCGTCCAGCGCGTGCAATGCGGCCCGCATCCTCGACGATCACCGCCTTTGCCGCCGCCCGCGCCGGATCATCAGCCGGCAGGCCGTTAGCGATCTGCCTCAGGTGCTGGGGCCGCATGGCGATATAGAAGCATGTGTGGACATCGGCTAATCGCGGTCGGGAGCTTTGAGCGCTCATAGTGCCG
>CAXSHI010000073.1:0-20822 GCA_964236755.1 uncultured Acetobacteraceae bacterium
GGGTCCACAACGCTTATTCCAACTGCCGTTTATCACCATAGCCGTTGTTACAGCATCCTCGATGTAGGCGTTCGCGCGGCAAAATGCTAGGGGCATGTCATGCGACTGACCCATGAGCAGCAGGCCGAGATCGATTCGCAGCGGCAGGGCGCCGTGCCCACCCGGCGCGCCACGGTGCCGGCGCTGGAGGACATGCTCTATCGCGCGCTGCCGGTGCTGGACCACGGCTTCGTCCGGGTGATCGACTACATGGGCGACGACGCCGCCGTGGTGCAGGCGGCGCGCGTGAGCTACGGCCGCGGCACAAGGCGGATCAGCGAGGACGCCGGGCTGATCCGCTACCTGATGCGGCACCGCCACAGCACGCCGTTCGAGATGTGCGAGATCAAGTACCACGTGAAGCTGCCGATCTTCGTGGCGCGGCAGTGGATCCGGCACCGCATGGCGAACGTGAACGAGTATTCCGCCCGCTACAGCATCCTCGACCGCGAGTTCTACCTGCCAGCGCCCGAGCACCTGGCCACGCAGAGCAGCAGCAACCGCCAGGGCCGCGGCACGGTGCTGGAAGGGGAGGAGGCCGCCGCCGTGCTCGACATGCTCCGGCACGACGCGACGCTGACCTATGACCACTACGCCCACATGCTGAACGAGGGTGCAGACGGCGAGCCGGCCGACCCCGGCCGCCGCGGGCTGGCGCGGGAACTCGCGCGGATGAACCTGACACTTAACACCTACACGCAATGGTATTGGAAGGCCGACCTGCACAACCTTCTGGGCTTCCTGTCGCTCCGCGCCGACAGCCACGCGCAGTTCGAGATCCGCGCCTACGCCGACGCGATGCTGGACACCGTGCGCGCTTGGGTGCCCGAGACCTTCCAGGCGTTCCTGGACTACCGCATGGGCGCCGCGACCCTGTCGGCGCAGATGCTCGGGGTGGTGCGCCGCCTGCTGGCCGGCGAGCCGATTGACCAGCCCGGCAGCGGGCTGTCCAAGCGCGAGTGGGCGGAACTGATGGACACGCTGGGGCGCGCATGATCGTCGCGGCGAAGCGCGCATGATCGTCGTGTTCGGGTCCATCAACCTCGACCTGATCTTCGCGCTCGACCACCTGCCCAGCGCCGGAGAAACCGTGCTGGGTCCGACCACACGCCTCGAACCCGGCGGCAAGGGCGCGAACCAGGCCGCCGCCGCGGCGCGGGACGGCGCCACGGTGCTGATGGCGGGCTGCGTCGGGAAGGATGCGCTGGCGGATGCGGCGCTCGCGACCTTGCGCGCGGACGGCGTGGACCTGTCCCGCGTGTCGCGCGGCGACCTGGCGACCGGGTGCGCCGCGATCTGCACGGACGCCGCCGGGCGCAACCTGATCGCGGTGGGGTCGGGCGCCAACCTGCAGGCCCGCGCCGACCAGGTGGAGGACGCGCTGCTCGTCCCCGGCACGACGCTGGTGCTGCAACGGGAGACCGACCCGCAGCAGACCGTCTCCTTGATCCGTCGCGCCCGCGCCGGCGGGGCACGCATCGTCCTGAACCTGGCCCCGGCCGGCCCGCTCGACGCCGACGCGCTGGCTGCCCTCGACGTGCTGATCGTGAACGAGACGGAGGCCGATTGGCTCGCCGCCCGGCACGGCACGACGCCGGACGCCGCCGGGCTGCACGCGGCGCTTGGGATCGGCATCGTGCGGACGCTCGGCGAGCGCGGCTCCGAGTGGGCCGATGGGCGGCTCGCCGGCCACATCGCCGCCTACCCAATCAAGGTCGTGGACACGACGGCGGCGGGTGACTGTTTCACCGGCGTGCTGGCGGCGGCGCTCGACCGGGGCATGGGGATGGCGGACGCGATGGCCCGCGCCGGCGTCGCCGCCGGGCTGTGCTGCAGCCGCGCCGGGTCGCAGAACAGCCTGCCGACCGCGGCGGAGACGGACCGGGCTAGCTCCGCCAGTGCAGCGTCTGCGCCCGCAACGGGTTGTTGAACGCCCGGCCTTCCTCCCGCGCCGCCAGGTACTCCTTTTTCAGCCGTTGATACCAGCGCACCTGCGCGTCCGGGTCGCCCACGAACAGCGGCGCGGGCAGCGCCGGGTTGCCGGTCAGCCGCTCCGCCACCTCGCGGTCCTGGTTGAGGAAGTCCCGCGCCATCCACGCCGCCACGGGGCGGAGCGGCGCGAGCCATGGCACACTCCAGTACACGCAATAGTGCACATCCGTCTCCGTCGCCGTCACCGGGGTCGCCGCGGCCAGGACGCAGGCGGAGTGACGGTCGCCCTCGATATGCTCGATCCGCACGCCCGGCAGTTGGATGCCGATGTCGATGCGCACGTTGCGGCCCAGCAGGCGGTAGGGGTTGGCACCCTCCTTCAAGTGATGGCGCAGCATGCGGAAGCCCATGCCCTCCGGCTCGAACCCCTTGGCCTTCTGCCGCAGCCGGGACGCCGGGTTTTTCTTCCACCAGCGCGAGGTGTGGACGAAGGCGGGATGGCCGGGGTCGAAGAAGCCCCAGGCCGCGAGATCGACGCCGCAGGGGAAGCGCATCGTGGTCGTGACCTGCGGCGCCTGGCCCACGAAGCCCGGCACGGCCGGCACCGGACCCGGCTCGGACCCGGCCGCGCCGACATAAACCCAGATGTTGCCCTGCACGTCCTGCGCCGGGTAGGTGCGCAGCCGGAACCGGGCCGGGTCGGTGCGGTCCTCGGGCGCCAGCGAGGGGATCTCGGTGCAGCAGCCGTCCGTGCTGCGGAACGCCCAGCCATGGTAGCAGCAGCGCAGCATCTGCCCGTCGAACGAGCCGTGCCGCATCGGCATGCCGCGATGCGGGCAGGCGTCGCTGACCGCGAACACCGACCCGTCGGCCCGGCGTCCCAGCAGCAGGTCCTCGCCGAGCAGGGTGACAGGATGCGTCCGGCCCGGCTTCAGGCTGCGTGCGGACACGGCGAGATACCAAAAGCCGCGCAGCATCCCGTCGGTTGTCTCAGAGTACAAGTGCCGCTCTCCTCAATCCATCACGATGCGGGGCGCCGCCGGCGGCTTCACCGCCAGCCCGTCCCAGACCCGGCGCGCGATGGCGGCGAAGGCCTGGGCCGCCGGGCCGTCGGGGGCGGCGGCGCAGATGGGCGTGCCGGCGTCGGACGTGGTGCGGATGTCCAGCAGCAGCGGGACCTCGCCCAGGAACGGGATGCCCAGCGCCTCCGCCTCCCGCCTGGCCCCGCCATGGCCGAACAGCTCGGTCCGGTGGCCGCAGTTGGGGCAGCAGAACACGCTCATGTTCTCGACGAGGCCCAGCACCGGCACCAGGGTCTTCTCGAACATCCGCACCCCGCGGCGGGCGTCGATCAGCGCGATGTCCTGGGGCGTCGAGACGATCACGGCGCCGCCCAGCGTCACCCGCTGCGCCATCGTGAGCTGCGCGTCGCCGGTGCCGGGTGGCATGTCGACGACCAGGATGTCGAGCGCCCCCCAATGCACCTGGCCCATCATCTGCTCCAAGGCGCCCATCACCATCGGGCCGCGCCAGATCATCGCGGCGTCAGGATCGACCAGGAAGCCGATGGACATGGCGGACAGCCCCCAGGCCTGCAGCGGCACCATCATGCCGTCCCGGATCTCGGGCTTGCGGTCCACGCCCAGCATGCGCGGCAGGCTCGGGCCGTAGATGTCGGCGTCCAGCAGGCCGACGCGATGGCCCTGCTGCGCCAGGGCGACCGCAAGGTTCACTGCGGTGGTCGACTTGCCGACGCCGCCCTTGCCGCTGGCTACCGCGACGACGTGCGCGACCTGCGGCAGCAAGGGAGCCTTGGCTGCCGGCGCCGGGCGGGCAGGCGCTGGGCGGGGCGGCGGCTCGGCGCGATGGGCGGTCAGCACGGCAGTCGCGTTGACCACGCCGGGCTGCTGCGCCAGCAGGGCCTCGGCGTCGCGGCGCACCTGCTCCATGGCGGCGGCGTGGGCGCGGTCGGTGCGGAGCGCCAGGTGCACGAGGCCGTCCCGCACCGCCAGGCTGTCCACCAGCCCGGCCGCCACGATGTCCCGACCGGACGCCGGGTCCTGCACCGCGCGGAGCGCCGCCCGCAGCCCGTCCGTCGTCAATGGCGCCATCGCTTGTAAACCTCCGTTGCCCGGTCAATATGCACGCGGTCGTGAGGCCGCATATGGCGCACAAACGCCGGACTGCAAACGCAGCGTTGCCGTAGGCGGCACAGCTGATGTTGCCGCAGGCGGCACAGCTGTCGTCGCGGCCGGCGGCACAGTTCTACGGGAGCCACTGAACCAGCATGTCTTGGAACAACGGTGGCGGCTCCGGTCCCTGGGGGCCCGGCAACAACAACACGCCGCCGCGTGGGCCGAACCGCGGCCCGTGGGGCGGCGGGGGCGGCCCGAACGGCATCCCGGATCTGGACGAGGTTCTCGCCCGGCTGCAAGCCTCCGCCCGGCGCTTCGTTCCGGGCGGACCCGGCGGGCGCCGCGGCAACCCGCGCCTGATCGCGCTCATCCTCCTGGTCGGCGTCGTCGTCTGGCTGGCCAGCGGCTTCTACCGTGTAGAGCCGGACCAGCAGGGCGTGGTGCTGCGCTTCGGCGCGTTCCAGCGCACGACGCTGCCGGGCCTCAACTACCATCTGCCCTGGCCCGTCGAGCAGGCGCTGACGCCAGCGGTCACGCGCATCAACCGCACGGAGGTCGGCTTCCGCATCGCCCCGGACAACGCCGGCGTCGGCCGGATCGGCGCGACCCGCGACCTCGGCCGCGACGCGCCTCCCCGCGACATCCCGGGCCGCAACACTGCGGCGCGGGAGGTTCTGGAAGAGGCGCTGATGCTGACCGGCGACGAGAACATCATCGACATCAACTTCAGCGTGTTCTGGCGCATCCGCGACGCCGGCACCTTCCTGTTCAACACGCGCAACCCGGAAAACACCGTGAAGTCGGTGGCGGAAAGCGTGATGCGGGAGGTGGTCGGCCGCACCCCGATCCAGCCCGCGCTGACCGAGGCGCGCGCCAGCATCGAGCAGTCCGTCACGACGGGCGCGCAGCACGTGCTGGACCAGTACGGCGCCGGGGTGGAGATTACCCAGGTGCAGCTCCAGAAGGTAGACCCGCCCGACGCCGTCATCGAGAGCTTCCGCGATGTGCAGCGCGCCAACACGGACGCCGAGCGCGCGCGCAACGAGGCCGAAAGCTACCGCAACGACATCGTGCCCCGCGCCCGCGGCGACGCGGCCCGGGTGACGGCGGAGGCCGACGGCGCACGGCAGGCCAACATTGCCGAGGCCGCCGGCCAAGCGCAACGCTTCCTGAGCGTCTACAACGCCTACTCCGTGGCCAAGGACGTGACGCTGAAGCGTCTGTATATCGAGACGATGCAGGACATCCTGACCAAGACACCCTCCATCGTCGTGGACGACAAGCTGCAGGGCATCGTGCCCTATCTGCCGCTCGATCCCAGCGGCCGGCCGCGGCCTCCAGGAGCGCCCGCATCGCCCCCGGCGCCGCCGGCGGAGGTCCGGCGGTGAGCCGCCCCGTCCTCGCGGCCATCGCCGCGGCCCTGGTCCTGTTCGTGCTGGTCAGCGCCAGCCTGTTCACGGTGGCACAGACCGAGCAGGTGCTGATCACCCAGTTCGGCCAGCCGATCCGCGTCATCAGCACGCCGGGACTCCACCTCAAGGTGCCATTCGTCCAGACCATCATCAGCTTCGACCGCCGCCTGCTGGATTACGAGACGCCCGGCGAGGAGGTGATCCTGGCCGACCAGCGCCGCCTGATCGTGGACAGCTTCACACGGTTCCGCATCACCGACCCGCTGCGCTACTTCCAGGCGGTTGGGTCGGCCGAGGACGCGATCCGCGCGCGGCTCAACTCCGTCGTGACCTCGTCCCTCCGCCGCGTGCTGGGCAACGAGCAGCTGCTCAAGGTGCTGTCGGCCGACCGCGGGCGCATCATGGGGCTGATCCGCGGCCAGGTCAGCGACGAGATGCGCGAGTTCGGCGTGGCCATCGAGGACGTGCGACTGCGCCGGGCCGACCTGCCGGAAGAGAACACCCAGGCCATCCTGAGCCGCATGAAGTCGGAGCGTGAGCGCATCGCGAGCCAGGCCCGGGCAGAGGGCGCCGAGGCGTCCGCACGCATCCGCGCCGACGCCGAGCGCGACCGTACGGTGCTGCTGGCCGAGGCGCGCGCCACCGCAGACCGCTCGCGCGGCGAAGGCGAGCGCCAGTCGATCAAGATCTACGCCGACGCCTTCCAGCAGGACGCCAAGTTCTACGAATTCTACCGCACCATGCAGGCCTACCGGGAAGCGTTCGGCAACGGCCAGTCCCGCCTGGTACTCACGCCCGACAGCGAGTTCCTGCGCATGCTGCGGCAAGCGCCTGGGGAGTAAGGTCCGATGAACGGCATTCCCAAGCTCGTGAAGCGTCCCACTTATCGCCTTGCGAGTGCGTTGCCGGCATGAGCAGATCCACCATCCGTCTTCCTTTCGGGAGTTTTGTCATGCGCCTTCGGACCTTTCGCGCGCTCGCACTCGCCAGCGTGTTCGTGCTGCCGACGATGCTGCCGCCGTTCGTGCCGCCGGCCGCGGCGCGCGGCGCGCCGGACAGCTTCGCCGACCTGGCCGGAACCCTGCTGCCGGCGGTGGTGAACATCTCGTCCTCGCAGAACGTTCAGGCGCGGGCCGACCGGAGCGGCCCGGAGGTCCCGAGCTTTCCGCCGGGTTCGCCGTTCGAGCAGTTCTTCAAGGACTTCTTGGACCGCAACCATCCCCCAGGCGGCCAGGGCGGCCCGCAGCGGCGTGGCCCGAACCGGGGCGAAGGTCCGCAGCCCGGCCCGGATGGCGGCCCCGGTGGCGGCCGTTCGGTCAGCCTCGGCTCCGGCTTCGTCATCGACCCTGCCGGCTACATCGTGACCAACAACCATGTCATCGACGGCGCGGACGAGATCAGCGTGACGCTCCAAGACAATACGACGCTGAAGGCGACGCTCGTCGGCAAGGATGACCGCGTCGACTTGGCCCTGCTTAAGGTCGACAGCGACAAGCCGCTTAAGTTCGTGCCGTTCGGCGACAGCGACGCCGAGCGCGTGGGCGACTGGGTGCTGGCGATCGGCAACCCGTTCGGCCTGGGCGGCTCCGTCACCGCCGGCATCGTCAGCGCGCGCGGGCGCGACATCCGGCAGGGGCCGTACGACGATTTCATCCAGACGGACGCGGCGATCAACCGCGGCAACTCCGGCGGGCCGCTGTTCAACATGGCGGGCGAGGTCATCGGCATCAACACCGCCATCTACTCGCCGTCTGGCGGGTCGGTCGGCATCGGCTTCTCGGTCCCGGCGAACCTCGCGAAGTCCGTCGTCGCGCAGCTGCGCGAGTATGGCCGCGCCCGCCGCGGCTGGCTGGGCGTCCGCATCCAGCAGGTGACGCCGGACATCGCCGAGAGCATCGGCCTCAAGGACACCACCGGCGCCATGGTTGCGGGCGTGAATGAGGGCGGCCCGGCCGACACGGCGAAGATCCGCAACGGCGACATCATCCTCAAGTTCAACGGCCAGGACGTGAAGGAGATGAAGTCCCTGCCGCGCATCGTCGCCGAGACGGTGATCGGCAAGAACGTGCCGGTGCTGCTGTGGCGCGACGGCAAGGAGGTCACGGTGCAGGCCTCGGTCGGCGAATTGCCGGACGAGGTTCAGCAGGTCGCCGCGACGGCGGCGCCGAGCCGTGCGCCGGGCAACCGTACGGCGGAGATCTCGGGCCTCGGTGCGCGGCTGGCGCCGATCACCGACGATCTGCGCGACAAGTTCAAGCTGTCGCAGGACCAGAAGGGCGTCGTGGTGACGGACGTGATGCCGGACGGCACCGCCGCCGGCCGCGGCCTGAAGCCCGGCGACGTGATCGTGGAGGTGCAGCAGGAGCCGGTCGCCAGCCCCTCCGACGTGCAGGAGCGCATGGACCGCTTCCGCAAGCAGAACCGCAAGACCGTGCTGATGCTGATCCAAAGCGGCGACGGGCTGCGCTGGGTGCCGGTGCCGCTCGCGGCCGACAGCTCGAAGCAGCCGGGCTGAGCCTGCCGGGTCCGGGGTGAGGCGAGCGCTGGACCCGTCGCCATGCCGCACCCCGAAACCTGGCTCAAGGTCCGGCCGGACGGATTGCATTGCGAACCCGGCGATTTCTACATCGACCCGCTGCGCCCGGTTGGCCGCGCCGTGATCACCCATGCGCACGCCGACCATGCCCGCCCCGGACACGACGCCGTGCTCGCCAGTCCCGAGACGCTGGCGCTCATGGATGTCCGCATGGGCACAGGCCGGGCTGGCGCCGTGCAGCAGGCGCTGTATTACGGCGAGCCGGTCAGCATCGGCGAGGTCCGCTTGTGGATGCAGCCGGCCGGGCACGTGCTGGGCAGCGCGCAGGTGGCGATGGAGTGGCGCGGCAGCCGGGCCGTGGTCAGCGGCGACTACAAGCGGCAGCCCGACCCCACCTGCCTGCCCTTCGTTCCGATCCCCTGCGACGTGTTCGTGACGGAAGCGACCTTCGCCCTTCCGGTGTTCCGTCATCCCCCGGCGGAGCACGAAATTGCCAAGCTGCTCGACAGCGTGGCATTGTTCCCCGACCGCACGCACGTCGTGGGTGCCTACGCGCTCGGCAAGGCGCAGCGGGTGATCGCGTTGCTGCGCCGAGCCGGCTGGGACCGGCCGATCTACCTGCACGGCGCGCAGATGCCGCTTTGCGCCGCCTATGAGCGCCTGGGCATCCCCTTGGGCGAGCTGCTGCCGGCGACGGTCGCGGGCAAGGACAAGATCGCCGGCGCCATCGTCATCGCGCCGCCCAGCGCCATCGCCGACCGCTGGGCGCGGCGCCTTGCCGAACCCGTCGTGTGCAACGCCTCCGGCTGGATGCGGGTGCGGCAGCGGGCGCGCAGCAAGGGGGTGGAGCTGCCCTTGGTCATCTCGGACCATTGCGACTGGGACGAGCTGAACCAGACGCTCGGCGACGTGGGGGCGCCGGAGGTTTGGGTGACGCATGGCCGGGAGGAGGCGCTGATTCACGAGGCGGCCAAGCGCGGCATCCGCGGCCGGGCGCTGCGCCTGGTCGGCTACGGCGACGAGCAGGAGGACCTCTCGGAACCCGCGGCGGCATGATCGCCTTTGCCGAGCTGCTGGAACGCCTAGTGTTCACGCCGGGCCGCCTGGCGAAGATCGCGCTGCTGCGTCGGTATTTCGCGACGCAGCCCGATCCCGACCGCGGCTTCGGCCTTGCTGCGCTGACGGGTGAATTGGCGTTCCAGGCGGCGAAGCCCGCCATGGTCCGCGCCCTGGTCGAGGAGCGCACCGACCCCGTGCTGTTCGACATGTCGCGCGACTACGTGGGCGACCTCGCCGAGACCGTCGCGCTGATCTGGCCCGCGGCGCCCAGCAACGCTGTGCCGCCCCGGATGACAGAGGTGGTGCAGACGCTGCTCAGCACGCCGAAGCCCGAACTGCCCTTCGTGCTGGCCGGATGGCTCGACGCTTCCGACGCTTCCGTCCGCTACGCGCTGCTCAAGCTGATCACCGGGGAGCTTAGGGTCGGCGCGTCGGCTAGGTTGGCGAAGGTCGCTTTGGCCGAGGTGGCCGAGGGGCGGATCGGCCCTGACGAGATCGAGGAGGTCTGGCACAGCCTGGTGCCCCCCTACGCGCCGCTGTTCGCCTGGATCGAGGGCCACGGCCCGCGTCCCGACCCGGCGGGCGCGCCGGTGTTCCGCTCTCCCATGCTGGCCCACCCTCTGGAGGCCCCGGACATCGCGGCGCTGATCCCCTCCGCCTTCCGCGCCGAGTGGAAGTGGGACGGCATCCGTGTCCAGCTTGTGGCGACGCCGCTCGGCCGCCGCATCTTCTCCCGCGGCGCCGACGACATCTCGGGGGCGTTTCCCGAGATCGTGGAGGCGATGGCGTTCCACGGCGTGCTGGACGGCGAACTGCTGGTCATCCGCGACGGCCAGGTGGCGCCCTTCGCCGATCTGCAGCAGCGGCTTAACCGCAAGGCGCCGGGCGCCAAGGCGCAGCGCGACTACCCGGTGGCCGTGCGCCTCTACGACCTGCTGTTCGATGGAATCGAGGATCTGCGCCCACTGCCGTTCGACGTGCGGCGGACGCGGCTGGAGGCCTGGTATGCCCGGCACCGCCCGCCGCGCATGGACTTGTCCGAGCTGATCCCGTTCGCCACGGTGGACGAGCTTTCGGCGATCCGCGACGGCACGCGCGCTGCCAGCATCGAGGGGCTGATGCTGAAGCGGGGCGACAGCGCCTACGTGCCGGGCCGGCCCAAGGGCCAATGGTGGAAATGGAAGCGCGACCCGCTCACCATCGACGCGGTGGTGATGTACGCGCAGCGCGGCCACGGCAAGCGCAGCAGCTACTACTCCGACTACACCTTTGGCCTGTGGCGGGAGGACGGGGAGCTGGTGCCGGTCGGCAAGGCCTATTCCGGCTTCACCGACGCGGAACTGGTGACGCTCGACCGCTGGATACGCAACCACACCGTCCACCGCTTCGGCCCGGTGCGCGAGGTGGAGCGCGGCCTGGTGCTGGAGATCGCGTTCGACGCGGCGCAGCTGAGCCGCCGGCACAAGTCCGGCGTGGCGCTGCGCTTCCCGCGGGTTGCCCGGGTGCGGATGGACAAGCCGGCGGAGGAGGCGGACCGGCTCGACACGCTGATGCGGCTGATCGAGCCTGGCGCGGTTCAGGCGTAGCGGCGCAGGCCGCCCACGCCGAAGGCGATGCTTGGCGCGCCGCAGAGCGCGACGACCAGGGACATGGGCAGCAGCCCGAGCAGCGCCGGAGCGATCACCAAGCCGAGCAGGAAACCGAGTTGGCTCGCCGCGATGAAGGCGCGGGCGGCGGCCGGGATGTCCGCCCGTGGCAACTCGGTCTGCTGGAGTACCGCGACCGGGATGTCCTGCATGGGGCCGCCCACCGCGCAGAAGGCGGCGATGGCGGCATAGGCCGGCAGCAGCGCCCTTTGCGGCAGGCCGGCGGCCTCAGTCAGCGCGAGCGCGCAGATGCCGGCGCCCATGCACAGGTTGCCGATGAAGATCTGCCGGCCCGGCCGGGGCGGCATCGGACGGCTGCCGATGACCAGGTTGGCCAGGAGGTTGGTGCAGCCGTAGGCCGAGATGACGGCGCCATATGCGGCGACGCCCGATCTGCCCGGCCCTACCAGGCCGTTGCGCGCCACCATCAACGGCATGATCAGGAAGAACACGGCATACCAGGCACCGTTCATCGGGCCAGTCCACGCCAGCACGTAGCCCAGCAAGCGGTGCCGCCCCACCACGCGGACACCATGCAGCATCGAGGCGAGTAGGTTTCCGGGCAAGATCGGCCTGGCGGCCGGCAGCCGGGCGTGCCGCTGTATCGCCAGCAGCGCCGCGGCGGACACGAGGTACGTCGCCGCATCCACCGTCAGCATGTGGCGGATCGGCAGCACGAGGACGAGCGCGCCGACCAAGGCGGGGCCGACCAGCCGGGCGATGCGCTCGGTCGCATCCAGCAGCGCGTTGGCGGCCGGGAGCGCGGAGGGGTCCGCGACCAGCGGCGGGATCACCGATTGCAGCGCCGGGCGGAACACGGCCTGACCCGCGCCGAGCACGGCCACGGCCGCAAGCAGCGCGGTCGGAGACGGCCCGCCGCCGACCTCCCACGCCACGACGACGCCGAACAGCGCCGCCGCCCGGGCCACGTCGGCGCCGAGCATCGCCCGCAGCGGCGCCCACTTGTCCGCCAGCCGCCCTCCGAGCACCAGCGTCAGCAGCACGGCGAGTGGTCCCATCGCCGCGAGCCAGCCGGCGGCCGGGCCGAACGCCTCGACCGCGATCCAGGTGAAGGCGACGGCGTAGGCCTGGTCGCCGACCGAGGACAGCGCCAGGCCGCCCCACAGCAGCGCCATCGCCGGCTGCCGCAGCGGGCGCACCAGGCCCGGCAGTTGCATCGCCGGCATCAGCGCGCGAGCGACGGCAGCACGGACAAGACCAGCAGCGCGGCCATCACGGCGTTGAACGCCCGCAACTGCACGGGCGACCGCAGCACGCGGCCCGCGCCGGCGCCCAGTAGGGACCAGAGCAAGGTGCAGGGGATGGACAGGATGGCGAACAAGGCCGCGAAGGCCAGGATCTGCCCCGTCAGCCCGCTTCCGGGCGAGGCATAGGTCGTGACCGTCGCGACGGCCAGGACCCAGGCTTTGGGGTTGATCCATTGGAACAGCGCCGCGCCCAGGAACCCCATCGGCGTCACGCGCCCTTGGCCATCCGGCAACGCGACCGCGCCGCTGCAGGCGATCTGCCAGGCGATCCAGACGATCCAAGCCCCGCCCACCCAGCACAGCGCCGCATGCAGGCCCGGATGGCCCGCGAGCGGTCCCGCCACGCCCAAGCCCACGATCACCACCATCGCGCCGAAGCCGAGGCTGATGCCCAGCATCTGCGGCACCGTCGCCCGGACGCCGTTGCTGGCGGCCGAGCTTGCCACCATGATGTTGTTCGGCCCGGGCGTCACCGATGTCGCGACGGCAAACAGGGCGAACGCTGCGAGGTTGGGCGGCATGCTTGCAGTCCAGACAGCGATGTTGACGCCTAGACCCTACCACGGGGCCGTGGGCGCGGCGTCATCCGCTCCGAACGGCGGCCTGTCCGGCGGCCCGCAGGGCGCAAGCCGCCGGGGTCGGGCCGTTACTGGGCGGGCGCGGAGGCAGGCGCAGGCATGGCAGCCGCCGGGGCCGAGCCGCCGCGAGCGCTGCTTAGGCTTTGCTCGTTCAGCGCGTCGGTCGAGGCGCTGCCGGACGTGCTGTGTGCCGCGCCCGAACGGGCGTGCATCGCGCGGGCGTGGTGCGCCGCGCGGTGGTGCGTCGTCGCCGCGTTGGCCGCGGCGCCGAACGACGCGGCAACGAGGAGGGCTGCGAGGAGGATGGGAGCGGACGTGCGGATGATCATGATGTGCTCATCTGGTGGGAGAATGCATGGCTCGGCGGCACCGAACGCGCAACTATCCCCGGTATCGCAAGTTCCAGCAATCTATGCTGTACGTTTGTCACAGTACTGTTTTGAATGGTGGTACAGAAGGCACAGACGGTCCGTGCCGCGCTGCTCAGGGTCGGTGCCGCGTTACCACGCGCCCGGCCCGCGCCGCCGTGGCGTTGCCCTGCGCATAGGCCGACTGCCCGTTGACCCAGGTTTCAAGGATGCCCTCGGAGGGCCGCATCGGATGGTCGAAGTCGGCAGCATCCCGCACGGTGGCCGGGTCGAACAGCACTAGGTCGGCGTAGGCGCCCGTGCGGATCACCCCGCGGTCGCGCAATCCGAATACCTCGGCAGTCCGGCCCGTCATCTTGTGCACCGCCGCTTCAAGGCTGAACAGGCCGAGGTCGCGGGCGTAGTGCCCCAGCACGCGCGGGAAGGTGCCCCAGAGCCGCGGGTGCGGGAACTCGTCATGCGGCAGGCCGTCGCTGCCGACCATGCTGCGCGGGTGCGCCAGGATGCGGCGCACGTCGGCCTCGTCCATCTGGAAGTAGATCGCGCCTGCCGGCTGCAGCCGCTCGGCGGCCTGGTGCAGGGTGAGGCCCCATTCGGCCGCGATGTCGGCCAGCATGCGGCCGGACATCTCGGGATGCGGCACGGACCACGTCACCTTGGTCGCTACGTCCTCCCGGATCCGGCCCGGGATCAGCACGGTGGAGGCGGCGGCGTAGGGATACATGTCGAAGTTCACCGACTGCGCCTGCGCGCCTGCCTCGATGGCCGGCAGCGTCTCGGTTGAGCGGCCGTAGTTCTCCGGCATCGCGCATTTATGGTGGCTGATCACCACGGGCGCGCCGGCGTCGCGGCCGATCCGCAGCGTCTCCTCGATGGATTGCAGCACGCCCGCGCCTTCGTCCCGCATGTGCGTCACGTATAGGCCGCCCTGCGCACGCAGCGCCTCCGCGACCGCGATCACTTCCTCCGTCGGCGCCTCGGCGCTGGGTTCGTAATACAGCCCGGTCGAGAAGCCGGACGCGCCCTGCGCCAGCGCCTCGGCCAGGCGGCGTCGCATGTGCTCGGCTTCGCGGTCGGTGGCGGCGCGGCCCACGTCGCCCCCCATCGCCTCCATCCGCAGGGACATGTGGCCGATCAGCGCCACGGTGTTGACCGGCGCCGGGTCGGTGCGGAGCCGTTCGGCGTATTCGGCAAAACTGTCGAACACCCACCAGCTTGCGTCGCCCAGTAGGTCCAAGGGTGGAATCGGCCGGCTCGCCATGCGCACCGGGGACAGGCTGATGCCGCAGTTGCCGACGACGACGGTGGTGACGCCCTGGCTCATCTTGCACAGCATGCAGGCGGGGCCGCACAGCACGGCGCGGTCGTCATGCGTGTGCGCGTCGATGAAGCCCGGCGCCACCGCACGCCCGTGCGCCAGCAGGTCGCGGTCCGCCGTAGCGGCCCCCAGGTCGCCGACGCCCGTGATGCGGTCCCCGGTCACGCCCACGTCGCCCCGGATGCGCGCCGCGCCGGTGCCGTCCAGGATCGTGGCGTCGCGGATGATCAGGTCGCAATGCATGTCAGTCCCCCCTCGGTGATCAGCCCGTCCCGCAGGTCTCGGGCGTGCTGGGCCGGGTCGCGCTGCCCCGGCGCGCCCATGCCGCCGCCGCCGGGCAACTCCAGGATCAGGCGGTCACCGGCGGGGATCACCTGATAACCCTTGGTGCGGAGCAGGGCACCGCTTTTCAGCCGCACGACGCCGGGCGCGCCGTCCCGTCCGCCTTCCCGCCCGCGCGGCGCATGGGCCACCCGGTCGAAGATGGCGTTGCAGGCGAACTCCGCGTCGCCCTTGGCGCCGATCTCCATGACCTGCCCGAACCCGCCGCGGGTGCGCCCGGCGCCGCCGCTGTCAGGGCGCAGCTCCTTGCGCCAGAACACCACGGGCGCGACGTTCTCCGTCGCCTCGACCGGCATGGTCCGCACGCCCGAGGGGAACGCCGTGCCGTCCAGCCCGTCCTGGCCCGGGCGGGCGCCGGTGCCGCCGGAGTTGAAGGTGATGACCTCGAAGTCCGCCAGCGGCGAGTTCTGCCCGCTGACGATGGGGCCGCCGCGCAGGGGCGGGTTCCACAGGCAGGACGACCCCTCCGCCGTCACCCGGTCCGGCACTGCTTGGTGCAGGCAGCCCATCATCAGGTCCGGCAGCAGCTGCCCCACCACGTGCCGCACCGCGACAGGGCTGGGCCGGGGCGCGTTCAGGATGCAGCCCTCCGGGATGCGCATGCGGAACGGCGCCAGGCTCGCGCTGTTGTTCGGGATGTCGGGCGCCACCACGCACTTGATGCCGAAGCTGGCGTAGGCGCGGGTGTAAGCGGCGGGCACGTTGATGCCGCGTCCGGACAGGCCGCTGGTGCCATCGAAATCGACGGTGATCGCCTCCGGGCTGACGACCATGCTGGCCGCGAGGCGCACCGGGCGCTCGTAGCCGTCCGACCAGATCTCAGCCCGATACGTGCCGGCCGGCAGCTTGGCAATTTCGAGAAGCGTCGCGCGGCGGCTGCTGTCCAGGATAAAGGCGGCCAGCGGGTCGATGCTGTCCAGCGCGAACTCCTGCATCATCTGCACCAGACGCCGCACCCCGGCGTCGTTGCAGGCGCACAAGGAATAAACGTCACCCTCCAGCTCCACCGGCAGCCGGGTGCCGGCGCGCAAGAAGTCGAAGAAGGTTTCGTTCGGCCGGCCTGCCTCGAAGCATTTGACGATGGGGATGTACAGTCCTTCCTCGAACACCGACCGCCCTTCCGGCCCCATGCCGAGGCCGCCCACGTCGATGACGTGCGCCGTGTTGGCGAACAGGGCGACGAGCGTGCCGCCGTGGAACGCCGGCGTCACCACCGTGAGGTCGTGCAGGTGCCCGGTGCCGAGCCACGGGTCGTTGGTGATCAGGTGGTCGCCGGGTTGCAGCGTGTCCGCCGGGAACTTGCGCAGGAAGTGGCCGACGCTCTCCATCATGCTGTTGACGTGGCCCGGCGTGCCCGTCACCGCCTGCGCCAGCATCCGGCCCTGCAGGTCGAAGATGCCGGCCGACAGGTCGCCAGCTTCCCGCACCGTGGTGCTGAAGGCGGTGCGGATCATGGTCTGCGCCTGCTCCTCCACCACCGCTAATAGGCGGTTCCACATCACCTGGCGCTGGATTTGCTCTAAAACGCTCATGCTGGCTCCCGCACCAAGTCGAGGTAGCCGCGCGCATCGACCGTCGCGCGCCAGCCAGGGCCGACGAGAGTACTGGTCTCGTCCTCGGCGATGATGGCCGGGCCGGGCACGCTCTGGCCCATGGCGAGCGAGGCGCGGTCGTGCACGGTCCAGTTGCCGGTCTCGCCCGTTGCCGTGTCCCGCACCTGCTGGCTCCGCGCGCCGCCCGGCACCGCCGCCGCCGCGGTCGCGGCCGGCGCCGTGTCCGGCACGGTCGCGACGGTCACGGCGTAGCTCATCACCTCCACGTCCGACCCCGGCACCGGGCGGTCGTAGAACCGGGCGTACTCGGCGTCGAACGCCGCGCGCAGCCCGGCCACATCCGCCTCGCCCAATCGGCCCGGCGGCAGCGCCACGGGGATCTCGTGCCCCTGGCCGACGTAGCGCATGTAGGCGATGCGCGCCTGCCGCGTGGGTGCGCCGAAGCTGCCCAGCGCCACCACGGCCTCCGCCTCCCGCGCCATGTCGGACAGCAGCGCATCGACGGCGGCGGCATCGAACCGGCCCAGGCGCTGATACAGGCTGCGCACCACCTCATAGCCCACCGGCGCCCGCAGGAAGCCGATGGCGCTGCCGACGCCGGCGCCGCTCGGCACCAGCACGCGGGCGATGCCCACCTTCTCCGCCACACGGCACGCATGCACCGGGCCGCCGCCGCCGAAGGCGATCAGGGTGCGCCCAGCGTAGGTCTTGCCGCTCTCGATGGCATGGACGCGGGCGGCGTTGGCCATGTTCTCGTCCACCATCTCGACCACGCCCAGCGCCGCCATCCCGGCGGCGATGCCGAGCGGCGCGCCCACTGCGGCCAGCAGCGCCGCCTCCGCCGCGTCCGCATGCAGCCGCATCGCGCCGCCAGCGAAGCGTTCGGGGTCGTAGCGGCCGAGCAGGAGGTTCGCGTCCGTCACCGCCGGGCGCTCCCCGCCGCGCCCGTAGCAGGCCGGCCCCGGCTCCGCCCCGGCGCTCTCCGGCCCGACCCCGATGCGGCCCAGCGCGTCCACATGGGCGATGCTGCCGCCGCCGGCACCGATCTCCACCATCTCGATCACCGGGATGCGCAGCGGCAGGCCCGAGCCGCGCTTGAACCGCCCGACCCGCGCCACTTCGAAGCTGCGGGAAGATTGCGGCTGGCCGTCGTCGATCAGGCACACCTTGGCCGTGGTGCCGCCCATGTCGAAGCTCAGCACCCGGTCGAGGCCGCACTGCCGGGCGATGTCGGCCGCGAAGATCGCGCCCCCGGCCGGGCCGCTTTCCACCAGCCGGATCGGGAAGCGGCAGGCGGTGTCGATGGTGGTCAAGCCCCCGCCCGACAGCATCAGGAACACCGGCGCCCGCAGCCCCATGCCCAGCAGGCCCGCCTGCAGCCGGGCGAGGTAGCCGGCGATCATCGGCTGCACGTAGGCGTTGGCGGCGGCGGTGCTGAACCGCTCCCATTCCCGCATCTCCGGCGACACCTCGGAGGACAGCGACACCGGGAGGTCTGGAAGCGCGTGGCTCAGGATGTCGCGGACGCGGCGCTCATGGTCCGGGTTGACGAAGCTGTGCAGGAAGCCGACCGCGACGCTCCGCACGCCCTCATGCCGCAGCACGGGAACGAGGTCCTGCACCGCGGCCTCGTCGAGCGGCAGCAGCACGGTGCCGGTGTTGTCCAGCCGCTCCGGGACGGCCAAGCGCAGGTGGCGCGGCACCAGCGGCTCCGGCAGGGTGATGTTGAGGTCGTACTGGTCGTACCGGCTCTCGTTGCCCAAGGCCAGCACATCCCGAAAACCCTGGGTCGTGACCAGCGCCGTCCGCGCGCCCTTGCGCTCGATGATCGCGTTGGTCGCGAGCGTCGTGCCGTGCACCAGGATGCCGACATCCGCCGGTGCCAGCCCGGCGCCGCGCAGGATGCTCGCCACGCCGTCGAGCACCCCGCGCTCCGGCTCCGCCCCGGTGGTCAGGACCTTCGCGGTGCGCCGCTGGCCGCCATGCTCAAGCGCCCCATACTCCAGCGCCAAGTCGGTGAAGGTGCCGCCGATATCGACGGCGAGCCGCGCCTGCATGGGAGATGTCTGCATGGCGCCAGGGTGCCGCCCCTTCCGCATCCCGGCAAGCCCGGCCATCATGGCGCGAAGAACGGGGAGGATCATCCATGACCAAGCACCGCCTGGTTGTCGCGCGGCCCGTGCCGCCGGCCGTGACCGACCGCGCCAGCCGCGAGTTCGATGCCATCCTGTCCGACAGCGCCGACATGCCGCCCGATGCCGTGGTCCAGGCGCTCGCCGACCACAAGGCGGAGGCGCTGTTCTTCAGCAGCAACCTGAAGCTCAACGCCGACCTCATCGCCCGCCTGCCGCCGTCCGTCCGGGTCGCGGCGACGTGCAGCGTCGGCTTCGACCACATCGACGTGGCGGCGGCCCGCGCCCGAGGCCTCGTCGTCACCAACACGCCCGAGGTGCTGACCGACTGCACCGCCGACCTCGCCTTCATGCTGCTGCTCTGCGCCTGCCGCCGCGCCTGGGAGCATACGGAGGTCATGCGCGCCGGCTGGCGCCGCAGCTTCGGCATGCGGGAGATGCTGGGCATCCAGGCCAGCGGCAAGACCATCGGCATCGTCGGCTTCGGGCGCATCGGCCGGGCGGTGGCGCAGCGCGCCCGCGGCTTCAACATGCGCGTGCTCTACACCGACGTGTCCCGCGCCGCGCCCGAACTGGAACACGGCGCCGAATACGTGCCGAGCCTGCGCGAGCTGTTGCCGCATTGCCAGATCGTTTCCCTGCACGCGCCAGGGGGTGCCGCGACGGACAAGCTGATGAACGCCAAGACCATCGGGCTGCTGCCCCGCGGCGCGGTGCTGGTGAACGCCGCCCGCGGCTCGCTGGTGGATGAGGACGCGCTGATCGACGCGCTGCAATCGGGCCAGCTGTCCGCCGCCGGCCTCGACGTGTTCCGCAAGGAGCCGGACTTCGACACCCGGCTCGCCGCACTCCCCAACGTGTTCCTGACCCCGCACATGGGCAGCGCCACGACGGAAACGCGCAACGCCATGGGGTTCCGGGCGCTCGACAACATCGAGGCCGTGCTGGCCGGCAACCCCGCCATCGACCCGCTGTGGAGCTGACGCCATGACCAAGCCGATCCTGCTCGTGACCCGGCGCCTGCCGCCCGCCGTTGAGGCCCGCGCCGCCCGCGACTACGACGTGTGCCTCAACGCCACGGACGCGCCGGTGACGGGCGCCGACATCCTGGCGCGTGCCGAGGGCGCCAGCGCCGTGCTGTGCTGCCCGGCGGAGCGGCTCGACGCCGCCACCATCCGCGCGCTGCCCGAGAGCGTCCGGGTGATCGGCACCTTCAGCGTGGGCTTCGACCACATCGACTTGGCCGCTGCCCGGGAGCGCGGCATCGCCGTCGTCAACACCCCGGACGTGCTGAGCGTCGCCACCGCCGAGTGCGCCATGCTGCTGATCCTGGCCGCCGCCCGCCGGGCCGGGGAGGGAGAGCGCCTGGTGCGGTCCGGCAGGTGGAAGGGCTGGGCACCGACGCAGTTGCTGGGCACCGGCGTGTTCGGCCGCCGCCTCGGCATCTTCGGCATGGGCCGCATCGGGCGCGAGCTGGTGCCCATGGCGCGCGGCTTCGGCATGGCGGTGCACTATCGCGACCAGGTGCGCCTGCCGCCCGAGCTGGAGCAGGGCGCCACCTTCCATGACAGCGACGACAGCTTCCTGCCCGTGTGCGACGTGCTGTCGCTGCACGCGCCGGGCGGGGAGGGAACGCGGCACTGGCTGAACGCCGAGCGGATCGCCCGCCTGCCGCGCGGCGCCGTGGTGGCCAACGCCGCCCGCGGCACCCTGATCGACGACGACGCCCTGAACGCGGCCTTGCAGTCCGGCCAGGTCGCGGCGGCGGGCCTCGATGTTTACAACAACGAGCCGAACGTGGCGCCGGGACTGCTGGCGCTGGAGAACGTGGTGCTGCTGCCGCATCTGGGCAGCGCCACGGTGGAGACGCGGGACGCGATGGGGTATTTGGTGCTGGATGGGATTGATGCGGTGCTGGCGGGTCGGGGGGCGGGGAACCTCGTTAAGTAGGGCCTGTTTCGAGTGGTGTTTCCATCCGAATTTCAGTTTCCGATCCTGAGCGGAATCCGTCGTCGTAAAGCGGAGTTGCGGGACATTGGAGCGGCGTTCCGCTCGGGCCCCGTCTTTGTTCCAAAGGCTGAGGTCTCCAGGACGGTCAGCAGAACCCATTTTTGGAAAGGCGTGCGAAAGCCATCACCTTCACCACCGGGCCGCCATCGGCAGGGCATGCCGAATCGTCCGAATTGCCTCATGGAAAATTGGATGCCAGTGGTGATCCAGATCCACCGCCATCGGATGCCAAAAGAACGAAAAAACATGGCCGAAATCGTCTTCGGTTTGATGATCCCAGGACGTGGGAAGTCCTTCGATTTTCAGAGCGTAGAAGTACCAGACAATCGGTGGCGCACCGATGGGTGCCTGGCCGAGATAATGCAGCTTAGCAGTAGGATGCAGGCCGCTCTCCTCACGCAGTTCCCTCAACGCTGCCACAGAGGGAGACTCACCGTCCTCAAACGACCGGACCCTGTTGGCGAAGTCCGGAGCGTTCGGGCAGGCTTCGGCGT
>CAXSHI010000074.1:0-20782 GCA_964236755.1 uncultured Acetobacteraceae bacterium
CTCCACCGCACGGGTGCTCGCCCAGGCACGGGCAGCAACACCTTGAAAGGGGTGCCTCTTAAAACTCCCCAGCTCTCCTGATGGATCATCAGCAAACATCCATAATGGTGGGGATGGAGCGAATATACGACACAATCAATGGGTTCAGAACGTAGTTGATGTCATCGGAAATAAAGCACAAAAGATTAGGGATGCGGGTCAAAGTTCAGCAAACTCAATCAGGGAAGCGCAGATATTTGAAGCAGCTTCGGTATAGGTGCTTGACGGTCATTTGCGACAGGAACTTCTCAATGGAAACTTGCCTTTAAACCGCTATGACCCAAACTTCCAGAACATTTATGGAACGACCGGGCCATTAAACAATGCCACATTGGACCATATCTATGGCAACGCGACCGCAGGTGTTCCCGCACTTCTGGCAAGCCCACAATGGAACTCGGATATTGCTAAGTATGTTACTATTATCCGGGCCTCAAACCCCTCTTCGTTCACAATTTCTACCCCGACAGGCAATATTGAGGCTTTCCCCATCGGCGAGAGCAACGGGTTCATCCTGATCACACCTGTGGCCAACCCCCTGCCACAGCTTCCCGGCTTCTCTATCGCCCCTCCTCCATCCTCGATTTTGTCAACACCGGTCGCCACGCCCTTGCCGCAGCTTCCCGGGTTTGTGGTGATCCCCATCCCCGGTTTGAACGTGCTCCGCGTCGCGCCGACGTCGGCCAACATACCAAGCTCAGTTCTATCTTCCGATCCGATTTCTACGTCAGCGCCTGATCCAGTTCCAGGACCCGGCCCAGTTTCCGTGCCGATGCCGGACCCGGGCGCCGAGCCCAGTCCAGTGTCGGCGCCCACAGCTGACCCAGCTTCCGGGCAGACGTCTGACCCAGCTACGGCGCCGGCCTCTGCGTCGACATCCGACTCTGTCTCGCCATCCACGGCCACCCCGGCGACCGGAGCCGGCGATTTGCCTGCCACCTCCTCTTCGGTTCCGACGTCCGGCAACTCCGCCGTCCCCGGCACCGCATCCAGCGATCTAAACCCGGCACCCACGTCCGGGCTTACAAGCAGCTTCAACTATGGGCCGATGGAAGATGGCTTGGCGCTTGCAACCGGTGTAGCTATCGGGATCAATGCGGGAGTCGCATTCTCCAATCCGGCAATCGACGCCGCATTGTTGGCCGCAGCCCTTTTCGCGCTTGCTTTCGGCAACTCAGGCTCAGCCTTAGCGCACCCGGCTGATCCGGGCGATCCCGCTTCCGGAGCGCACCCAGGCAACCCGAACTCAGGAACGCACCCAGCCGACCCAAGCGACCCGAGTTCCGGAGCATACATTCCTGATGCGGGTGCCGACATGGCGGGCGCCCAGCTCGACCCGCTGGTGATCGACCTCACAGGCCAGGGCCTGCACCTCCTCGCCCGCTCGGCTTCTTCGCCCTACTTCGACTTCACCCGCAGCGGCTTCGCCCACAACACGGGCTGGATCGGCGCCGGCACCGGGTTCCTCGCCATCACCGGCGCGGACGGCCTCGTGCACGACGGCACGCAGCTGTTCGGCTCCGCGAGCCAGGACGGCTTCGCCGCGCTCCGGGCGCTCGACAGCAACGGCGACGGCGTGATCGACGCCCAGGATGCAGGCTTCGGCACGCTCGTGGTCTGGCAGGACCTGAACGGCGACGGCGTGTGCCAACCCGGTGAGGTGTCCACCCTCGCCCAGCTCGGCGTCGCCAGCCTTTCGCTCAAGACCACCACCGTTTGGCAGGCCCACGGCGACGCCACGATCGCTGAGACCGCGCTCGCCACCATGGCCGACGGCACCACCCGCGAGGTCGCCGAGGCCAACCTCAACGTCAGCTCCGTCTATACGCGGGATGTCGCAGACTACACCCTAGATCCCGACGCGTACGTTCTTCCCGGGCTGCAGGGCTACGGCTCCCTGCCATCGCTGTCGATCAGCCTGAGCCAGGACGGGCAGCTCAAGACGCTCGTGCAGCAACTGGTCCGGACCGACCCGTCCGACACGGCCGTCTTCGACGCGGCGATGCGGGCCATGCTCTACCGCTGGGCCGGCGTGGACGGGACCGCGCCCGAAAGCGGCGGCGCATTCAACGGCCAGGAGCTTGGCTTCCTTCGCAAGCTGCTGGGCAACACGACCGGCTTCGGCTGGGGCGGGGCGTCCAGCACACCATGGTTCGAGGGGCAATCCAACTTGCTCCAAAAGAGTTGGGACACGGCCTACAGCGGCCTCAAGGCCCGACTTTTGGCACAGCTGCCCGGCTCGCCTTTTGCACGCGACTTCTTCGTCGCCCCGGGAGCCGATCTCGTTGTGCCGAACGGTCGGCTGTCCACGGCCATCGCCGACCTGGCATCGCACGCGCCCGCCGATCCGTCATCCCAGTTCGGCTATTGGTCGAACGTCCTGCTGATGGTCAGCACGAGCGTGTCCGACCTCCAGCAGTTCGGGATCCCCGACACCGGCCCGATCAAGGCAAGCCTCCAAGCCGTCGTGCCGGCGCTGTTCTCCCCAGACATCCTGGCCGCGGCCGCCTCGGGCACGCTGAGCCTCGTCGAGGGCACGGCGCTCGGCGGCAAGCTGGCCGGCACGCCCGGCTCCGACCTCTTCGTGGTCGAGCAGCCCAATGCTGTCCTGACCGGCCTTAGCGGCGGCGACGAGTTCGTGGTCGGCGCCGGCCTAGGCGCGGTCGAGATCAACGAGGCCGACAACACGGCCAGCGCGCACAACATGCTGCTGCTCAACGGCATCACTCCGTCCCAGGTGGCCGTGTCCGGCGATGCCGCGGGCAGCATCATCCTCACGCTCGCGGATGGCGGCACGATCAAGCTCGACAACATGCTGGTCCCGCCCGGCTCCGGCTGGCAAGTGGCCGAGGGCCACGGCTACAACGCCTTGGCCGCCTCGACCCGCTACGGCGTGCAGGAGGTGCGCTTTGCCGACGGCACGATCTGGGACGCGCAGCAGCTGGTCCAGCAGGAACTCTCAGCCACCGCCAACGGCGGCGACACGCTCTACGGCACGACCGGCGCGGACATCCTCGACGGCCAGGGCCTCAAGCACGTGGTCCAGGGCAACGGCGGCGGCGACACCTTCGCCTTCGGCCAGGGCTACGGCGCCCTTGAAGTCAAAGAGATGGATGGCAGCCCGGCCGCGGCCAACGTGCTCCAGCTCGGCTCCGGCATCACCGCCGCGCAAGTGACGGCTTCGGGCACCGCCGCCGGCGACATCGTGCTCACCACCGGCAGTGCCGGCGACGCGGTGAAGCTCGACGGCATGCTGGCGTCCACGCAAGACGGCGTGCAGGCGGTGCGCTTCGCCGACGGCACGACTTGGACCGCGCAGCAAGTGCGCGCCCTGGCCGCCACCGGCTCGCCCGGCAACACAAGCCTCGTGAACCTCATAGGGATGGCCACGCTCGATCCGGCCGGCTACGCCCACCTGGGCACGACGCGCGGCGGCAACGACACGGTGCTGTTCGACGCCGGCTACGGCAGCGTCGAGATCAATCAGCGCGACGGCAACGCCCAGGATGACAACATCTTGCGGTTCGGCCCCCGCCCAGGTCACGGTCAGCGGCGACGCGAGCGGCAACGTGGTGCTCACGATGGGCAGCAATGGCGACCGCGTGCAGCTCGACGGCATGCTGCTCGGCGCGGGCAACGGCGTGCAGGAGGTCCGCTTCGCCGACGGCGCGGTCTGGGGCGCGCAGCGGATCGTCTCCCAGGTGCCCGGCGGCGGCAGCGCCGGCCAGTACTTCACGACGTTCACGCTCGACCAGAGCATCGGCCAGGCCGCCACGGCGGTCGCGGGCACGGGCGCGATCACCCTCGGGAGCGGGATCGCGGCCGCGACGCCTGTCTGCAGGTGGACGCGGCCGGCAACCTCGTCGTGCGGCTGCGGGACGACCCGAACGACAGCCTCACGGTCGGCAACGCCCTTTACAGCGACGGGAACGGCGTCCGTAGTCGGCTGAGCCAATTCTCCTACGCCGACGGCACCACCCTCGACCTGACGAAGCAACTAACCCTGACGTGGCTGGCCAGCGCGACCAACCTGTCGCTCAGCGGCAGCAACGACGGTGCCAACCTGTTCGTGCTGGCCCCTGGCGGCGACGTGGCCACCGGCAGCAGCCGCACGGCGAATACCTACGCGTTCCACAAGGGCGATGGCCAGGCGACCATCATCCCCACCGGCGGCTCGAACACGATCCAGCTTGCCTCCGATATCGCCGCGTCCGACGTGGCGCTGCAGGCGGACGACGCCACCGGCGACCTCATGCTGCGTGTGCTCGGCACCGGCGACACCTTGACCGTCAAGGGCGACCTCAGCCGCCAGGGATGGGGCGTGCAGAGCCAGGTCGGTCAGATCGCCTTCGGCGACGGCACCGCGCTGCACCTCGGCCAGTCCTACTGTGACCAAGGCCAGCCGCTCGTCTTCACCTGGGTCGGTGCCGGCAGCGGCGCGCCCCTGGTCGGCAGCGGCTTCGGGTCGAACACCTTCATCCTCGGCCCCGGCGGCACGCACGCGGTCGCCGGCAACGGCAGCCTGGGCGGGTCAGGCCAGAACACCGTCGTTTTCGGCAAGGGCGACGGCCAGGCCATCGTCAACCCGAACGGCGGCAGCGGTACGATCCAGTTCGGCCCTGGCATCAGCGCGGGCGACCTCACGTTCCAGGCCGACGACGCAACGGGCGATCTGACAATCCTGGACGGCAGCATGGGCGACAGCGTCGTCCTGAAGGGCGACCTCGGCCGCGGCAACTGGGGCGGCCCGACCAGCAGGGTGGGTCAGATCACCTTCAGCGACGGCAGCGCCCTCCAGCTCGGCCAGACCGGCTGGTGGGACCACAGCCTGCTCACCTTCACTTGGACCGGCACGGCCACGAACACGACGCTTGTCGGCAGTAGCTATGGCCACAACGTCTTTCAGTTTGCAGCAGGCGGGGACACCGTCACCGGCGGCCAGTATGGGAATACCTATCTCTACAAGAGGAAGATTGGGGCCGCCACGATCAACATCAACGGCGACAGCACGCTCAAGCTCGGCATTGGCGTCAGCGCGAGCGATCTCACATTCCAGGCCAACGACGCGCCCGGCGACCTCGCGATCCTGGACGGCGCAGTCGGTGACAGCATCACGTTGAAGGGCGACTTGGGCCGCGGCAACTGGGGCGGGCCGACCAGTAAAGTAGGGCAGCTCACCTTTGCTGACGGCAGAACCTTGCAATTCGGCCAAAACGGATGGCGGGACCACAACCTGCTCAACTTCACTGCGATCGGCACGGCCGCGAACACGGTGCTGGTCGGCAGCAGCTATGGCAATAACACCTTCGTGCTTGGGGCAGGTGGCGACCAGGTCACCTTCGGCAACGGCAATTCGGGTGGGTCACAGAGCAACACCATCGTGTTCGGAAAAGGTGACGGCCAGGCCACCGTCAACCCGAACGGCGCCAGTGGCGGCCAGATCCGGCTCACAGCCGGCATCGCTCCGTCTGACGTTGCGCTCTCGGGCGATCTGCAAGGCGATCTCGTCCTTGCGCTCAAGGGTACGGGCGACAGCCTGACGGTCGCGGGCGGGAGTACGGCGGTGCAGAACGTGCTCTTTGCAGATGGCACGACGTGGACGCCCCGGCTCGGGACTCCGGGGAGCGACCGTCTCTACGGCGCGAGCGGCCCAAACATCTTCGACGGTCAGGGCGGGGGCGACTACGAGCAGGGTAACGGTGCCGGCGACACGTTCGTGTACAAGGCCGGCTACGGGCAGCTCGAAGTTAGCGACTGGACTCAGGTCTCGGCGCCGACCAACACGCTGGCGTTCGGGCCGGGGATCATGGCCGCACAGGTGAGCGTGTCGCAGGACTCGTCGGAGAACGCGATCCTCACCGACGCGGTGAGCGGCGACCGTATGCAGCTCGACGGCAAGGTGACCGGCCCGGACGGGTGGAACCACCTGCACGGGGTCGCGATGGCCACCTTCGCCGACGGCACCACCTGGACGCAGAGCCAGATCGCCTTCCTTGCTGGCATGGGCACGAGCGGGTCCGACACGATCACCGGCACACCCGGCAACGATGTCTTCGACGGCCGAGGTGGGGCAGACACGATCAGCGGCAAGGGCGGCTACGACACCTACCTGTTCCGCCAAGGCTACGGCGCGCTGACCATCGACAACTCCGTCGCGGGTGGGACGCAGGCGCAGGGAGAGGTCGATTTTGGGCCGGGCATCACCGGGCAGAACCTGTGGTTCAGCCAGGTGGGCAGCGACTTGGTGGCGAGCGTATTGGGTTCGAACGACACCGTGGACATCAAAGGCTGGTTCGGGGGCAACCCCGGCGCCCAATTGGCCGGGCTGAAGGCGTTTGACGGCATGATGCTCGACGGCAAGGTTGGTCAGTTGGTCTCGGCGATGGCCGCCTACCAGGGCGCCAACCCGGGCTACAGTCCTGCAACCATGGCGGCGATGCCCAACAATCCCTCGCTGCGATCCGCCATCGCGGCCGCCTGGCACGGCTGACGCTCACCGGCCGGGGCGGAACACTACCTGTTCCGCCCCGGCGCGGCCGGCGTGTTTTGGAACGTCCGATCTTCCAATCCGCGGTGCCCGGCCGTGCAACCCTGGGATTTGCCAAGCTTCCGGAAACGCGCAGCCATGACCAGAACAAGTCTGCCGCGACCAGCGTGAGTCGGGCATGGCGGGGCCGTCGGACGCGCTGCTGGGCGAGGTAGCGCACGCTATGTCCTCACCCCTCTCCACAATGGGCTGGGGCGCTTGCAAACAGGGCGGTTTCCTGTTGCTGGAGGTAGGTGACAGTGGCGTGTCGGATCTCCCGAAGCACTTGATCTGTAGAACCTGTTTGCCCGCCTTGAGCCTCTTTCCTGACACCACGACCCGAGCGCTTTGTGAAGACCAGCATCTTGGTCCCGGTCCGCGCCTTGGTCCCGGTCCGCGCCGGGCTGCCAACGCAGTCCGTCTCAATGATCGTGCGCCGCACCGCACGATCTCGCGTTCGTCTCACTGATTGTGCGTCCATTCTCCAACAGCCTGCGTCGAGCGCCCGTCCCAGTCTCGATTAATCTGCGCCGAAAACCACCCTTGATTACGCGTCGGGCCGTTCATCATTGCGCGCCGCTACACGTACGGGCCGGCAGGCTGCGCGGGCCGGGCTGGCTGTTGGCGGCGCCCTGGCTGGCCTCCAGCGCCGGGACGGCGGGAGCGGCCGGGGCAGGAGCCTGGGCCAGCGCGGGGGCGGCGAGCGCCAGGGCGAGCAGCGATGCGTTGAGTTGGATGCGGATGACGGCCCCCTGTCGAGGTTATGCTTAAAGCCGGCGCGTCTTGATGCGGCCGGTCCGGCGTGACCGGCGGGGCAGGCGGCCGACCGACACTGCCCAGGGCACGGCGCCGACCCCGCTCCGCTCCGCGGCTGCGATCAGCGCCTGTGCGTCGTCCGGCAACAGGAACCGCTGCCCCACGAGCCGTTCGGCCGCGGCCCGGAACGCCGAAACGTAGGCCGCTTGGTCCGGATACCGCTCCGCGAGCGAAAGGCGCGGGTCGCCGCTGGCGTCCCGCGCCGCCCGGTCCCGCGCAAACGGGATGAAGCTGCCCTGCAGGTTGCACAGCCCGCCCTCGAAACGCCCGGCGCGCCCGACGTTCCAGCCGGTGTAAGTGCCGATCGGCACTTGGGCGAACACCGACCGGATGCCGCCGAGGTCGTTGCCGTCCGCGTCCACCTGCGGCACCAGCACGCCGTAGCTCGCCGTGCCCACACGCGGCGGCTCGACGGTGATCACGCCGCTTTCCTCGCCGGGGCGGAACAGCGGGCCGAAGTCGAGCACGTGCAGGGTGTCGTAAACACGGGTGGCCGCCGTGGCAGGCCGGGGCACGCCACCGTAGTCGTTCGCCGGGATGGGCGGGAAGCGGACCGCCTCGGGCGCCACCATCGTGCCGTCGGCGATGCGCGGCACGGCGCCCGGCGGCGGCTCCGCGCCGTCGCGCACCCAGGCGGTGAAGGCGGCGAGCAGAGCGCGCATCGTCCAGACCTGCGGGTTCGGGTTGCCTTGCTGCTGGCAGGTGTTGCCCTCGCCTGGCACTGCCACCGGCACCGACGCCGGCCCGTGCTGGGTGCTCGCCATGATGTAGCTGCGCACCTCCGGCGGGTCGGCCACGTCCTGCCGGCCCAGCGGGTCCGTCAGCCCGAGCGACTGCCGCCCTTCCCACATCTCCAGCACCGTCGCCACGTGGAAGATGCGTGGGCAGGTCCCGGTGGCGGCGCAGCGGTCGAGCAGGCCCGCCCGGCGGCCGGTCAGCGGATCGGCCTGGGGCGCGTAGGTGAAGGGGAACTCGTAGGCGGGGTAGGTGTGGTCGGTCTGCTCGCCCCAGGCCCGGTACGGCTGGCTGAACCGGACGTTCAGCGGCATCAGCCCGCCGCCGATATGCGGGAAGGCGCCGTCGAACACCCGGGCGCCGGCCTCGTCCTGGTTGAAGCCGAGGGCGAGCAGGCTGCGGATCGTCCGCCCGCTCTGGGACGACCCCTCGATGACCGCCTTCTGCCCGTCGCGCCACACCGGGTTGGCCGTGCCGCCGTCATCCGCGCGGGCATGGCCGAGGAACGCGCCGAGGTCGCGCGTCGCCGCAAAGCCGATGCCCTGCACCAGCGGGTCCCGCGCGCGGTAGGTCAGCTCATAAAGCCGGCCAGGCTCGAACCCGGCGGGATAGCACAGGTGCTTGGGGTCCGGCGTGGCGGCCGTGCCCGGGCTGCCGCACGTGCCGAAGCTCCACTCGGTGTTCGGGATGGGCACGCGCGGGTCCTGCTCGCGGGCGCGGACCGTGAGCGTTGGAAGGCCATCGAGGGACGGGATGCGATCCGTGCTCGCGGCGGGGTAGCTGTCGTAGCTGTCGGGCGGCGGGGCGAGCACCTGCTGGCTGCGGCTCAGCGGCAGGGTCGTGGCCGGAAACGGCGTGATCATCTCGCTGCGCACGATCCCCGTGACCGGGGAGCCGTCCCGCGCATGGGCCACGACCTCCGGCATCAGGATGCGGTCCCAGCCCGGGCGGACGTCCATTTCCCACCCCCACCAGACCAGCGTGTAGCCCTGCCGCATCAGCCAGCCGTCGCCTGGGGAACTCAGCCGGTTGCGCGCCTCGATCCCCGGCGCCACGGCGTCGTTGAAGGCGCCGAGGGCGAGCTTGTTGCCGCGGTTGTTTGCCTCGAACAGCAGCACGCCGTTGCCGCGTGCCGCGTCGGCGGGCTTGAGCAGCTCCACCTCGGTCTCGTATCGGACCATCCCGCGCGCGTCGCGTGGCGCCAGGTCGAGGTCCTGGATGACCGCGTTGCGCGGATCGGCCGGGTCAAGCTCTCCTTGGGCGCGGGCCGCGACATGCTGATAGGCGCCGGCATCGCCGAAGGCCTCGCCGCCAAAGGCCGGCTCGGTGCGCAGGACCTCCAGGCGGGTGATCCGCGCCTGCGCCGCGGAGGTGGCCGCGAGAAGGGAAAGCGCCCCAAGCAGGGAGCGCGACGTACGACGATGCATGGACGATCCTCGCCTGGTCTTGCTTGTTGCCCGCAGCTTGGGCCAGCCCGTGCCGGAGCGCCAGAGCCTGGGCCTGGACCGTCACCTCGCCATCGGCGTGCCGGGTCAGGCGAGCGGCTGTCAGAGATCGAGGCTCTGCGGGACGATGACGAGGTCCCGGATCGTGACGGTTCTCGGCCGGGTCAGCATGAACAGCACGGCGGCGGCCACGTCCTGGGGCTGCATGAGGCTTCCGGCCGCCAGCGCGTCGTCGAGCTTCGCCTTCGGCCAGTCGCTCAGCAGGGCCGTCACCACGGGGCCGGGGGCGACTGCGCCGACGCGGATGCCGTGCTTGGCGACCTGCCGCCGGACCGTGTGGACGAACGCCTGGACCGCGTGCTTCGAGGCCGTGTAGATCGGTTCCACGACGACCGGGACGAGGCCGGCCACCGAGCTGGTGACGATGATGTCGCCGGTCCCGCGCTCGACCATGTGCGGCAGGACGGCATGGATGGACCGGAACGCGGCGTTGACGTTCAGGTTCAGCATGCGGTCCCAGGCGTCAGGGTCGCCGCCTACGACGTCGCCCCCGACATAGGACCCGGCGTTGGCGTGGAAGATGTCCAGGTGCCCGGCGCGCTCCAGGATCTGCGGCATCATGCCGGTCACGCTTTTCGGATCGAGCAGGTTGACCACCAGGGGGATCGCCTCGGACCCCAGCTCCGAACAGGCGTCCCTCAGCTTGTCCTCGGCGTGATCGACGAGCACGACCCGGGCGCCGGCGGCGAGCATGGCCCTGGCGCATTCCAGGCCAATGCCCGACGCGGCGCCGGTGACCGCCGCGACCTGGCCCGACAGTTCCTGGCCCATCTCCGAACTCCCTCTCGATTAGGTGCTGCCGCGCGGCGCGGGAGAACGTTTCGTGCCCGCGCTTAAGCGCGGCCGTGGGACACGCGCGACCGCCGCGCCAGGCTGTCCACGATCACCGCGATGGCCAGCACGGCGCCGGTGATCATGTACCGGAGCGAGGACGACAGATCGAGCAGCGTCAGCCCGCTCGCAATCGACTGGATCACGATGATGCCGAGCAGCGCCGAGTAGGCGCTGCCACGGCCGCCGAACAGGCTGGTGCCGCCGATCACGGCGGCGGCGATGGCGTTCAGGTTGACGTCCCCGGTGCCGGCCTGCTGGCTCGCGGAGGCGAGGCGGGCGGCCGACAGCACGCCGCCAAGGGCCGCGAACGTCGAGCACAGCACAAAGGCGCTCAGGTAGATGCGGCGCACGTTGATGCCGGCGCGCCGCGCGGCCTCCCGGTTGCCGCCCACCGCCGCCATCGAGCGGCCCCACTGGGTCCGCTTGAGCGCATAGTCCATCGCCACGACGAGGCCCACGAACAGGCCGAACATCCACGGGATGCCGCGGTCCTCGTTGAGGTAGTAGGCGACGAGTTCGAGCGCCACCGTGAAGGTGAGCGCGCGGGCCAGGTTGCCGGCCAGCGACGGCGGCGTCAGGCCCGCCTTGCGGCGTCGGGCCGCGGTGCTGTAGGCCGTCGCGAAGATGGCGACGCCTGCGATCAGCACCAGCGCGTAGGAGACGAAGGACGGCATGACGAGCGTCTGGCCGAGGGTGACGAGCGGCGCCTCGTAGGGCAGGTTGATCGAGCCGCTCGACCCGAGGATGTAGAGCTGCATCCCGAGCACCGCGAGCAGGCCCGCAAGCGTCGAGACGAAGCTCGGCATCCCCAGGCGGTTGAACAGCACGGCGTAGAGCACGCCGAACGCGGCGCCGACCGCGAGCGCCGCCAGGATCGCGATGGCGACGGGCCAGCCGCTGTTCACCCAGAGCACGCCGACGAGCGCCGAGGCGAAGCCGCTGACCGAGCCGACGGAAAGGTCGATCTCGCCGAGCATCAGGATGCAGACGATGCCGAGCGAGATGACGCCGACCGTGGAGCTGTCGAACAGCAGGTTGACGAGGTTGTTGCTCGACAGGAAGATAGGGTTGAGGCTCTGGAACACCGTCCAGATGATCGCAAGCCCGACGACGACCGGCAGCGACCCGAGGTCGCCCGACCGGACGCGGTCAAAGAAACCGCGGACGGCGCCGCCGATCCCGGCGTCGTGCCGGACACGGGCGTCGGCGCGGTCGAGGGCGGGCGCCGCCGGCTTGGCCTCGGTCTCGCTGCTCATGCCCTCGCCTCCCCCGCGAGGTCCCGCTGGGCCTCGCGCCGCCCGGACCGGCGGGAGACCGCGTTGTCGGCGGCGCCGGTGATGGCGCTGACCAACTCCTGGTTCGACGCATCGGGGTAGAAGACGCCGTTGTTGCGCCCGAGCCGCAGCACGACGATCCGGTCCGCGACGGCGCGGACATCCTCCATGTTGTGGCTGATCATGATCACGCCGAGGCCGCGGTCGCGCACCCGCTCGATGAGGTTCAGCACCTCGGCGGTCTGTGCGACGCCCAAGGCCGCGGTCGGCTCGTCCAGCATGATGAGCTTCGGCTCCAGCAGGAGCGAGCGGGCGATCGCCACCGTCTGGCGCTGGCCGCCCGACAGGGAGGCGATCGGCACGCGGACGCTGGGGATGCGGGCCGACAACTCGTTCAGCAGCGTCCAGGCCCGGATCTCCATCGACACCTCGTCGAGCGCATAGGGCTGCAACTCCTTGCCGAGGAAGATGTTGGCGACGACGTCGAGGTTCTCGCAGAGCGCCAGGTCCTGGAACACGGTCGCGATGCCGAGCGCCAGGGCGTCGTTCGGGCCGGCGAGCGTCACGGCCTTGCCGCGGAACGCCATGGTGCCGCTGGTGGCCTGGTGCACGCCGGCCAGCACCTTGACCAGGGTGGACTTGCCGGCGCCGTTGTCGCCTACGAGGGCCACGACCTCGCCGGCATGGACATCGAGGTCGATGTCGGTCAGGGCCGAGACCGCGCCGAACTGCTTGCAGATGCCGCGCAGGCTGAGCACCGGATCGCCCGTGGGCGGCGTTTCTTGCGGCATGGTGGACATCTGTGACGGGCCTTCCCGGGTCGGGCATTGATTGGGGACCGCCCGCGCGAGGGGCGGGCGGTCCCGGTCAGACAAGGCTTAAGGCAGGCAGGGCTTAGGGCGCAATGCCGAGTTTCTTGCAGCCCTCGACGTAGCGGCCGGTGCAGAGCACCGCGGGCGTCTCGATCGGCTTGCCGTTGACGGTCTTGTCGACGATCTCGGCCTTGAGGTTCCCGGTCGTCACCAGCGCCGGCGTGAACAGCCGGGTCGGCGTGCCGAACAGCGTGGTGTCGGCCTTGGGCGCCTCGCCCCCGAGCAGGGCTATGGCGACGTCCGCCGCCGCCGCGGCGACGACCTCGCTCGGCTTCGAGATGGTGTTGTACTGATCGCCCGCGATGATGAGCTGCAGCCCGGCGATGGTGGCGTCGTTGCCGGTGACGGGCGGGACCGGGTTGACGCCCGCCGCCTTGAAGGCCGCGATCGCACCGCCCGCGGTGCCGTCGTTGGCCGCGACCACGCCCACGATCTTTTTCTGGAAGCGCGAGATCTGGCCGGACGCCCATTGCTGGGCCTTGGGGGGCGCCCACTCCGGGGTGTCGTACTCGGCAAGCGTCGCGTAGCCGCCTTCGGCGAGGCCCTCGTGGATGCCCTTCTTGATCAGGCCCGCGGCCGCGTCGGTCGGCGAGCCGTTGATTTCGAGCACGCCGACGTCGGCTGTCGCCACCTTGTTCGCCTTGAGGCGGTCCACGAGCGACTTGGCGATCGACCGGCCGATCTCCTCGTTGTTGAAGGACACGTAGTAGTCGGCCGGCGTCGAGGGGATCGGGCGGTCGTAGGCGATCACCTTGATGCCCCGGCCCTGGGCCTGCTTCACCAGGGAGGCGGCGGCGGCTGAGTCCACGGGGTCGAGCACGATGGCCTTGGCCCCCTGCGATACGACCGAGTTGAACTGCTGCTGCTGGCGCGAGGCGTCGCCGTCAGCGTTCTGGTAGAGCACCTTGCAGGTCGGGCAGAGCTTCTGCATCTGCGCCACGAAGCCGGGATGGTCGTGCTCCTCGTAGCGGGTCGAGCTTTGGTCGGGCATCAGGAACGCCACGGTCGCGTTGGCGACCGTCGCGGCGGAGGCCGCGGTCCCGCCGAGAAGGCTGAGGGCGAGCGCCGCCGCAGCTTGCGTCGTCACCGTCGATGTCTTGGTGTGCCGGGTCATGGATGTTCTCTCCTTGTTGGCCGAAGCCGATTTTGCGTCGGTAGCATGTTGATCGGCGGCGCGCGGCTTGGGCGCGCCGCCGAAAGCTCTGGCCCCCTCAGGCCGCGGAGGCGAAGCGCCGCCGGTCGCGCCGACGGGTGCGGACCTTCGACGGCGGCATACCCTTCGCGGCCAGGAACCGGCGGTTGAAGCTCGACACGTTGAAGCCGACCGCGCGGCAGACATCGGAGATCGTCAGGTCGGCCTGGCTCAGGTGCTGGCAGGCCAGTCCGATGCGGAGCGAGCTGACGTGCTGGACGAGGGTCATGCCTGCGTGCTTGCGGAACGAATGCGAAAACGTGCTGACGCTCTGCCCACTGAGCTTGGCGAGGTCGGTCCCGCTGAGGTCGCGTGCGACGTGCCGGAGCACCAGGTTCATGGTCGGCGACAGATAGGCCGCCGGGGTCGGTGGAATGCCGGCGAGCGGCGCGCCTCGGCGTGCATCCGACGCTTCGAGCAGGTCGCGCATCAGGGGTTCGATGCACCCGGCCACGCCCGCATTGAAGCGGACGCCCCAAAATGCTTTGTCAAGAAGCGGCTGCACGAAGCGCAGCTCCGGGAAAGCCGCCATGCCGGCAGCGATGAACTCGCCGGTGAACTGGAAGATGAGGCAGCAGTCCTCGACGACCTCGCCCTTGGAAACGTCGCTGATCCAGTTGTGCGGCAGGTTGGGGCCGATGAGGATGAGGGCGTCGGCGCAGAAGGAGCCGATATGGTCGCCGACGCAGCGGTCGCCCTTGGTCGCCGTGACGAGGTGCAGCTCGAACTCCGGATAGCAGTGCCACCGGACGCTTTGACAGGAATGCTCGTGCGACCAAGCCCTGAATGACTGGCCGTCGCACGCCCGCACTGGTTCCAGATTGGGTCTCAATCCCAAAGCTCCTCCCATACGTCACACCTTGACTTGCGCGGCCGCTTCGCAGCGGCACCGCGCGAGCGATGCAGATCGTGATCTTTTGGATAAGCTCCGTCTGTGGCGGCGATCCTTGCCGCCGCATATCTTCTGCCGGGCTTATCCACTTGAAATTGAATGTACCCTGTACGAAAGCACACGGCAACACGCTTTGCGGCGCAGCGTTGATACTTTCTTGCGCAACGCCGGCCGGGTGTGGAGCCGAATGCATCAAAGATGCCCGGCGCCGGTTTCCGCGGCCTTGATGCCCGAGTTGTTCGGCACCGCTGCATCGGCATTCCCGTCCCAGTCGTGCTCCAGGCCGGAGCGGGACAACATGGGCGGCCGAAGGGCGCTGCTTCCGACCCAGGCTGTCGATGCGCATTTCGGTGCAGGACACGCCCTCGGCGTTTCGCAAAACAAAGGCACCTGGACCGATGCTGAATGGCCGATCCTGGAGCCGCCGTTGCTCCCGCCTTGGGATTGCGGACGGCCACCGGCGTTGCAAGCCGGCCCCGCTTCCGTGCAGGACCGCGACGGCGCCCCGCCGCTGCCCAAGCCGTCGCGCCGCCTTGATCCGTTCGTCGGGCGCAGCTTCGCCGGCAGCGGCCATGCCGGGAAGCGCGTGGCCGCAGCCACGATCATCGCCGTCAAGACCGTCCGCAAGCAGGCCGGACAAGTCGGCCTCGCCGTCCAGCCCGGGTGCCGGGTCATCGAGTGGACCTGTGCCTGGCTGGGCCGCAACCGCCCTGACCTGCTTGTCGTTTCTTGGACCGGTTCGAGCCAGAAGGCTTCAGTTCAGGATCGGGTTGGAAGCAGGGAGGCGACGTGAGGGCGCCAAGGTTCGCGGAGACGCGGATCGCCTGCGTTTTGCGGCAAGCGGACGAAGGGACGGTGGTCGGCAAGGTGCGCCGCAAGGCTGGCGTCAACGAGGCGACATTCCACAGTTGGCGGAAGAAGCATGTGGGTTTGACGCCGGTCGCCAGCATGACCTTCCAAAGGCCGTCCGGGCCGACCAAGAAACGGAGTTCGTGTCGCGAGACCTGGATTTGCGGGCCTACCAGCGTGGGGTGACGCTGGGCTTCTCGAAGCCCGGCAAGCTCATCGCGAATGCCTTGCGTTCGCGAAAGGATCATGCGTCCATCGGACGCCTGAACGGCAAGGTCCGGGCGGAGTGCCTGAACGCGCACTGGTTCCTGACGCTTGCCGGCACGCGGGAGGTGGAGGCTTGGCGCAGAGGCCACACCGAGGTGCGCGTAAAAACAGGCCGGGAACTCTACCATCCAACGGTCCAACAATGGGGAACAGGTCAATCCCGATCCTTCCCGTCATCCCAGCCACTCTATAACGTGCAAGCTCGTCGGCGGAAATACCAGGCGTGTTCCGATGATGTGCATGCTGAGAGGGAGACGCACCAAGGATTTCGACGACCTTTTCGCTGTAGAGCGTCTCGGGAATAGCCGCCCGCCCTGCTTATCTACACCCGCTCTCCGAACCGTTCGTCATGCACCAGCCTCTGCAAGCGGTGCCGCGTTGCCGCGTTCGAGGCGCTAGGCGGCGTGCCCGCCGAGGTTCCCTGCGACCGCATGCGCACCGCGGTCACCGGGGAGGGTGATGCGGGCATCATCTGCAATGCAACCTTGCTGGCATGCGCCCACCACGACGGCTTCGCGTCCAAAGCGTGCCGACCTTACAGGGTCAAGAGGGAGGGCAAGGTCGAGCGCCCGTTCCGCTACGTCCGCCAGGACTTCTTCCTTGCCCACAGCTTCCGCAACCTCGACGACCTGAGCCAGCAGCTGCGCCGGGTGGCTCGACGACGTGGCCCACGCCCGCGTGCACGCCACCACCCGGCGCGGGTGGCCGCGCATCCCGCTGAGGAGCGGCCCAGCCTCAAGCCGCTGCTTGCCGGACCGTTTCAGGTCGTGCCGCAGCTGAATCGGCGCGTGACCCGTAACGGCCTTGCATCGGCTTCGCCGATACTTCCTTTGGAAGATCGCTGCGCGATGGTTTCGGTCGGCGGCAACCTTTACAGCGTGCCCGACTGCACCCGCAGGTGCAGGGTCGAGGTGCATACGCTCACCCGCGAGGTCCGCATTTTCGAGGATGGCCAGCAAGTCGCCGCCTGTTCCGTGCTTGAGGCCGCTCGAAGTCCACGCGGCTGCCGGATCAAGGCCGCGCTGCGCATGGCCCGGCCCATCACAGCCGAGACGTTGCAAAGCTACGGTTTCTTGTTTCAGCCCTCGCCCGACCACAACCGCATCCTGGCCCTGGCGCAGCTGGATTTCGTCAATCGCCAGGAGGTGCTGCACCTGCTCGGGCCGCCGGGCATCGGGCATCGGCAAGTCTCATCTTGCGGTCGCGCTCGGCGTCGAGACGGTCAGGGCCGGACGCCGCGTTTGCTTCTCGCCCTTGGCCGACATCGTCGCCTCGCTGGCACGGGCCGAGCGGGAGGGCGTGCTGCGCGGGCGCGTCCGGTTCCCGTGCCGGGCGTCACGGTTGATCGTGGACGAGACCGGACATCTGCCGGTTGGTGCCGAAAACCTGTTCCTCCAGCTGGTCAACGCCCATGACGCCCGCGGCGCCATGATCCTCACCAGCAACCGCGGCCTTGCCGAATGGGGCGAGGTCTTCGGCGCCCCCGCCGTCGCAACCGCGCTGTTCGACCGCCATGCAGGCGGCCGGAGTTGCCGTGATCGCCTGACCCGCTCGCAGGTGCCAGGGTGCAAGAAGAGCTGCAGGAGATGATCGGTCGAACCGATGAACAGGTGAACCTAGGATGCGCAACCGCCGGTCGAGGCCGCTTGATTGCTGTGGTCCTTGTTCGCGGAACCCATCCGGGCCAGCAATCATGATGCCGCGTCAAAGGCCGGACACATGACCGCCGTCGCACCGTCCATGGATCCAGCAGCAGGCCCTTGCACCCGAGGAACTGTCCACACAGGCGCGCCGCTCCACCTAGAAGGCCGTCGCGCTGTGAACCTCCCGGAACAGGGTCAGCAGCAGGATCTTGAGGTCGAGCGTCAGGGACCAGTTCTGGATGTAGTCCAGGTCGAACCGCACGCGGCTGCGCACCTGATCCTCGGTTTTCGTCTCCCCTCGCCAGCCGTTGACCTGGGCCCATCCGGTGATGCCGGGCTTCACCCGATGGCGCACGGCATACTGGCTGACGACATCGGCGAACAGCTTGTCGGCCGCCTTGGTGTTCGGCGCATGCGGGCGCGGCCCGACCAGCGACATGGTGCCCTGCACCACGTTCAGCAGCTGCGGCAGCTCGTCGATGCTGAACCGGCGGAGCCACCGGCCCACGCGGGTGACCCGCGGGTCGTCCCGCGTGGTCTGCCGGTCGGCGAGCAGATCCGTCATGCTGGCGTGCATCGTGCGGAACTTGAAGATGCTGAACATGCGGTTGTCGAAGCCGACGCGCGGCTGGCGGAACAGCACCGGCCCGGGGCTGTCCAGCTTGATCAGCGCGGCCACCACGAGCAGCGGCACCGCCGCGGCCAGCAGCAGCGCGCCCCCGATCGCGCGGTCGAACACCGCCTTCTTGACGGCGCGCCAATCCTTGAGGGGCCGCTCCCCCACGGAGATGACCGGGTTCGGCCCGATGGACGTGAACTGCGTGCCCTCGTACTTCAGCCCGGCGATGTCCGTGGTCAGGAACACGTCCACCACAAGGCTGCTCAGCTGGGTCAGGATGTCGTTGATCCGGTCCGCGGCGCTGAGCGACAGCGCGACCACGACGATGTCGATCCGCTCCTCCCGGCTGGCGGACACCAGGGCGTCAACGCCGCCGCGCACGCCGATGTGCTGCAGGTGGGCCGGGATGCGGGACTGCCGGTCGTCGTACACGCCCGTCACCAGGTAGGCGTCCGGCTGCGCCGCAAGGCGGTCGAGGAACGTCGCGCTGAAGTCATTGACGCCTACGACGGCCACCCGCTGCAGCAGGCGTCCGCTGCGGCGCCAGCGCTCGATCACCCGATGCAGCACCATCCGGTGCCCTGCCAGGAGCGCGCCGCTCGCCACGGCGAAGGCAAACGGCCAGGCGCGCGACGGCATCGCCCCGCCATGCAGCATGAACAAGCTGACGACAACCGCCGTCCAGCCGATCAGCAGCGGCAGCGCCGTGTCCAGCACGCTTCTGCCGAGCTGGGAAAGGCGGGGCAGCGTGTAGCCGTCCCCCTTCCGGATTGCGATGGCGATGGCGCTGGCGCCGATCCAGGTTGCGACGGTCAGATCCCCGGTAGGCACGGCTTTCAGGAGGATCTCGTAACCCAGAGTCGTCACCAAGCCGGCCAGGACCAGCAGCACGAAATCGACGACCTGGATCGCCATCGCGAGGACAGGCCGGGAGATCTGCCGCCCGGGCCGCTCCTCGGGAGGTGGCAGGGCGGCGCGGCCTGGGCTTGGGCAGGGTTGAACCAGTGACACGGTATCCGGCACGCAAGCTTCCTTCCCTGCGAACGCACATCACATCCAGTGGAGCATTAAACGAGTATGCAATGCTGCAAAAGCCATGAGCAGCTTAAATCTGTTAGATTTAAGTAAACTTTGACAAAACATAACACAAAATGGAAGCCTTTGTCCTATAGACACTCTCAGTAGAAGCACAAATGGCGAGCAGAAGTTTCTTGTGGAACGATCATCCTGGATGGCCAGAGTTTCCGTTTGATCCCATGCGCTGTGCTTTCATCCTCAAAGCGGTTGTCACGCAGCGAGACGGAGCATGATGATCCTGGTTATTAGCCATGTGCGCCTCCTGCGGGAGGCGCTGACCGCGGTGTTGGCTGACCATGGAGGCATTCAGGCTTGTGGCGCCTCCTCGCGCGAGTCCATCGAGGCGGTCGTCGCGAAGGCCAAGCCCAGCGTGGCTGTCATCGACGCTTTGCACCCGGAAGCCGCCATGCTGATCGCCGCCGTTCGCGTTCGGGTTCCCAAGCTGAGCGTGGTCGTCCTGGCGGTGCAGGACCGGGATGAGGATTTTCTTGCCTGGACGGATGTCGGCATTTCCGGATATCTCGGACCCGACACCTCGGCCGGCGATCTCGTTTCCGCCGTTCGCCGCGTTGCCGCAGGGGATGTCATCTATCCCGCGCGATTGACCGCGCTGGTGCTGAGCCGGCTCTCCACACGGTCCAGCGAGCGCACGACCAGGGCCGGCATGTACGCGCTGACCTCTCGCGAACGGGAGATTGCTGCCCTGCTGGCGGACGGACTGTCAAACAAGCTGATCGGCCGGCGTTTGTGCATCGCCCAGCCGACCGTGAAGAACCACATCCACCACATCCTCGCCAAGTGGGAGGTCCGAAGCCGAGGGGAGATCGCGGCCCGCTATCGCCGGACCATTCAGGCGGATGCCGAGCCAAGCCGCGGAACGTCCGCTGGATTGCAGGAAGGCCATGTGCCTCGTGCCGGCCGCCCCGTGCATTGATCATGTTCCGCCCCTGCCGCCGTGAGCGTTTTGAGGGTCCGGCAGCAGGCGATCATCCCCTGATCCGGTGATTCTCCCGCAGATGGGGTGGACGGCCCCCCGGCGGCATCGATGTGCCAAGGTGCGGGTCGTGAGAACCGGCAAAAGGGAGCCGCCCGCGATGAGCGTTACCATGATCGGCCTCGACACGGCCAAGTCAGTTTTCCAGGTCCATGCTGTGGATGCTGCCGGGCAGGTGGTGATCCGGCGCAAGCTGCTCAGGAGCGAGCTGCTTCCGTTCTTCGAGAAGCAGGAGTCCTGCATGGTCGCCATGGAGGCGTGCGGCGCGGCGCACCACTGGGGGCGCCTGTTGACCGGTCTCGGACACGAGGTGAAGCTGATCGCGCCCGAGGCGGCCAGGCCTTTCGTGAAAAAGGGCAAGAAGAACGACGCGGCCGACGCGGCGGCGATTTGCGAGGCTGCATCCCGGCCAGGCGTGAGGTTCGTGCCGGTCAAGAGCCTGGAACAGCAAGGCATCCTGGCCCTGCATGCGGCACGGTCCTTGCTGGTCAAGCAGCAGACGATGCTGGCCAACGCCATGCGGGGCCTGTCGGCCGAGTTCGGCCTGGCCGTCCCGTTGGGCATGGGCAGGCTCGAAGAGCTGATGGCGCTTGTCGATGCAGACGAGGCTGTTCCGGCGAAAGCCCGGCAGGCGCTGACCGCCTTGTT
>CAXSHI010000075.1:0-20653 GCA_964236755.1 uncultured Acetobacteraceae bacterium
GGTGGATCTCGTCGATGAACAGCACGTCGCGCGGCTGCAGGTTGGTGAGGATGGCGGCGAGATCACCGGCCCGCTGGATCACCGGGCCGGAGGTCGCGCGGAACCCCACGCCCAGTTCCCGCGCCACGATCTGCGCCAGCGTCGTCTTGCCGAGGCCCGGCGGCCCGTGCAGCAGCACGTGGTCCATCGCCTCCGCGCGGCCGCGCGCCGCCTGGATGAAGATGCGGAGGTTCTCCCGGCTCGCCTTCTGCCCGATGAACTCAGCGAGCGTCTGCGGGCGGAGGCTCGCCTCTCCGGTGTCGTCCTCCCCACGGGCAGGGTCGAGGGTGCGGTCGTCACTCATTGGCACACCTCCGGTGCGACGCTCATTTGATCGCCAGCTCCCGCAGGCTGTCGCGGATCACCTGGTCCACCCCGGCGCCCTCGCCCAACCCGGCCATGATCCGCACCACGACGGGATAGGCCTCCGACCGGCGGTAGCCGATGTTGACCAGGGCGGAAAGCGCATCCGCCTCCGTGCCGCCCTCGGGCGCCGCCGGGAGGACGAAGCCGCTGCCGGTCGGCATCGTGCCCGCCTTGTCGCGAAGCTCGCTCAGCAGCCGGATCGCCAGCTTGGCGCCGACGCCGGGCGCGCGGGTGAGGCTGGCCCGGTCGCCGGCGGCGATTGCGTTGATCAGGTCGTGCGGGGACAGCGCCGAGAGGATGCTCAACGCGACCTTGGCGCCGACGCCCTGGATGGTGAGCAGCAGGCGGAACCACTCGCGCTCCGCCGGGTCGGTGAAGCCGTAAAGGACGATGGCGTCGTCCCGCACATGCGTCTCGATCAGCAGACGTGTCTGTTCCGGCGACGGCGGGAGCGCCGAGAGCGTCCGGGTCGAGGCCTGCACCAGGTAGCCGACGCCGTTCACGTCGATGATGCAGCTCCCGGCGTCCAGCGCATCGACCCGGCCGTGCAGCAATGCAATCACGCCATGACCGTCCCGGCGACGACGCGGAGCCGGGTGGCGCGGTGGTGGGCATGGCAGATCGCGACGGCCAGCGCGTCGGCCGCGTCCGCCCGGCGCAGGGTGGCGCCGGGCAGCAGGCGGCGGACCATGAGCGCCACCTGCTCCTTGCTGGCGCCGCCGGTGCCGACGACCGCCTGCTTCACGCCCATCGCGCCGTATTCCGCCACCACGATGCCCACCATCGCCGGCGCCAGCAGCGCCACGCCGCGGGCGTAGCCGAGCTTCAGCGTCGCGGTGCCGTTGCGGTTCACGTAGGTTTCTTCCACTGCGGCCTCGTCCGGCCGGTGCTCCCGGAACAGCAGGGTCAGCGCGTCGTGCAAGAACTTGAGGCGGTGCGGCACGCTGTCCGTGTTGTCGGTGGCGATCACGCCGTCCGCCACGTGGCGCAGCCGGTTGCCGTGCACGTCGATGACGCCCCAGCCGGTGAAGCGCAGCCCGGGGTCGATGCCCATCAGGCGGGCCATCAGGCCGATAGCGCCTGCAGCACGGCGTCCGGGATCTCGGAGTTGGCATAGACATTCTGCACGTCGTCATTGTCCTCCAGCGCGTCAATCAGCTTCAAGAGGCTAGCGGCGCGATCCTCGTCGAGCGCCACCGTTGTGCCGGGCCGCCAGTCGAGACGGGCAGCGGCCGCCGGGCCGAACCGGGCTTCCAGGGCGTCGCGCACCGCCTGCCAGTCGTCAGGCGCGCAGGTGACTTCGTGCCCTTCCGGCCCGCTCTCGACGTTGTCGGCCCCGGCGTCGATGGCCGCCTCCAGCATCGCATCCGCGGTGGCGGCCGCCGCGGGATATTGGATGACGCCCAGGCGCGTGAACATGAAGGCGACGGAGTTGGTCTCCCCCAGCGCGCCGCCGTGCTTGTTGAACGCGGCGCGCACGTCGGAGGCGGTGCGGTTGCGGTTGTCGGTCAGCGCCTCGACGATCACGGCGACGCCGGCAGGGCCATAGCCCTCGTAGCGCACGTCCACGTAGTCCTCGCCGCCCGCGGCGCCGGTCGCCTTCTTCACCGCGCGCTCGATGGTGTCGCGCGGCATGTTGGCGCCGCGCGCCTCCGCCATGGCGGCACGCAGCCGCGGGTTGGTGGCGGGATCGGGCAGGCCGGTGCGGGCGGAGACGGTAATCTCGCGGATCAGCTTGGCGAACTGCCGGGCACGCCGGGCGTCCTGCGCGCCCTTGCGGTGCATGATGTTCTTGAACTGGCTATGGCCGGCCATCGCGCGGAGGTCTCTGTTTGGGTTGGTCCAATGTCGAGTGTAGCAGGCGTGAAGTCAGGTTGGAACCTTGGTTGAAGCAAGCAAAACCTTGAGTTGAACTTTAGCAAGGGATATGCACAATCCTTTCTATATGCATTTGGCTGATGAATTCTGCTAGAATTTGCGACGCTAGAAGGTGAAGCATAGGCGCGATCAATGTGTGAGATGCTTCGAGTGGAGCAGGGCAATGTTCGGCTATGTTGGTGAACTTGCTGTTCCAAACTTTCTGGAACAATCATGTCTAAAATTTGCAACGAGTCCCTGATCGCTGGGTGAACTGTCTTTATGTATTTTCTGATCCAAATCGTGTTTAACTGCCAGAATACCAAAGATAAACTGGTCGGTAAAACGAACGACTGCATACACCCCGCCGAGAGTTTCATGGCTCAGAAAGCGATAGATAAACTGATCAGATAAGGACGTTTTGCCTCGTTCGGTGATAGCGACCCATGGCGACATCTCTTTCATGTTAAGAAGGTCAGCAATTGGGGACGGATCACTCAAAGTGTTAAGGCGGCATGCATAGATGATTCCATCAAGTACCTCCTTTGTATGTCGGTAATACAACGCCTTTCCAAGCTTGACTGTAAATCGATTGATTGCGTTTTGTGTGAGTGGTCCGATATGCACTGGTCCCCAACCCTCACGCCGTAGTTGATCACCCACCGGACCAAACGACTCACGCATCACGCGACGAACACCTCTCCGAGGCTGTTTAATATTCCACTCCGCAAAAAATTCCGGAGTGTTATTGCGAACACCCTTATAAAGGCCCTTCCATTCTTCAAATTGAAGTGCACTGCTGCTTGTAGTCGTACCTCGAATTAAAACTGCAAGCGCCTGTTCATCACATCTTGTTTCCTGATTGCAAGCGTGACAAGCCGCAAAGGAGTAACCTTCAGGCCAATTTCTTCTCTCGAAAAAACAGCGTGGAGGACAGTGATCTTCTGTTTCAGCGACTCGCCCGCGGTAAACACAGTTAGGGTTTTCATGCAGGAGTCGTTCACGACTATGTTGTTTTGCTTTTTTCTCGTTCATTTCTTTAATATGTATTTCTTTTGCCTACTACATCAAGCCCCGCTCATTTACAACCTTAAGTTGTAAACTAAACCTACTCGCGAGGCGTCTGACATTCATCAAACTGGCATCGCCTGAGATAACCTCCCCCCCTGCCGAACCGGCTCCGCGCTGACCGCCAGCCCCGTCCGGTCGTCCGTCACCACGAACAATCCGCACACCGTCGCCTCCCCACCCGCCGGCTGCATGCGCTCGCCGGGCATCTTGGTCCAGAATCGGGCGGCGGCGCCCTCCTTGACCATGCCGATCACGCTGTCGTAGTCGCCGCACATGCCGGCGTCCGACTGGAACGCGGTGCCGCCCGGCAGGATTTGGTAGTCGGCCGACGGGCAATGCGTGTGGGTGCCGACCACGAGCGACACGGCGCCGTCGAAGGAATGGGCGTAGGCCATCTTCTCGCTCGTCGCCTCCGCGTGGAAGTCCGCCACGACCGCCGACACGCTGGCGCCCAGCTTGAAGCGCGACAGCAGCTCCGCCGTGCCGCGGAACGGGCAGTCGAGCGCGTCCATGAACAGACGGCCCATGGCGTTCAGCACCAGCGCGCGCCGCCCGTCCGCCAGCGCCACGACGAACGACCCGGCGCCCGGTGTGCCCGGCGGGAAGTTCAGCGGCCGGATCACCCGTGGCTCCTGCGCGATGTATGGGATCAGCTCCCGCCGGTCCCAGGAATGGTTGCCGAGCGTGATCACGTCGGCGCCCGCCGCGAACATCGCCTGCGCCATGTCGGGCGCGAGGCCGAAGCCGTGGCTGGCGTTCTCCCCGTTCACCACCACGAGGTCCGCCAGCAGCGCGGCGCGCAGCCGTGGCAGGACGGCGGCAATGGCGTCGCGACCGGACCGCCCGACCACGTCGCCCAGGAACAGGATGCGCATGCTCAGTCCTTTGGCAGAATGAGGCCGCGCTCGGTCGCGACGGCCTGGAGCGGGATGTCATGCACGTCCGCCGCCACGCAGTCCACGCGCTGCGCGGCAAAGGCACAGCCGATGGCGATGCGGCCGGGCAGGACGGCGAGCGTCCGGTCGTAGAAGCCGCCGCCATAGCCCAGGCGCTGGCACCCGCCATCGAAGGCCAGCAGCGGCACGAGCAGCAGGTCGGGCACCAAAGGCTCGCCCGTGGGCCGGACCGTGCCGAACCGTTCGCGGACCAGCATGTCTCCGGGCCGCCAACGCTGAAAACTCAGGGGGTTGCCGCGCGCGGGCGTCACCGGAAGCACGATGGGATGCCCCCTGGCGGCCAAGGCCAGCAGCAATGGGCGGATGTCGATCTCACCAACTAAAGGCCAGAACCCGGCCACGACCAAGTGGGGCCGGAAACGCCAGCCTGCCAATAGCTGCCCAGCCAGGTGCATACCAAGCGCCGGGTCCTGCCCGGTCCGGGCCGCGATGGCGGCGGCGCGCTGGTGTTGCTTGTTGCTGGACATGGATGAATACGGAGCCGCCCTGGCCGTTGGCGTCGCACCCTCCCGAAGCCTGCTTGCGCAGGTGGGCGCCGGTTACCATGACCACGATCACGGCAGCGCCAGCTCCCAAGGGAGTGCTTATTGGCCCCGGGGGTGAAGTACCTGACGCACCGGGCAGCCCCGCCCTGCTTACTTAGTGCCTCTCCAGCGTCGCTGCAATCTCCTCCGCGCGGTCGGCCAACGCCGACAGGCGGTCGTTGAGCGCGCCGTCATCCGCCGTCACCGGCCGGGTCCGGCGCAGCGCCGCCATCTCCAGCCTCAGGTCGTGCAGCTCGTCCGCCATCAGCAGCGCGGCCTGCACCAGCAGGCGCGCCTCGCCGCTCTGGCTGCCGAGCGCCCTGATCCGGTCCACCCGCGACTCGACCTGCTCGGCCATAGCCTGCAGATGCTGCTCCTGCCCGTCCGAGCAGCCGACAGTGTAGGCATAGCCGTTGATCTTCACGGTGAGCTGGGCCATTGCCGCTATCCCTTACTTCTCAAGCGCGCTGCGCAGCTGCGCGATCAGGCCGTCGAGCCGGGCGGCGACCTCGGCCGCGACCGGATCCGGCGCGCTGGCCTGCCGGGCGATGCGCGCCAGCGCGGCTTCCAGCCGTTCGGCGGGATGGGCGGTCTGAGCATCCGCAATCTGGGCAGGTTGGGTGTCGTTGTCCATGGCTCTGTCCCGGGGCTTCGTTCCGACTTGAACAGAAAGCGTGTAACCGCTTGAACGTCAAGCATGGTGCTTCCGCCAGCCGTCGTCATCCATAGCCTGCCGCACGCCCGAACGGCGCTTGCGGGAGGGCGCGCGGTGACGCTGCTTTCCGCGCCGGGTGCGCCGTCCTATGCCGGCGTGGCCTGGTGGCGTGCCCTGGTCGCGGCGGTGCGGGCCGAGTTCCCGGGGCTTGGCCCGGCCGACGTGCTCGACTGCGGCGACGCGCCGGGCCGCGCACTGGAGGCGCTGAGCCTCGGCTGCCGCGTGATCGTCCTGCGGCCCGGCCCGGCCTTCGCCGACATCGCCGAACGCGCCGCGGCGCAGGGCGCGCGGCTGCTCGCGGAACCACCGGCGGCATTGGATCTGAATAATCGCGGCGCCTTGCGGCGGCTGGACGCCTGGCTCGGCGTGACAGGCGCGCCCCCATCGGCTAAGCCGCGCGCCAGCGTGCAGCGGACATTGGGGGCCACCATGGAAGTCACACCGACCGTCAAGGCGATCCTGGATAACTACGAAAGCGACAATCCTGGGACCAAGGCGAACCTCGCCCGCATCATGATGCAGGGCCGGCTGTCCGGCACCGGCAAGATGGTGATCCTGCCGGTCGATCAAGGATTCGAGCACGGCCCGGCCCGCAGCTTCGCGCCCAACCCGGCGGCCTACGACCCGCAATACCATTTCCGGCTGGCGCTCGCGGCCGGGCTGAACGCCTACGCGGCGCCGCTCGGCATGATCGAGGCCGGGGCGGGCACCTATGCCGGCGCACTGCCGACCATCCTGAAGGTGAACAGCAGCAACAGCCTGGCGACCGAGAAGGACCAGGCCGTGACCGGATCGGTCGCGGACGCACTGCGCCTCGGCTGCTCCGCCATCGGATTCACCATCTATCCCGGCAGCGAGTACGCCTTCGCCCAGATGGAGGAGCTGCGCGAGATGGCGGAGGAAGCCAAGTCCGTGGGCCTCGCCGTCGTGGTGTGGAGCTACCCGCGCGGCCCGGCGCTGGACAAGGCAGCGGAAACCGCGGTCGATATCTGCGCCTATGCCGCGCACATGGCGGCGCTGCTCGGCGCCCACATCATCAAGGTGAAGCCGCCGACCGCGGTGGTAAGCCTGGAAGCCGCGAAGAAGACCTACGAAACGCAGGACATCGACATCTCGACCATGGCTAAGCGGGTCGCCCACGTGGTGCAATGCTGCTTCAACGGGCGGCGCATCGTCGTGTTCTCGGGCGGCGAGACGCGCGGCGACGTGGACAGCATCCTTGAGGACATCCGCGGCATCCGCGACGGCGGCGCCAACGGCAGCATCATCGGCCGCAACACGTTCCAGCGGCCGGAGGCGGAGGCGATGGCGATGCTCGGCAAGATCATCGACCTCTACCTCGAAGCCTGATCCTTGGCCGGAGCCGAAACGCCGGAGGACTCGTGCCGGCTCTACCTGGTCACGCCCACTACGGCCGGCCCGGGGTTCGCCGACGCGCTGGCCCGGGCGCTGGACGCAGGCGACGTGGCGGCGGTGCAGCTTCGGCTGAAGGAGGCGGACGACGGTGCGTGGCGCCGGGCCATCGACGCGCTGCGCCCGGTCGCGCAGTCCCGCGGCGTCGCGTTCCTGCTGAACGACCGGGCGGACCTCGTGCCCGGCACCGGCTGCGACGGCGCGCATGTCGGTCAGACCGACATCGCGGCGCCCGAAGCGCGCAAGCTGCTGGGCGCCGACCTCATGCTGGGCGTCACCTGCCACGACAGCCGGGACCTCGCGATGGAGGCGGGCGAGGCGGGCGCCGACTACGTGGCGTTCGGCGCGTTCTTCCCGACAGCCACGAAGGAAGCCCCGACCCGGGCCGATCCCGCGCTGCTCGCGTGGTGGGCCGAGCTGATGGAACTGCCCTGCGTGGCCATCGGCGGCATCACGGCCGCGAACTGCGCGCCGCTGGTGCAGGCCGGCGCCAACTTCCTCGCGGTGGTGGGCGCGGTCTGGCAGCATCCGGATGGCCCGGCGGCCGGGGTCCGCGCGATGAACGCCGCCATCGCCGAGGCGCGTTAGGCGGGGATCACCGGCTGCTTCCCGCGCTGGTGCCGCCGCGCTGCCCGGTGATTGGGTTCACGTCGGTGCTGCTCGGCTCCCCCGCGGGACCGGTCGGCCTGAGGCCACAGGCGGCCATGGTCAGAGCCATGAGCAGGACGATCAGGCGCATGATCCGTGGGCCTTCCTAACGAGAATGGTCGCCGTCGTTGGTGAAGCCGGGTTCTGCGAGATTGACCCGGCTGGCTGGACTGGGCTGGATTCCGCCGGTATAGACGCCGTCGCTGGCCTGGCCGCAGGAGATGGGCAGCGCGAACGCCACCCCGGCCAGCATCGCGGCGTTGCGGACGGCACGCTTGATTGCATCGCACATCCCCGGGCAACGCGGCACGGTCGGCCTCGTTCCGGTCAACAGGCGCTGCCGCGCAGCGACCAGGCCAGCACGCGGCCGCCGCCGACTTCGAGGGTGGTTTCGCAGTCCCGCTCGATGATCTCGGCTGGGAACGCGGCGGAATAGCCGAAGCCCGAGCCGCCGAACCCTGAGCCGCCAAATCCTGAGCCGAACGAGCCGAAGCCGCCGAAGAACGGGCCGCCCCCGATCAGCTCGGACCGGCGTTCGGAATAGGCCAGGAACTTGCGTCCGTCGGCCTCATAGGTCCGGGACGGGACGCCGAGCCGGCGCACCACCTCCGCCTCCGGCTGGCCCACGAGCGTCGCCAGGAACGCCGGACGGTCGAAAGAGGGCGCGCAGCCGGCGAGGGCGGCCAGCAGCAAGGGCAGGACACGCTTCATTCCGCAGGAGTTGGCCGCGCCGGCGCTCGTTTCAATCAGGCAGCCAGAGCACCTGGCCGATGCGGTCGGCGCCGGCGGCGAGCATCGCCAGGCGGTCGAAGCCGAGCGCGATGCCCGCGGACGGTGGCATACCGTGGCGGAGCGCCGCGAGGAAATCCTCGTCGAGCGGCCAGTCCGGGCCGTACAGCGCGTGGCGCCGTGCGCGGTCCTCGACGAAGCGTGCCCGCTGCTCCGCCGCGTCGGTCAGTTCCTCGAACGCATTGGCTAGCTCCATGCCGCAGACGAACAGCTCGAACCGCAGCGCCACACGGGGGTCCGCCGGGTCGCGCCGGGCGAGCGCCGCCTGCGCGGCGGGCCAGTGGGTGAGGACCGTGGGGTGCGCCCGGCCCAGATGCGGCTCGACCCGCTCCAGCAGCAGGCGGAAGAACAGGTCTTCCCATGTCTCGTCGGTGCGCAGCGACGCTCCGGCGCTGCGGGCCAGGGCGGGGGCGTCCCCGGCGGTGCCGAGCACGTCGGCGCCGGCATGGCGGAGGAATGCCTCGGCGACCGAAAGGCGCTCAAACGTGGCGAGGCTGGTTTCCACCCCGCCGCTGCTCACCACGGACGGCAGCACAGCGCGGAGCAGGAAAACGGCTTCCTCGATCAAGCCGTCAAAATCGAGGCCGGGGCGGTACCATTCCAGCATGGTGAACTCGGCGGCGTGGCGGGCGCTGCCCTCGCCGTCGCGCCAGACCCGGGCCAACTGGAACACCGGGCCGGCGCCCGCGGCCAACAGGCGCTTCATGGCGAACTCGGGGCTGGTGTGCAGCCACACGTCGCGGCCCGTGCCGTCCGGGCGGTGGATCGTGGTGCGGAGCGCACGCAGGTGCACCTCCTCGCCCGGCGCCGAAACGGCATAGGGCGTCTCGACCTCGGTGTAGCCGCGTGCATTGAAAAAGGCGCGGGTCGCCTGCGTCAGCAGCGTGCGGCGGCGCAGGAAGGGCAGCCGGTCGGCGAGGCTGTCGGGGTGCCAGGGAGGCAGCGGCATAGCGCGATGCTAACGCCACTTCCGCCGCCGGGCCACCCGGACTATTTCTGGGTCATGGGAACATTGCCGGAACCCCTGCCCGAGCCGTTCGTGTCGTGGTTCGCCCGGCGCGGCTGGACGCCGCGGCCGCACCAGCTCGCCATGATCGCGGCAGCGCGGGCCGGGCGCAGCGCCCTGCTGATTGCGCCGACCGGCGGCGGCAAGACGCTGGCCGGGTTCCTCGCCAGCCTGATCGACCTGGCCGCAGCACCCCGCGCCGGCCTGCACACGCTGTATGTCAGCCCGCTCAAGGCGCTCGCCACCGACATCGCCCGCAACCTGACGGCACCCGTGGACGAGATGGGTCTGAGCATCGCCATCGAGACGCGGACCGGCGACACCCCGGCCAACCGCCGCAAGCGGCAGAAGGAGCAGCCGCCCAACATCCTGCTGACCACGCCGGAAAGCCTTGCCCTGCTGCTGTCGCAGGCGGACGCGCCGACGATGTTCGCCGGGCTGTGCACCGTCGTGATCGACGAGGTGCACGCACTGGCCGGCACCAAGCGGGGCGACCAGCTGGCGTTGTGCCTGGCGCGACTCGGCTCGCTGGTGCCGGGCCTGAGCCGCGTCGGCCTGTCGGCGACGGTCGCGCACCGGCAGGCGCTGCTGGACTACGTGGGCGCGGGCGCCCTGCCGGATCTGATCGAAGTGGCGCAAGGGGCGCCGCCGGCCCTGTCGATCCTGCTGCCGGAGGACCGGCTGCCGTGGTCGGGGCACATGGGCCTCAACAGCGCGTCCGCGATCCTGGAGCGCATCGGCGCGCACGGCATGACCATCGTGTTCGTCAACACCCGGGCGCAGGGCGAGCTGCTGTTCCAGGCGCTGTGGAAGATCAACGCCGACACCCTGCCCATCGCCCTGCACCACGGCAGCCTCGACATCGGCCAGCGCCGCAAGGTGGAGGCGGCGATGTCGGCCGGGCAGTTGCGCGCCGTGGTGGCGACCTCGTCGCTCGACCTCGGCATCGACTGGGGCGGCGTCGATCTGGTCATCCAGGTCGGCGCGCCAAAGGGGGTGAGCCGGCTGCTGCAGCGCGTCGGCCGGGCCAATCACCGGATGGACGAGGCGTCCAACGCCATCCTGGTGCCGGCCAACCGGTTCGAGCTGCTGGAATGCGAGGCGGCCATCGAGGGCGTTGCGGCGCGCGAGCAGGACGGCGACCCGCCGCGGCCCGGCGGCCTCGACGTGCTGGCGCAGCATCTGCTGCTGATGGCGGCCGGCGCCCCGTTCCACCCGGATGCCATGTTCGAGGAGGTGCGCCGCGCCGCGCCCTATGCCGGCCTGACCCGGGCGGACTTCGACGACGTGCTGCGCTTCGTCGAGGACGGCGGCTACGCGCTCGCGGCCTATGACCGCTACCGCAAGCTGTTCCGCGACGCGGACGGCCTGGTGCACATCCGGGGGGAGCGGGTCGCGCGCATGGCGCGGATGAACCTCGGCACCATCGTCGAGGCCCCGCTGCTCAAGGTGCGGCTCGCCGGACGCGGCGGCGGCGCGCTGGGCGAGGTGGAGGAAAGCTTCGTCAGCATGATGGTGCCCGGCGACACCTTCATGTTCGCCGGCCGTCTGCTGCGCTACGTGCGGCTGCGGGAAACGACGGTCGAGGTCGCGGAGGGCGGCAGCGGCGAGCCGATGGTGCCCGCCTATGCCGGCTCCAAGTACCCGCTGACCTCGAACCTCGCGGCCCGGGTGCGCGCCATGCTGCACGATCCCGCCGCCTGGTCGCACTACCCGCCCCAGGTGCGCGAGTGGCTGGGCCTGCAAACGCAGCGGTCGCAGCTGCCGGGCACCGACGACCTGCTGGTGGAGACGTTTCCCCGCAACGGCCGCTGGTTCCTGGTGGCCTATTGCTTCGAGGGCCGCAACGCGCACCAGACGCTTGGCATGCTGCTGACCCGGCGCATGGAGCGGTTCGGCTATGGCCCGCTCGGCTTCGTGGCGACGGACTACGTGATCGCCGTCTGGTCCGCCTTTGAACCTCAGGACGTCGCCCAGTTGTTCGAGCAGGACATGCTGGGCGACGATCTGGAAGCCTGGATGGCGGAGAGCAGCATGCTGCGCCGGACGTTCCGCAACGTCGCCGTGGTGGCCGGGCTGATCGAGCGCAACCACCCGGGCCAGGAAAAGAGCCGGCGGCAGGTGACGGTGAACAGCGACCTGATCTACGACGTGCTGCGGCGGCACCAGCCGGACCATGTGCTGCTGCGCGCGACGCGGGCGGACGCGGCGGGCGGGCTGACCGACCTGGGCCGGCTGTCGGGCATGCTCGGGCGGGTGGCAGGGCGGGTGCGGCACGTGCGGCTGTTGCGCGTGTCGCCGCTGGCGGTGCCGGTGCTGCTGGACATCGGGCGGGAGACGGTGCGCACCGCGGGCGGCGAGGACGCGCTGCTTGCGGAAACGGAAGCCTTGGTGGCGGAGGCGACCGGCGACGCGCCCTCGAGCACCGCGCCGATGCGGGTGCATCCGGTGCACCGCGCCAACCTGGCGATCCTGCAGCGCAAGCCGCGCCAGCGGGCGCGATCTGCAGGAAAGATGGGGGCATGACGGCGGCGCCGCTGCACTTCATGGGGGAGCGCCTGCTGCTCGATCCGCTGGGCGGCGTGGCGTGGCCCGCGGCCGGGCTGCTGGCGGTGGCGGACCTGCATCTGGAGAAAGGCTCGGCCTGCGCCGTGCGCGGGCAGTTGGTGCCGCCCTGGGACACCCGGGCGACGCTCGACCGGTTGGCGGCGCTGATGCGGCGGTGGCGGCCGGCCACCGTGGTGGCGTTGGGCGATAGCTTCCACGACGCACGCGGGTCACTGCGCATGGCGCCGGGCGACGCGGCGCGGCTGCGGGGCATGACCGAGGCCGCGTCGTTCATCTGGGTTCTCGGCAACCATGACCCGTCGCCGCCGGACAGGCTGGGCGGCCACGCCACCGACGCCTGGACCGCAGGCCCCCTGGTGTTCCGCCACCAGGCGCAGCCCGGCGCGCAGGGCGAGCTGTGCGGCCACCACCATCCCAAGGCCAGCATCGCCACCCGCGCTGGCGCCGTGACCCGGCCGTGCTTCGTCGCCGACCCGCGCCGGCTGATGCTACCGGCGCTGGGCGCCTACACCGGCGGGCTGGACGTGGCGCACCCGGCCATCGCCGGGCTGTTCCCGCGCGGTGGCCGGGCGTTCCTGCTGGGGCAGGACCGGCTGTTCAGCTTCACCCTGGCGCAGGCGGCGGCCAGCACCAGGCCGCAAGCCCGGCCGTCGTCGCGGGTCGCCGGCGATTGAAGGCGACGCTATGGACCGGTTGCCTCCATGACCCATTTAGAAGGAAGCGGATTTGGGCCTGGGGTCCATGGAGACGGAGATGAGCGAGGGAACGGAGGGTGGGCCGCCTGTCATTGTGTGGTTCCGCCAGGATTTGCGGCTGCAGGACCACGCGGCGCTGCGGGCCGCGCTGGAGGGCGGGCGGGCGGTGCTGCCGGTCTATGTACTGGACGACGACACCCCGGGCGCCTGGGCGCTGGGCGGTGCTGCACGCTGGTGGCTGCATCACAGCCTGGCGTCGCTGGCCAAGGACTTGACGGCGCGCGGCGCCATGCTGGTACTGCGGCGCGGGCCGTCCGCCGAGGTGATCCCCGCCTTGGCGCGGGAGGTGGGCGCCGCGGAGGTCCATGCCGGCCGCATGCACGAGCCTTGGGCGCGCCGGGCGGAGGACGCGGTGACCGCGGGGTTGCAGGGTGCCGGGGCGGCGCTCCACCTGCACCGCACGGCCACCCTGTTCGACCTGGACAGCATCCGCACCAAGACCGGCGGCGTGTATGGCGTTTATACCCCGTTCGCCCGCACCTGCCGGGCGCGCGGCGCACCGCATCCGCCCACTCCGGCGCCTGACAGCATTCCCTGCCCCGCCCCGCCCCGCTCGGACCGCCTCGACGACTGGGGCCTGCTGCCGACCCGTCCCGATTGGGCCGGCGGGTTCCGCGAGACTTGGGAGGTGGGCGAGGCCGCCGCGCACCGCCGGCTCGCCGCGTTCCTGGACAAGGCGGTGCACGGCTACGACACCGGGCGCAACCTCCCGGGCCAGCCCGGCACCAGCATGGTGTCGCCGCACCTGCACTGGGGGGAACTGTCGCCCGGCCAGGTCTGGCACACGGCGCAGCAGGCCGCGCAGGAGACCGGCAAGGGCCTAGAGGTGTTCCTGGGCGAGATCCTGTGGCGTGATTTCTCGGCCTACCTGCTGTGGCACAACCCGGACATGCCGGAGCAGCCGCTGCGCCCGGCGTTCGCCGGCCTTGCCGTCCGCGACGCCCACGCCGAGCTGCGCGCGTGGCAGCGCGGCCGGACCGGAATTCCCATCGTCGATGCCGGGATGCGGCAGCTGTGGCGCCTGGGCTGGATGCACAACCGCGTCCGCATGATCACCGCGTCGTTTCTGGTGAAGCAGCTCCTGCTGCCTTGGCAGGCCGGGGAGGCGCATTTCTGGGACACGCTGGTTGATGCCGACCTCGCCAGCAACGCGGCGAGCTGGCAATGGATCGCCGGCTGCGGCATCGACAGCCAGCCGTTCTTCCGCGTGTTCAACCCGGTGAGCCAAGGCGAGAAGTTCGACCCGGGCGGTGCCTATGTCCGCGCCTGGGTGCCGGAGTTGGCGCGGATGCCGGACCGCTTCGTGCACGCGCCCTGGTCCGCGCCGCTCGCCGTGCTGGCGGAGGCCGGCGTGAACCTCGGGCGCAGCTATCCGCACGCGATTGCCGACCTGCCGCAGGCCCGGCAGCGCGCCCTCGACGCCTACCGCGCCACCGTGCGGCGTGCCGCGTGATCCCCGCGGGCGTTCCGTTGCGCGTGGTGGGCGACGTGCACGGGGATATCCGCGCCTTTTCGGCCGCGACCGCGACGGACCGCTTCGTCGTGCAGCTCGGCGACCTCAGCGACCATGGCCCCGACAGCGCGGGCGTGCTGAGGACCATGTTCACGCTGATGGACGAGGGGCGCGGCCTGTTCATCCTCGGCAACCACGACCGCAAGCTGGGCCGCGCGCTCGCCGGGCAGGCGGTGCGGATGGATGCGGCGCTGCAGGCGACGCTCGCCCAGCTGGACGACGCGCTCCGCGCACGCGCGCTGCGTGAGATCAACAACGCGCCAGCCTGGGTGGCGTATGGCGACATCGCCTTCGTGCACGGCGGCTTCCACCCGGCCATGCTGAGCGAGCCGCCGCCGCCGCCGCTCGGCCGCGTGGACCCGCTGCTGTCCCGCGCCCTGTTCGGCGAGACGACGGGGCGGATGCAGCCGGACGGCTACCCGGAGCGCGTGCTGCGCTGGGTGGACCGCATCCCCGCCGGCATGACGGTGTATTGCGGCCACGACCAGCGCAGCACGGACGGGCGCCCCTACCGGCGCACCGGGTCGTCGGGGGGATTGGCGGTGTTCCTCGACACCGGGGCCGGCAAGGGCGGGCACCTGTCCTGGATCGACCTGCCGGGGATCGGCGGCTAGACCGCCCCGCCCGCGTCCATCGCCGCCAGGAACCCCGCCGCCTGCTCCTGGAGGGCGGCCAGGCGCAACGGGTCCATCTTCGCCAGCGTTCGCACCGGCATCGCCATGCGCGTGTTCTGGCCGAAGCGTCCAGCGTGCCGGGCGATGAAGTCCCAGTACAGCGCGTTGAACGGGCAGGCGCGCTCCCCCGTGCCGAGCTTCACGTCGTAGTGGCACTTGCGGCAGTAGTCGCTCATGCGGTTGATGTAGGCGCCCGACGCCGCGTAGGGCTTCGACCCCATGATCCCGCCGTCGGCGTGCAGCGCCACGCCGCGCACGTTCGGCATCTCGACCCACTCGTAGGCGTCGGCATAGACGATGAGGTACCATTCATCGACCTCGTCGGGATGCAGCCCGGCCAGCAGCGCGAAGTTGCCGGTGATCATCAGGCGCTGGATGTGGTGGGCATAAGCGTGGCGGCGCGTGTCGCCGATGGCCTGGCGCAGGCAGTTCATCCGCGTCTCGGCCGTCCAGAAGAACGCCGGCAGCTTGCGCGTCGCACCCAGGCTGTTCAGGCGGCCGTACTCCGGCATCTTGAGCCAGTACACGCCGCGCACGAACTCCCGCCAGCCCAGGATCTGCCGCACGAAGCCCTCGACGGCGTTGAGCGGGGCCATCCCGGCGCGCCAGGCGGCCTCTGCGGCCCGGCAGGCCTCCAACGGGCCGAGCAGCCCGGTGTTCAGCGAAGTGGAGATCAGCGCGTGGTACATCGTGCTCTCCCCGGTTTTCATCGCGTCCTGCCACTCGCCGAACAGCGGCAGGCGGTTGGCCACGAAGTCATGCAGCGCCGCGGCGGCGTCCCGGTGTGTCACTGGCAAGGCGAAGCCGTCCACGTTGCCGAAATGGTCCGGGAAGCTGCGCGCCACGAGCGCCATCACCTCCTCCGTGATGTCGTCCGGCTCGAACCGCGGGACGGGGGGCGGGGCGATGCCCTTGGGCGGCGGCTTGCGGTTCTCGGGGTCGTAGTTCCACTGGCCGCCGGCGGGCGCGCCGTCGTCCATCAGGACATCGTAGCGGCGGCGCATGTCGCGGTAGAAGGACTCCATGCGGAAGGCGCCCCGGCCGCGCGCCCAGGCGCGGAACTCCTGGATGCGGCAGAGGAACCGGTCGTCGTCGCGGATCTCGGTCTCGATGCCGGACGCTTCATGCCACCGCCGCATGTCTTCCGTGAGCCGCCATTCGCCGGCCTCGGTCGCGACGATGGCGGCAGGCCGGCGCCGGGCGGCGGCGCGCAGCATCTCGCCGCGCAGGCTGCCGGTGTTGGCCGGGTCGTCGAGAGCCACGTAATCGACCTGCACCCCGCGCGCCCGCAGCGCCCGGGCGAAGTGCCGCATGGCCGACAGCACGAGCACGATCTTCTTCGGGTGGTGCTTCACGTAGGTGCACTCCCCCATCACCTCGGCCATCAGCACGACATCCCGCGCGGGATCGAGGTCGCGAAGCGCGCTCAGCCCGGCGCTGCATTGGTCGCCCAGCACGATGCGCAGCGTGCCTCCCGTGGCGGCCTCGGCCATCAGCCCTTGACCCGCACGTTGGACCGCCCGCCGTCCACGGCGAACACCTGGCCGGTGATCCATCCAGCGTCATCTGACAGCAGGAACGCCGCCAGCGCCCCGGCGTCGTCGCCCGTGCCGAGGCGCGGGATCGGGTGCATGGCCGCGATCCCCTTGGCCATCGCCTCGTTGCCCAGGATCGGCTGGGCGATGCCGGACTGCGTCAGGCTGGGGGCGATGCAGTTCACCCGCACCTGCGGCGCCAGCTCGGCGGCGAGCGCGGTCGTCAGGCCTTCGACCGCACCCTTGGCGGCGGCGATCACCGCGTGGTTGGTGAAGCCGGAGCGGACGGCGACGGTGCTGAACAGCACGACGCCGCTGCCGGGGCTGGCCTTCAACGCATCCGCGGCGGCGGCAACCGCCAACACGGCGCCGACGGCGTTCAACCGGAACGCCGCAACGAATTCCTCGCTCGTGGCCCGGCGCAAGGCCCGCAGCACGATGGAGCCGACGCAGTAGGCGAGGCCGCCGATGGCCGGCCCGGCCTGCCGCACCGCCGCAGCCAGGGCCGTCTCGTCCAGCGCGTCCGCCACCGCATGCGTGCCGCCCAGTTCCGCCGCCAGCGCCCCGACCCGGGCAGCATCCCGGCCGACCAGGTGGACCGCCCCGCGCCGCCACGCGACGCGCGATGGCCGAGCCGATGGCCCCCGCGCCCACAATCACCACCGGTCCCGCCATGCCCACCCCTTTACGCATCCGATCCGACAATGGCGCCGACCCGGCGCGGCGCAACCCTGCCGACCTGTCCGCTTGCGGGCGGGGCCGGGTGCGGGCAGTGTTCTTCCATGCGGCAACTCCTCCTGCTCCGGCATGCCAAGTCGTCCTGGGAAGAACGGGACATTCCCGATCATGCACGACCGCTCAACGGGCGCGGCCTCGCTGCGGCGGCGGCGATGCGAACCGCGATGCAGGGGCTGGGCCTGGCGCCGGACGTGGTGCTGGTGTCCACGTCGCGCCGCACCGTGCAGACGCTGGAGGCGCTTGAGCCGTGGGCCGACACCCCGCTGGTGGACCGGCTCGACAGCCTGTACCTGGCGTCCGCGCCGGCGATGCTGAAGGTGGTCCAGGAGGTCGGCGCCACCGCGCGCAGCGTGCTGGTGGTGGGACACAACCCCGGCGTGCACGATCTAGCGATGCTGCTGGTGGGCGCGCAGGCGGCGTCGTTCGACAATCCGGACATCCGCCGCCTGGCAGAGGGTTTTCCCAGCGGCGCGCTTGCCGAGTTCACCGTCACCGTTCCCTGGCAGTCGCTCGACGAGGGCGGCGGCCGTCTCGCCCGGTTCTTGTGCCCGCGCGACCTGCCCGGCCCTGGCGGCTGATCACGGTGAAATGACCGAGGCCAGCCTGGAGTTCGCGCTCAACCCGGACGACCTGCCCCGCCTTCTCAAGCTGCCGTCCTTGGCGCGCGCCGGGCGCACCGCCTCCGTGACCACCCTGTGGCATGACACGGCGGACGGCGCCCTGGCTGTGCGCGCCCTGTCGCTTTCGGAGCAGCGCGGCCATTGGCGGCTGGAGGCGCTGCGTCCCGCGCCCGGCTGGCCTTGGCCGCCGGGCAGCCCGGCCCCGCTCATCGCAGAGGGTGCAAGCCCGGCCAGCCTGGATCATTCCCTGCATGACAGCCTTGCTCCCATCGCCGCGCTGCGTGGGCGGCGCATGGAATTCGTGCTGCGCCCGCCTGGCCCCCACGGCGCCACCCCAGATCCAGCGGCCGATGCGGCGCCGGACGCCATGGCCGAGCCGGTGCGCGTCGTCGTGCTGGACGGACAAGCGCGCGGCGTCGCGGCGGAGCAGCCGGCCTGCCGCTTGGTGCTGCGCGGCCCGCCGGCGCGGCTGCGGCCCGCCGCGATGGAGCTTGCCGGCGCCGTCCGGCTTTCAGTGCCGCGGTCCGGACTCGCAGCCTTCGCGGTCGCCGTCGCGCGGGGCGGCGAGCCGCCGCCGCGCCATGAGGGGCCGGCCGCCGCCATCCCCGGGCAGACCACGAGCGACAGCGCCGCCATGCTGATCGGCGACCTTCTGGACTCGATGCTGCACTGGGCGGCGCACGCCGGCGCCGGCGCGACGCCCGTGGCGGTGCACCAGATGCGCGTCACGACCCGGCGGCTGCGGTCCGTGCTCGCCATCCTCAAGCACGTCGCGGCGTTCCCGGAGCTGACGCCGTTGAGCGACGGGCTGCGCGTCACCGCGACGCGCCTCGGCGCCGCACGGGACTGGGACGTGTTCCTGGGCGACACGGCGGACCGGATCGGCGCGGCGTTCCCGGACGACGGGCGGTTCCGCGCCCTGTTCGCGACGGCGCGGCGGCGGCGGCAGTCGGCCTATGTCGAGCTGCGCGCCCATCTGGCGAGCGCTGCGTTCCGCGAGCTGCAGATCGGGCTGGCCTGCGCGTCCGTGCTGCGGCCGTGGGAACGCGAGCCGACTCCTGATCCGCGGCTGCAGCAGGATGCGGCGCCGTTCGCCGCCGCGGCGCTGGCGCACCAGGTGAAGCGGGTGCGCCACGCCGGGCGCGACCTTGCGGCGCTGCCGCTGCCGGCGCTGCATGAGCTGCGTAAGGACTGCAAGCGGCTGCGCTACGCGGCGGAGTTCTTCCTGCCGCTATTTCCCGACAAGCCCGGGCGCCACTTCGTCAAGCGCCTGTCGGCCTTGCAGGAGGAGCTGGGCATGCTGAACGACGGCGCGACGGCCGCCGGGCTGATGGCGCACCTGGGCCGGGCTGAGCGCAGCCATGCGGCCGGGCTGGTCGAGGGGTTCGTCGCTGCCGGCGCCGCGGCGTCCCGGGCGCGCGTCGGCCATGCCTGGAAGCGGTTCCGCAAGGCCGAGCCGTTCTGGGCGTGAGCCAGCCAGGCGCCGGGCCGTGGCCGCTCCGGGGATTGCTGCAGCAGCGAAGGTTGCGCCAAGGGCGGCTGCGCCCTTAATTTGCCATGATGCAGGGTTCGGAAAACGGACCCGGCAGCACACGATCGAAAGGCGGCGAATTCCGCCTGGTCAGAACGGGATGACAGCATGAGCAGCACGGCAAACGGGTCAGTCACCATGACCCTGGACGGCTCCAACAAATCGTTCTCGCTACCGCTGCGACCCGGCACGATCGGCCCCGCGGTGGCCGATGTCAGCAAGCTCTACAGCAACCTGGGGATCTTCACCTACGATCCCGGCTACGGCATGACTGCCTCCTGCGAGAGCAAGATCACCTACATCGACGGCGACGAGGGCATCCTGCTGCATCGCGGCTACCCCATCGACCAGTTGGCAGAGCACTCCACCTTCCTTGAAGTCGCCTACCTGCTGCTGAACGGCGACCTGCCGACGGCCGAGGAGCGGCATGAGTTCGAGCACGGCGTCATGCGCCATACCATGCTGCACGAGCAGCTCCGCCGCTTCTACGACGGGTTCCGCCGCGACGCGCATCCCATGGCGGTGCTGTGCGGCGTCGTGGGCGCGCTGTCGGCGTTCTACCATGACAGCCTCGACATCACCGACCCCGAGGTCCGCCGCATCAGCGCGTTCCGGCTGATCGCCAAGCTCCCCACCATCGCCGCATGGGCCTACAAGTACTCCATCGGCCAGCCGTTCATGTATCCGCGCAACGACCTCGGCTATGCCGAGAACTTTCTGTACATGATGAACGCCGTTCCGGCGGAGCCGTACCACGTCAGCCCGGTGCTGGCGCGCGCCATGGACCGCATCTTCATCCTGCACGCCGACCACGAGCAGAACGCCTCCACCAGCACGGTGCGGCTGGCCGGGTCCACCGGCGCCAACCCGTTCGCCTGCATCGCCGCCGGGATCGCCAGCCTGTGGGGTCCGGCGCACGGCGGCGCCAACGAGGCGGTGCTGAAGATGCTCGGCGAGATCGGCCACAAGGACAACATCCCCGGCTTCATCGAGAAGGTGAAGGACAAGGACAGCGGCGTGCGCCTGATGGGCTTCGGGCACCGGGTCTACAAGAACTACGATCCCCGCGCCAAGATCATGGAGCGTACCTGCCACGAGGTGCTGGCGGAGATGGGCATCAAGGACGATCCGCTGCTCGACCTCGCGATGGAGCTGGAGCGGATCGCGCGGCACGACGATTATTTCATCAGCAAGAAGCTATACCCGAACGTCGATTTCTACTCGGGCATCATCCTGAAGGCGATGGGCTTCCCGACCAGCATGTTCACCGTGCTGTTCGCCGTCGCCCGCACCGTCGGCTGGATCAGCCAGTGGAAGGAGATGATCGAGGACCCG
>CAXSHI010000076.1:0-20180 GCA_964236755.1 uncultured Acetobacteraceae bacterium
CACGCCCTGGATGCTGGGGAAGCGCGTCAGGAAGCCTTGCATCACGTTCAGCCCCCCGTCGCGCGAGCCTTTGCCGTCCTGGTCCGACGACAGCAGCTTGATGTCGGAGTAGCCGCTCAGCACCTTTTTGCAGCCGTTCACCCGGTCGATCACCGCCGAAACCTGCGGCCCGTTCTCGATCACCACGTTGCCCTTGCCGCCGATCGCGTCCGCCATGAACTTGCAGGCGATCTCGCCCGCCAGGGTGTTGTCGGTCTGCACCGTGGCGTCCGCGCCGGCCGCCGCGACATCGACGCCCACCACCGTGATGCCGGCCGCCTGCGCCCGCTTGATCGCGGGGGCGATGGCGCGCGGGTCGGCGGCGTTGACCAGGATCAGATCGACGCCTGCCGAGATGAAGTTGTCGATCTGGGTGAACTGCTTGTTCAGGTCGTAGTCGGCCGAGGATATTGTCACCTTGGCCTGCGGGTTGATCTCGTGCACCGCGTCGGTCACGCCCTTGCCGACGTTCACGAAATACGGGTTGCCGAGCGAGCCGACGGTGACGCCGACTGCCTTGATGTCCTTGGCGGACGCCGCGCCGGAAAAAAGCGCCAAGGCCGCGCCGGCCAGCAACAGGGTTCTCAACATCAAGCGTAACCTCCCAGCCCTGTTGATGAGCGCGCCGGCGGTTGGGCAATCCCCGCTGGCGCAAGTATGAGTCAGGTGCGGGCGTTGCCCTGCAGCCGGGCGCGGTCGAGCGCCACGGCGCCGATGATCACGAGACCTTTGACAATGAACTGCCAGATGTCCGAGACGCCCAGCAAGGTCAAACCATTCGACAGCACGGCGATGATCAGCGCGCCGATCAGCGTGCCCCAGATCGAGCCGATGCCGCCGACGAAGCTGGTGCCGCCCAAGATCACTGCGGCGATGGCGTCCAGCTCGTAGCTTTGCCCAAGCTGCAGGCCGTTGGCGGCGAACAGGCGCGCCGCCGACATCACGCCGCCCAGGCCGGCGAGCAGGCCGGACACGGCATAGACGAACAGCAGGATGCGCCACACCTTGATGCCCGACAGCCGCGCCGCCGCCGGGTTGCCGCCGACGGCGTAGATCCACACGCCCAGCACGGTGCGGCGCAGCACGAACCAGGACGCCACGATCACGACGAGGGCGATGATCGCCAGCACTGGGATGCCGAAGCCGGACGTGATCGGGATGGTCGCGTTGCCGATAGCGGCGAATGACAGGTCGGGGTTGAAGATGGTCGAGTCGCTGCCCATCAGCCGCGCAAGCCCCCGCACCGCCGTCAGCGAGCCGAGCGTCACAATGAATGGGGGCAGCCCGGCAAACGCCACGAGGCTGCCGTTCAGCAGGCCGAAGAACAGCCCGGTCAGCAGCGCCGCCGGCACGCCGAGCAGGCCAAAGCCCGGCACCAGCGAGACGATCAGCGCCGACATCGCCGAAGCCGCGAGCATGCTGCCGACTGAAAGGTCGATGCCGCCGGTCAGGATCACGAAAGTCATGCCGGCGCCGAGCACGCAGTTGATCGCCGCCTGCTGCGCCACGATGGACAGGTTCTGCCCGGTCAGGAACCGTTCCTCGCCTAGGTAGTGGAAGGCGATTGCCAGGATGATCAGCACCGGCAGCATGCCGATCGCCTGGATGACGCTGCGGACCTGCACCTGCCGTGACGACAGCCCGGCGCCCCCGGTGGCCGTGGCGGTCGCCGCGGCGGGGCTGGCAGGCACGGCGACCGTGGCGGCTTTCTCGTTCACGTCTTCGTTTACGTCGGACATGTCGGGTTCCTCCCTTCGGTTATGCGGCCGCCCCGGCGCCGTAGGCCATGATGTTCTCCTGGGTGATCGGCGCGCCGCCGGGTCCGCCGACCTCGCCGGCGATGTGGCCCTCCCGCATCACCAGCACGCGGTCGCAGGTGCCGATGATCTCCGGCAGCTCGCTCGAAATGACGATGACGCCGATGCCGCGCTGCGCCAGCTCGTCGATGATGCGGTAGATCTCCGACTTCGCGCCGATATCGACGCCGCGGGTCGGCTCGTCGAGGATCAGCACCTTCGGCCCGGTCTCCAGCCAACGGGACAGCAGCACTTTCTGCTGGTTGCCGCCCGACAGGCTGCCGACCGTGACCGCCGGGCTGGCCGCGCGGACGCGCAGCGCCCTGAACGCCTCCGCCGCGCGCCGCCGCCCGGCCGGGAGGTCGAGGACGCCGCCGCGCCCGGCGTCACGCCCGATCACGCCGAGGTTTATGTTGGTGCCGCACGGGAGATCCAGGAACAGCCCCAGCCCCTTGCGGTCCTCCGTCAGGTAGGCGATGCCGGCGGCCAGCGCGTCCTCCGGCCCGTGCACGGTCAGCACGCTGCCGTTCAGCGCCACCTCGCCCCCGGTCTTGGGATCGGCGCCGTAGATCAGCCGGGCCAGCTCCGTCCGGCCAGAGCCGACCAAGCCGGCGATGCCCAGCACCTCGCCCTGGTGCAGCTTGAGGCTGCACGGCTTCACGCGCCGGCCGCCGTCGGTGATGCCCTGCACCTCCAGGATGACCGGGCCGCGGCTGCCGTGCGGGTCGTGGGTCTTGGTGTAGAAGCTCGACAGGTCGCGCCCGACCATCATCTTCACCAACGCTTCGGCGCTGAGCTCGTCGCGGGTCAGCGTGCCGACGTAGCCGCCGTCCCGCAGCACGGAGACGCGGTCGGCCAGCTCGTACACCTCCGCCATGCGGTGGCTGATGTAGATCAGCGCGATGCCGTCGGCGCGGAGCTGGCGCACCAGCGCAAATAGCCGGTCGGTTTCCCGGGACGACAGCGCCGTCGTCGGCTCGTCCAGCACCAGGATCTTCGAGTGCGCGTGCAGTGCCCGGGCGATCTCGACAAGCTGGCGCTCGGCGATGGACAGGCCGCCCACCGTCGTGTCGGGGCCGAACGGCGCGCCGAGCCGCTCCAGCACCGGGCGGCAGCCCTCGCGCATGGCACGGCGGTCGATCCGGCCGCCCCGCGACGGCTCGGCGCCGAGGTAGATGTTCTCGGCCACCGAGAGATTGGGGGCCAGCGCCAGCTCCTGGTAGATGATCGCGACGCCGTGGCGCTTGGCGGCGATGGGGTCGGTGATGGTGATCGGCTTGCCGTCGATCAGCAGCTCGCCGCCGGGATCGGCCTGGTGCGCGCCGGAGAGGATCTTCATCAGCGTGGACTTGCCCGCGCCGTTCTCCCCCATCAGCGCCAGCACCTCGCCGCCCCACGCCTTGAGCTGGACGCCGTTCAGCGCCTTGACGCCCGGGAACGTCTTGGAGATGCCGCGCATTTCCAGCCGTGGAGTGCCCTCGTCGGCCATCCTGTCCTCCCGTTCGGTCTCGCTGCCGATTGCCCCGCCAGTGTCCTGGTCCGGGCCTGGGTGGAGTGAAGCGCCGGAACAGTCTCGCCGCAAGGCATGATCCGTGCTTTCGCTCAACTTGAGCGTGGTCGCAGCGCGTCCCGGATCGCGCGCAGCCAGACGGCAACGGCCTGGGCGCCCGGATCGGCGTGGCCCAGGGCGCGGTCGCCGAGGTAGGACGACCGCCCGCGCCGCGGCGGCATGGCGGCGGTGCGCTCCGTGCCGGCCTCCGCAGCCGCCACCGCCGCGTCTAGGCCCGACGCCCATGCCGTTGCCGCCGGGTCAAGCGCGTCGAGCATGGTGCGGTCGCCCGGCACGGCACCACCCAGCGCCTGGATGCCGTCGCACCCGGCGCGCAACGCCGCATCCCACGCGCCCGGCCGCTCCCGCAACGCCTCCGCCGCGCGCAGCAGCGCCACGGCGTAGAACGGCCCGGACGACCCGCCGAGCGCCCGGCGCAGCGTGGCGGACAGGGCGCGCAGCGTTTCCGCGGCGTCCGCCGTCGGGTAGGTCGGCAGGTCGCGCTCGATGGCGGCAGCGCCGCGCGCCAGGCTGATGCCGAGGTCGCCGTCGCCCACCGCCTGGTCCATGCGGGTCAGCACCGGCTCTGCGTCCCGCAGCGCGGTTGCCACGGCGTGCAGCACCCGGTCCATCCGCGGGTCCCGCACTGCCACCGGCGGCGGCGCGGGCGGCGTGGGCGCCGGGGTGCGGGGACGGTGGAGGCGGGGGGTCGCGCCCGGCCCCGGCCAGGCCGGCGCGCTGGCGGGCGCGTCGAGCCGCGCCATGCGCCCGGCGTCGAGCCGCATGAGCGAGATCGAGCAGCCCGCCATCTCCAGCGCCGTGAGGAACGCGCCGCACCAGGCGCGCTCGACCCGGATGCCGCGGGCCTCGCACGCCGCCACGGCCTCGCGCGCCGCAATCAGCATCTCCATGGTGGGCGTGCCGCCTAGGTTGTTCACCAGCAGCGCCGCCTGGTCGCCGCGGCCGATCCTGCGGTCCGTTGCCACGGCCTCGACCAGCGTGCGCACCAGGTCCCGCGCCGGGCCGATCGGGGCGCGGCGCACCCCGGCCTCGCCGTGGATGCCCAGCCCCAGTTCGACCTCGTTCGCGCCCAGCTCGAACCCCGGCGCCCCGGCGGCGGGCACGGTGCAGGGGGTGAGCGCCACGCCCATGGTGCCGACCGCGGCGATGGCCGCCTCCGCTTCCCGCCTCACCTCGTCCAGATCCAGCCCGGCCGCCGCGGCGGCGCCCGCGACCTTGTGCACCAGCACCGTGCCGGCGACGCCGCGGCGGCCGGCGCCACCGCCTGCGCCGAGCGCCACGTCGTCATCCACGACCACCATGGCGACCCGCAGGCCCTCGGTGCGGGCGATCTCGGCGGCCAGGCCGAAGTTGAGGCGGTCGCCGGTGTAGTTCTTCACGATCAGCAGCGCGCCCGGCTCGCCGGCGACGGCGCGGATTGCCGCCAAGACGGCATCGACGCTGGGCGAGGTGAACACGTCGCCGGCCACCGCGGCGGCCAGCAGGCCCGGGCCGACATAGCCCGCATGCGCCGGCTCGTGCCCCGCGCCGCCGCCGGAGATCAGCGCGACGCCAGCCCGGTCCCAGCCGGCGCGGACGATCACCGTCTCCCCTTCCAGCAGGGCGAGGCCGGGGCTGAGGGCGGCCAGCCCCTCCAGCATCTCGGGCACCACGGCGCCGGGGTCGTTGATCAGCTTCTTCATGCGGTCCTCCCTTTAGGCTTCGTTGGCGGCAACAAGAGCATATCGAGGCGGCGTCGCTTGACCGTGTGCGAGGTTTGTCACTACGGTCGCAATCAAGCGAGTGTGCAACAAGCGCATGCAGGGGAAGCGTATGACAATCCAGCCGCCGGCCGATCTGGCAGGAGTGAACCGCCGCAAGCTGCTGACCGGCACGGCGGCGCTGGCGGCTGCGGCGGGGCTGACGTTTCCGCGTCACGTCTTCTCGCAGACGGAGAAGGGCCACCCGCTGGCCGGCAAGTCGATCCGCATGGCGATCCTGGGCATCGCCGGCTGGCTGCCGAGCAAGCTCGGCGTCGATATGTCGCCCGACTTCGCCAAGTATGCCAAGGCACGCTACGGCTATGACGTGTCGTTCTCGTTCGCCGATGCGCCGTTCGGTCAGCTGTTCCAGAAGGCCGCGACCTCGCTCGCCACCCGGAGCGCCGAGTACAACATCATCATCTCCGACAGCCAGTGGCTCGGGGCGCTGGCGACGCCGAAGTGGATCGTGCCGCTCAACGACATCATCGCCAAGAACAAGGAACTCGATATCGAGTGGTACGCGCCGGTGGTGCGCCAGGCCTACCAGACCTTCCCGGACGGCACCGCCAACCGCTACGGCTTCCCGCAGGAAGGCGACACCATCGCCCTGTTCATCCGCAAGGACCTGCTGGACGCGCCCGGCGAGGCGGAGGCGTTCAAGGCGCGCTACAACATGGAGATGCCTAAGACCTGGGAGGACTTCGAGAAGCTGCCCATCGAGGACTACACCAAGCTTGCGGAGTTCTTCACCCGGCCGGACAAGGGCTACCACGGCGCCGCGATGCAGTACTCGCGCGAATACGATTTTATCAGCTGCCCGCTGCTGTCCTTCATGCGCAGCCAGGGCGGCGACGTGTGGGACCCGAAGACCGGCCAGGTCCAGGGCATCATCGACAGCGACGTCAATGCCCGCGCGATGGCGCAGTACAAGGCGATGCTGAAATATCAGCCGCCCGGCGCCATCAACTACGGCATCGCCGAGATCGTCGATGTGTTCACGCAAGGCAAGGCGTTCTCCGCTTGGCAATGGGCCGCGGTCGGCAAGGCGATGATCCCCCCGGCGATGCAGGGCAAGGTGCTGGTGGTGCCGCCGCCGGGCTTCAAGCAGGCGGACGGGTCGCTGAAGCGCGACTACATCATCGGCGGCCAGCCCTGGGTGCTGAATGCGTTCAACGACGACGCGCATGCCCGGGTGGCGCTCGATTTCATGAAGTGGTGGTACCTGCCGGAGACGCAGACGGAGTTCGCCAAGCGCGGCGGCAATCCCTGCGACAAGGCGACCTTGAGCGCCGAGGGTTTTGACGACTTGCAGCCATGGTACCGCACCTACAAATACATGCTGCCGCGCAGCTCCGACTTCTGGCACGATGCCAAGTACAGCGAGATGCTGGCGGTGCAGCAGGAGGCGTTCACCGCCTACGCCACCGGCCAGATCAACGACCCGGCCCACGCGCTGGCCTACGTCGCCTGCAAGCAGCAGGACATCCTGTTCGACAGCGGCACCGCGTCGAAGCAGCCGTCCAGCGCCTGCTCGGGCATCCGGCTCTAGTTGCCGAGCGAGGTCGCAGCGCCGCGGCTTCCCGCGCCGGCCTCGACCGGCGGGATCGCCCGGTTCCTTGGGCGGCGCACGGTGCTGCCGGGGCTGCTGCTGATCCCGGTGCTGGCGTTCTTCATCGTCTGGAACACCATCCCGACCTTGTGGCTGCTGGGGCTGAGCTTCTACCGCTTCTCGCTCACCTCCGGCCGGGCGCCGATCTATGCGGGGCTGCTGAACTTCCAGAACATCCTGAACGACAGCGGCGTCTGGCTCGACCTGAGCCGCACGCTGCTGTTCGTCGTGAGCGGCGTCGGCGTCCAGACCGTGCTCGGCATGCTGCTGGGCCTGCTGTTCTGGAACAGCCAGCGTTTGCCGGGACGCCGGGTGGCGCTGACGATGCTGTTCGCGCCGATGGTGCTGACGCCCGTGGCCAGCGGCACGTTCTGGCGGCTGATCTACGACCCGACGTTTGGCGTGCTGAACGCGATCCTGCGCGGCATCGGGTTCTCCGGCGCCAACTTCCTGGGCGACAGCAGCACCGCGTTCGCCGCGGTGCTCGTGGTCGATATCTGGATGTGGACGCCGTTCATGGTGCTGATGACGCTCGCCGCGCTGGCGTCGGTGCCGAAGGCGGAGCTGGAGGCGGCCGAGATCGACCAGCTTTCCTGGATGCAGCGGCTGCGGCTCGTGCTGCTGCATCATGGCAAGTACATCCTGATGCTCGGCATCTTGCTGCGCACCATCGACAGCTTCAAGACGATGGACCTGATCTACAACATGACCTTCGGCGGCCCCGGCACGACGACGCAACTCGTCGCCATCACGCTGTACCGCCGCGCGTTCGAGGCGTTCAACATGGGCTGGTCGTCGGCGCTCGCGGTGATCCTGCTGCTGATTTCCATCGCCTTCACCGCCACCTTCATCTTCGTGCTGCATTGGCGCGACAAGGAATGGCGTGACAAGGGGGGCGCCTGATGCGGGCTTCGTGGCGGGAGCACGCCTACCACGCCGTGCTGTGGCTCGTGGCGCTGGTGTTCTTCGCGCCCATCGCCTGGATTATCCTGAGTTCGTTCAAGACCGCCGACCAGATCCTGGCGACGCCGCCGGTGCTGCTGTTCCGCCCGACGCTCGACAACTACGTGCAGCTTTTCGCCCGCGAGAGCTTCCTGCACCAGTTGTTCAACTCGCTGTTCCTGTCCGTCTCCGCCGTGCTGGTCGCGGTGGCGGTCTCCTTCCTCGCGGCATTCTCCTTTTCCCGCTTCAAGCCGGCAGGCACCGATTTCCTGATGTTCCTGCTGCTGTCGATCCGCATGCTGCCGGGGTCGGCGGCGATCCTGCCGGTCTATCTGATGTATGTGGGGTTCGGCTGGAAAGACACCTACGCCGGCATGATCCTGTTCTACGCGATGTTCTCGATCCCGTTCTCGGTCTGGATCCTGAAGGGCTTCATCGACGGCGTATCTCCGCGGTTCGACGAGACCGGCCGAGTCAACGGCGCGTCCTGGCTCAGGATCATCACCCGCACCATCTTGCCGCAGGTCATGCCCGGCGTGATCGCGGCGCTGATCTTCAACTTCATCTTTGTGTGGAACGAGTTCCTGTTCAACTACATCATCGGCGGCCTGCAGACCTCGAACGTGCCGGTGGCGCTGAGCACGGGCCTGTATAGCAGCGGCGGCGTCGATTGGACGTTCATCTCGGCCTTGACCTCGGTATACCTCGTGCCTCCGGTGCTGGTGGTGTACTTCTTCCAGCGTTACCTGCTGGTCGGCATGACCTTCGGCACCGTGCGCGGCGAGGTCTGATGTCCCGCCTCGTCGCCCGCGCCGAGCTGGCGCTGATCTGCGTCATGGCCCTAGGCTTCGTGCTGATCGCGCAGCAGGCGGCGTTCGGGCTGTATCAGGCCGGACTGCTGACGGTGATCGGCAGCACGCTGCTGCACATCGCGGTCGGCAACCTGCCGACCGACGCCGGGCCGATGCGGGCGCTCGTCTTGACGGCGGCGATCCTCGGGGTCGTCGCCGCGGTGTTCGGCGCCGGCATCCTGCTGGTGCCGGTGCTGGCGCAACTGGGCCGATGAGCCGCATCCGGTTCGAGGGTCTGACCAAGGCCTACAAAGGGGCCGTGGCGCTCGACCGCGTAGATTTGGACGTGGCGCCGGGCAGCTTCACCGTGCTGTGCGGCCCGCCGCGCAGCGGCAAGTCGGTGCTGTTCCGCCTGCTGGCCGGGCTGGAGGCGCCGGATGCCGGGCGCATCCTGTTCGACGGGCGGGACATCACGGCGGTGCCGGCGGCGGAGCGCACGCTGGGCTACGTGCCGCAGTCCTTCGCGCTGTTCCCGCACCTCAGCGTGTTCGACAACATCGCCTACCCGCTGGCGCTGCAAGGCGTGGCCCGGCCCGAGATCGCCCGCCGCGTGGCGCAGGCGGCGGAGCTTCTGCGCATCGGCACGCTTCTGCAGAAACGCCCGGCGCAGCTCAGCGGCGGCGAGAAGCAGCGCGCCGCCATCGCCCGCGGCATCCTGAAGAACGCCGACATCTTCATCCTCGACGACCCCCTCGTCGGCCTCGACTTCAAGCTGCGGGAGCGGTTGATGGACGACCTCAAGGAGATGCGCCGGACGCTGGACGCCACGTTCCTCTATGCCACGTCGGACAGCCTGGAGGCGCTGACGATGGCGCAGGACCTGGCCGTGCTCGACGCCGGGCGGCTGATCCAGGTAGGGCCGGCGGCAATGGTCTACCTGCATCCGGCGCACGTCCGGGTCGCCGGGCTGATCGGCTTCCCGCGCTGCAACGTGCTGCCCGGGCGTGTTGCCGACGGCCGTTGCACGACGGCGGCGGCGGGCTTCACGCTGGCAGGTCCCGTCGCGGCCGGGCCGGTCCTGGTGGCGATCCGGCCGGAGCACTTGGTGCCCGCCAACGAGGCCACTGCGGACGGCGTGGGTGAGGTGACGCTAATCGAGGATCTCGGCGCGGAGTGCGTCGTGTATCTCACCGTGGCAGGAGAAGGCCTGGTGACGCTGCTCCCGGCGGCGCAGGCGGCGGCGCTCAATCTCGGCAGCCGCTTCGCCTTCGCCCTCCGGCCCGGCGCCGCGGCCCTGTTCAGCCCCGACACCGGCCAGCGCGTCGGCCAGGCGCAGGCGGCGGAGGCGGCGCTTGCCTGACATCCGCCTGGACGGCCTGACCCGCCGCTTCGGCGCCGCCACGGCCGTGGGCGACGTGAGCATGACGTTTGCGGAGGGCACGGTCACGTGCCTGCTCGGTCCCTCCGGCTGCGGCAAAACGACACTGATGCGGATGATCGCCGGGCTGGAGACGCCGACGGCGGGGCGCATCCGCTTCGGGGAGCGCGACGTGACCCGGCTCTCGGCCCGGCAGCGCGGCGTCGCCATGGTGTTCCAGTACCCCGTTATGTATCGCACGCTGACGGTGGCCGAGAACATCGGCCTGCCGCTCGCCCGCGACCGCGGCCTGTCGGCGTCCGAGCGCCGCGCCCGAGTGGACGAGGTGCTGGACGTGCTGGACCTCTCAGTGCAGCGGGGCGAGCGGATCGGCGGCCTCGACATGGGCGCGCGGCAGAAAGTCGCGGTCGGCCGCGCCATCGCCCGGCGCTGCGACGTGGTGCTGTTCGACGAGCCGACCACCAATGTCGAGGTGCACGCGAAGCTGCAGCTCATCCGCGCGTTCAAGGAGTTCCGCCGCCGGATGCGGCAGACGGTCATCTACGTGACGCACGACCAGACGGAGGCGATGACGCTTGCCGACCAGATCGCCCTGATGCAGGCCGGCGTCCTGTCGCAATGCGCCGCGCCGCGCACGCTGTATGACCAGCCGGACAGCGAGTTCGGCGGGTGGTTCCTGGGGAGTCCGGGGATGAACTTCCTTGATCCCGTGGACGAAGCCGAGGGGCAGGTGCAGTTCGCAGGGATCGCCGCCGCAGTCGCGGCGCCGCCGGGCGGGGTGGCCGGGCTGCGCGCGGGCATCCGTCCGGAATACGTCCGGGTGTTCCCGCAAGCGGCGCCCGGCCGGGTGGCGGCGCGCGTCACGGGCGACTGCATCACCATCGGCGGCCAGCATTTGCTGACGCTGAGCGTGGACGGCGCGGAGCTGAAGGCGAAGGTGCCACCGGGCGGGGGCCTGACGCCCGGCAGCGCCGCTTATGTGGAGTGCCCGCCCGAGCATGTCATGCTGTTCCGCGGCGGGCGGCGGGCGGCGCTGCCGGGCGCCTAGCCGGAAGTCCGGTCAGGCCGCCGCCCGGGACGGCGCCGCCGACAACAACGCGATCAGCTCCACCCTCACGGCTTCCGCCCGGTCGTTCGACACTTGGCAGGTCCCGGCGGCTTGATGGCCGCCGCCGCCATAGCCCAGGCAGACCGCGCCGACGTTGACGGGCGAACCGCGGTCGAGGATCGACTTGCCGATGGCGAAAACGGTGTTCTGCTTCCTCACGCCCCACATGACGTGGGCCGAGATGTTGCATTCGGGGAACAGGGCGTAGATCATAAAGCGGTTGCCGGCGTAGATCACCTCCTCCTCGCGAAGGTCGATGAGCGCGAGCTTGCCGTGAACCGCGGTGCAGCGGCGGATCTGCGCGGAGAACAGGTCGCGATGGGCGGCGTAGAGTTGCACGCGCTCCTGCACATCCGGCAACGCCAGCACCTCGTCGATGGCATGGCCGCGGCACTGCTCGATCAAGTGCATCATGAGGTCGTAATTGGACAGCCGGAAGTCGCGGAACCGGCCCAGCCCGGTTCGGGAATCCATGAGGAAGTTGAGCAGCACCCAGCCTTGCGGGTCGAGGATCTCGTCGCGGGTGAACTGCGCCGAATCGGCCTGATCGACCGCCGTCATAAGTTCGGGGCTGATGCACGGGAAGGCCTTGGCGCCGCCGTAGTAGTTATAGACGACGCGGGCCGCTGAGGGTGCGTCAGGGTCGATGACGTGGTTGGGATACACCCGGTCGCCCTTGCGCGACATCTCGCTGGCATGATGGTCGAAGGCGAGGTGGACGCCCTCGACGTAGGGAAGGTTCGTCACGATGTCGCGTGCGGTGATCGGCACGGCGCCGTCCTGCATGTCCTTGGGGTGAACGAACTTGATGTCGTCGATGAGGTCAAGCTCGCGCAGCAGCATGCCGCAGACGAGGCCGTCGAAGTCGCTGCGGGTGACGAGGCGGTGTTTCTGAGTCGCCATGTTGATCGCCTATGCGGTTCGTTCCGGTTGAATAGCACGAACAGGCTATCAAAAATCAAGGTCATGATGCGGGACGGCTGCATGGCCCTGCGCGGCGCCGCGAGCCTTTCGGGACGTCAGGGCTGCAAGCCTTGAGCGTTCGTCACGGAGCGCCGTGGCGGCGTGACCCGCACGTCATGATGATGGCAGCAGGTGGTTGAGGGCCGAACGGGCCGGTCTCACCCCTCAATCGCCACCCACGCTGCACCTGCCCCACTCGACGCCACGGCGGCGCCGATGAACCGCATGCCGCGCACGCCGGCGTCGATCCCGGGCACCAGCAGGCAAGCCGGGTCCGGCACGCGGCCTTCCGCACGCGCGGCGACCTGCTCGGCGAAGTCGCGGTAGAGCTGCCCAAACGCCTCCAGATATCCCTCCGGGTGCCCGGACGGAATGCGGCTCGCATGCGCTGCCGCCGGCCCCGACCCGGCGCCCGCACGGCGGATCAGCCGCGGCGGCTCGCCGAACGGGGTGAACACCAGCACATTCGGCTGCTCCTGCGCCCACTCTAGGCTGCCCTTGCTGCCATAGACCCGCAGCCGCAGCGCGTTCTCCTGCCCGACCGCCACCTGCGACGACCACAGCGCCCCACGCGCCCCGCCCCGAAAGCGCAGCAGCATGTGCGCGTTGTCGTCCAGCCGGCGGCCCGGCACGAAGCAGGTCAGCTCCGCCGCGAGGCTCTCCACCGACAGCCCGGTCACGAACTCCGCCAGGTTGAAGGCATGGGTGCCGATGTCGCCGACCGACCCGGCGGGGCCGCTCTGCGCCGGGTCGGTGCGCCACGCCGCCTGCTTCTGCCCACCCTGCCCCGGCGCCGTTTCCAGCGCGGCCGTGAGCCAGTCCTGCGCATACTCGACCTGCACGACCCGGATGCCGCCCAGCGTGCCGTCTGCCACCATGGCGCGCGCCTGCCGCACGAGCGGGTAGCCGGTGTAAGTGTGGGCGACGGCGAACAGCGCCCCGCTGTCCCGCGCCGCGGCCTGCAGGTCCAGCGCGTCCTCCAGCCGGTGCGTCATCGGCTTTTCGCAGATCACGTGGACGCCGTGCGCCAGGAACGCCCGGGCCGGGCCATGATGCCGGTGGTTCGGGGTCACGATGGCGACGGCCTCGATGCCGTCCGGGCGCGCCGCCTCGGCCTCCGCCATCGCCGCGAAGCCAGCGTAGCTCCGCGCCGGGTCCAGGTGCAGGGCGCCGCCGCTGTCGCGCGCCCGCGCCGGGTCGGACGACAGCGCGCCGGCGACCAGCTCGTAGCGGTCGTCGAGGCGGGCCGCGATGCGGTGCACGGCGCCGATGAACGCCCCCTCGCCCCCGCCCACCATGCCGAGGCGGATGCGGCGCGGCGCCCCGGCCACCTTACGCCAGCCCCAGCAGCTTGCAGTTGGCCGCCGCATCGACGCCGCTCGCCGCGAAGTCGTCGAAGGCACGCTCGGCGACGGTGATGATGTGGCGCCGGATGAACGCGGCCCCCTCTGCCGCGCCCTGCTCGCTGTCCTTGAGGCAGCACTCCCATTCCAGCACCGCCCAGCCGTCGAAGCCGTGTTGCGACAGCTTGCTGAAGATCGCGCCGAAATCGACCTGCCCGTCGCCCAGCGAGCGGAACCGCCCGGCGCGCTCCGCCCAGGGCTGGTAACCCCCATACACGCCCTGCCGCCCGCTCGGCCGGAACTCGGCGTCCTTGACATGGAACAGGCGGATGCGCCCGTGATAGATGTCGAGGAAGGAAAGGTAGTCGAGCTGCTGCAGCAGCAGGTGGCTCGGGTCGTAGAGGATGCTGCAGCGCGGGTGGTTCTGCACGCGGTCGAGGAACATCTCGAACGTCACGCCGTCGTGCAGGTCCTCGCCGGGGTGGATCTCATAGGCGACATCGACGCCCGCCGCGTCGAAAGCGTCGAGGATGGGCAGCCAGCGCCGGGCCAACTCGTCGAACGCTGCCTCGACCAGCCCGGCCGGGCGCTGCGGCCAGGGGTAGAGAAAGGGCCAGGCGAGCGCGCCGGAGAAGGTGGCGTGCGCGGACAGGCCCAGATTGGCCGACGCCCGGGCGGCGAGGTGCATCTGCTCGACCGCCCAGGCCTGGCGCGCCGCCGGGCGGCCCCGCACCTCGGGCGCGGCGAAGCCGTCAAAGGCGAGGTCGTAGGCCGGGTGCACGGCCACGAGCTGGCCCTGCAGGTGGGTGGACAGTTCGGTGAGCGCGAGGCCGGCGTCGTGCAGCACGCCGCGCACCTCGTCGCAATAGGTCGGGCTTTCGGCCGCAAGCCGCAGGTCAAACAGCCGCTTGTCCCAGCTCGGAAGCTGCACGCCCTTGTAGCCATGCCCAGCCGCCCAGCGCGCAATGCCCGGCAGGCTGTCATACGGCGCGGCATCGCCCGCGAACTGCGCCAGGAAAATGGCCGGGCCTTTGAGGGTCCTCATGAGCAGGCCAGCTCCGCTCGCGCAAGGTTCGGCAACGTTCCCTCCTCCCCAGTTGATCCGGGCTTGGCCGACTTGGGCCTGCGCGACTGTGCATGAGGGATGGCGCCTCTTCAATCGCCGTCTTGCGCCGCCTCGCGTTGGGACGCCGGGCCTAGTGGTCTCTGCCCGAAATCCGGTCCATCAGCGCGAGCAGCACGGCGGAGACGACGAATGCCATATGGATGCCGACCAGCCAGGCGAGGGCGCGGTCGCTCTCATGCTCCGCGTTCAGGAAGCCTTCGAGCACGTGTATCGCCGAGATGGCGACGATGGACGCGAGCAGCTTCAGCTTCAGGTCGCCGAAGCCGACCTGGCCCATCCAGTCGAGCCGCACGCCGCCTTCGCCCACGTCAAGCCGCGAGATGAAGCTTTCATAGCCGGCGAAGATGACCATGAGCAACAGGTTGGCCATCAACGACAGGTCGATCAGCGACAGGATGCCTATGGTGATCTCGTTGGCTCCGCCGGACAGCACGTGGCCGAGGAGATCGACGATGCGCAGCGCGAACTTCGCCAGCAGCGCCATGAGGCCGAGGATCAGGCCCAGGTAGAACGGTGCGAGCAGCCAACGGCTGCCGAAGATGGTCCGCTCGATCAGGCGCTCCACCTGCGAGGCGCGCCGGGCTGGAACACGGGCATCGTCCACCGGACTCTCCTTGCTGGCACTGTGATCCTGCACCGGTTCTGCTCCGGGGAGATAGCCCTGTCCGCGATGGTGCGGCCCTGCGCTGGACCGCGTTCAACTTCGCTGGGAATGCCGCGGACGTGACGGCCACGCCACCGCGTGTCCACGTCGCGGCCACGTTTCCGCCTCATAGCCTCGCCAGCCTCACAGCATCATCCGGAGGCCCGACCATGCGTCTGCTCCCACTTGCGCCCAACCTCCATCACGAAGCCGGGAGCAACACGCCATGGATTGTGGGTATGCAGCAACACCTTTATGGGAAAATCACATTCTTTGCCAAGGTGATCACGCTCGGTTGGTGCCAGCCTAAGCGGCTCCTGCCATAATGGCCTTAACACGAGACGCTTCATGCCCTGCAATGGCGTGGTACCGTTGGCTAGGAATATCCTATCCGACGCTCATAGTGTCGGCTGTGTTATATTATACGGAAAACCTCAAACAACGGCGCCTGGCCACTAATTATGCATGTTCTAGTCAATACAATGATCAGTTATAAATACTCCATTTTGTATTTCTATTAAGCATCTGCATCCAAAGTGACCTTGTGCACGTAGTATGTTGAACAGCGAGAGGGCAACATGGTCATTCTTTTCATAAGCCATGTGCATTTTCTGCGGGAGGCAGTGGCGTTGCTTCTGCGTGGATGTGCCGACATTCAGGTGTTTGGCGCACACTCGAAAGAGTCTGCTGAAGTCGTCGTCAAGGAGGCCGGCCCCGGACTGGTCGTCATCGACTCCTCCCATCCCGAGGCCATGTCGGTCGTCGCCGCCGTTCGGAAACGCACTCCCACGATCGGCGTGATCGTCTTGGCGATGCAGGAAGCGGATGAGGATTTCCTCGCCTGGGCCGACACTGGGATTTGCGGATACCTCGGACCGGACAGCTCCATCCGCGATCTCGTCGCCACCGTGCGACGCGCCGGGGCTGGAGAGGTCGTCTGTCCGCCCCGGCTTACCGCGCTTTTGCTCAACCGCTTCGCCGACCGTTCGACCGGACGCACAAGCAGGGCCGGCATCCATGCGCTGACCCTGCGGGAGCGCGAGGTCGTTGAACTCCTGGCGGACGGCCTGCCCAACAAGCAGATCGCGCGACGGTTGCAAGTCGCTGTGCCGACGGTTAAGAATCACGTGCACAGCATTCTCGACAAATGGGACGTGCGGAGCCGCGGGGAGGCCGCGGCATGCTACCGGCAGAAGATCCGCGAAGCCTCGGACCGAATGGAAGCCAAGCCGGAGCAAACGACCCGACCGTCCGCGCTGAACAGCGCCGTCCGCAACCTGCAGGGCAGCATGGCACGGTGTCCCGCACCCGTACCAACTTTGACGTCCTCCCGAGGCTAGGACGGAACGCGGCTGTGATCAGCCATTTGCTGCGACCGCTCCGTCACCGCAAAACGCGACGACCCCGATAGACTCCTGCTCGCCGGGTCTTAGAGACAGACCGTCATCAGTGCACGGCCGGCTCGCGCGACACAGAGGGCGCATCGTCCTGATCCCAGTCGAGATCATCGCTTAGCATGATCGATGGCACCCGGCTGCCAGGAATCAGCCGAGGCTCGGGCGCACCCAGCGGCAACGGTGCGACGAAGCGCAGGACAGCGTGAATGCCCAAGGACTGAAAGCAGGGTCGGCCGTGCTGGTCCAGCACGACAAAGCCGCCCTCGCTTGGAGTGGGGATGATTTGCCAAAGATTGCCGGGCTTGAGCTGGGGCGGGGCCACGCCGACCCACTCCGTGCCGTCATCGCAGACACCCAGCACGGCATCATAGCCACGGCACGCCGCGACGGCGAGCCATCCCGCCATCACGGCCATATCCCGAGGGTCAAACCGCCAAGGACGGAAAAGCTCTGGGCGATTGCAAATCATTGTCACGGCTCCTTGAGCCTGAAAATGTTAAGGGCCGCATTGGTTCACAAGGCGCGGAGCGTGTCCACACTGTCCCGCGGGAACGCTGCCCCTCGAAAGACGAACCAAATGTCTTGCAGCATCTGGCGTTCTTTCCCGCAAATTGATGCCTAAGCGGATGGACCTTGCCATCACCTTGTCGTGATTAAACGCCGTCGGCACGACCAGCCCAGCAACTTTGATGCGGCACGGGAACGTTTTTTCAGGAACCATCCTTCATCGGAGCCTTACGCGCCATGTCAGTTCCGCCACGTGCCGGACTGGCCTGCATGGCCTCCGTCACTTTCGCCCAAACCGATGGCGTCGCCGGGCAGCCGGCACGGGCGCGGTTGGGCCAAACCTCAACATCACGATTCCTATCATTTCGTATCGCTGAGAAATCAAATAGGTGAAGCATCCTGCCTGTTGCATGGTGAAGCGTTGCAGACACGGCGCACAGGACGGCGCGTCGCGTGCGGGTCCTGTTTTGCAATTGTCATCGTTTTAGGAACGACTGAATACGAGCCTATGCAAGCGTCCGCTGACGCCTACCTGTTCCCCACCGCGCCCGGCCCCCGTCACAAGCGCCTCCGCTCCTGTCCCGCCTGATCGAGCCGCTACCAGCCCTGACCCATCTTCCGAGGCTTCGCCCATGAACGTAGTCGCACACCACGTCGTCGAGCCTGCTGCCGAAACGCCGGAGCCGTTTTCCGTGGCGGCTGCCGTCTCGTTGCAGGAGCGGCGCTGCCGTACCCTCAAAAGTGGCGACACGTTCGGCGTGTTCGACCATGGCGGCGACATCCTGTCCGTGCCGGGCGGCACCGATGGGCTGTATCACCGGGACACCCGGCACCTTTCGCGATTCGAGCTGACGCTAGGCGGCGTGCAGCCTCTGCTGCTCAGCTCCACCCTGGGGGCCGACAACGTGATGCTCACGTCCGACCTGTCCAACGCCTCCATGTCGGATCTTGGCGCGGCGGCGCTGGCCCAGGGCGTGATCCACGTGCAGCGGTCGCTGTTCCTGGGCGACGGGGCCTGCCATGGGCGGGTCGCCGTGCGCAACTTCGGCTTCACCCGCCACCGGGTACAGCTCGAGTTGCGCTTCGAGGCGGACTTTGCCGATCTGTTCGAGGTGCGCGGCATGCATCGGGAGCGCCGGGGCGCTTGGCTGCCGGCCGCCTTGGCGCCGGACAGCGTCGCCCTGTCGTACCGGGGGCTGGACGCGACCGTGCGCACGACGTGCCTCGCCTTTGAGCCGGCGCCGCAGGCCGTCACGGGCAGCGGTGCGATGTTCGACCTCGATCTGGAGCCGGGCGGCCGAGCCACGATCTTTCTGGAGATTGCCTGCGGGTCCGGGGTGGCAACGCACCGCCCGCGCGCGGCGTTCCTGGCCGCCTACGTGCACGCAAAGCGCCGCCTGCGCGCCAGCACCGCGCGCGCCGCCGCCGTCGCCTCGCCGCACGAGGCGTTCGAGCAGGCCATGCGCCGGTCGGCCAGCGACCTGCGCATGCTCACGACCGACAAGCCGACCGGCCCCTACCCCTATGCCGGCATCCCGTGGTTCAGCACCGCCTTCGGGCGAGACGCCCTGATCACCGCCCTGCTGACGCTGGCGCTTGACCCGGCGCTGGCCTTGGGCGTGCTCCGCTTCCTTGCCCAGGAGCAGGCGACCGAATTCGACCCGGCGTCCGAAGCGGAGCCTGGCAAGATCCTGCACGAGACGCGGGGCGGCGAGATGGCGGCGCTGCGGGAGGTGCCGTTTCGCCGCTACTACGGCAGCGTCGATTCCACGCCGCTGTTCGTCATGCTCGCCGGCGCCTACCTCGACCGCACCGGCGACCTCGCAAGCCTCCAGGCGCTTTGGCCGCACCTCGACTTGGCGCTCGGCTGGATGGACCGCCGGGCCGACGCGCAGGGTTTTGTCCACTACCAGCGCAGCACGGAAGACGGCCTCGCCAACCAGGGCTGGAAAGACAGCTACGACTCGATCTCCCATTCTGACGGCAGCCTGGCGCGCGGGGCGATCGCGCTGTGCGAGGTGCAGGGCTACGTTTATGCGGCACGCCAGGCCGGGGCGGTCATCGCCCGGCGGCTGGGCCGGGACGCTCAGGCGACGGCGCTGGACGCCCAGGCCGAGCGCCTGCGCCAGGCGTTCGAGGCCCGGTTCTGGTGCGAGCGGCTCGGCACCTATGCGCTGGCGCTGGACGGCGACGGGCGGCAGTGCCAGGTGCGGTCCTCCAACGCCGGGCACCTCCTGATGACGGGGATCGCAGCACCCGAACGGGCTGTCCGAGTGGCGCGCGGGCTGCTGGAGGCGCGGCTGTTCAGTGGCTGGGGCGTCCGCACGCTCGCGACCGACGAGGCGCGCTACAACCCGATGTCATACCACAACGGCTCGATCTGGCCGCACGACAACGCGCTGATCGCGCTCGGCATGGCCCGCGTTGGCCTGCGGGCCGAGACCGCGCGGCTGTTCGATGGCATCCAGGCGAGCGCCGAGGCCATGGATCTGCGGCGCTTGCCAGAACTGTTCTGCGGCTTTCCGCGGCGGCCGGGCCAGGGGCCGACGTCCTACCCGGTCGCGTGCTCGCCGCAGGCCTGGGCGGCTGCCACGCTTCCGGCGTTCGTGCAGGCCAGCCTGGGCCTCAGCTTCGACCCGGCCGCCTGCGCCATACGCTTCGACCGTCCGGATCTGCCGGGTTTCTTGGATGGCCTGACCTTGCGCCACCTGTCGCTGGGCGGCGCGTGGGTGAGCGTGCAGATCAGCCGCACGCCAGGCGAAGTGTCGGTCAGCGTGATCGAGCGCGACGGTGACATCCACGTCGTGACCACGGCCTGACCGCCGGGCGGCGCGGCTCCACCCGGAACCGGCCGGACGCGAGACGCCTCACGGCACTGGCCGGCGCCGCCCCAGGCGAAGACGAGTCGAGCCGCATACCCAGGGACGCAGGCCCGCCTTATTGCCCGGGATTGCTGCATCGCAAGCGGCCTGCACGGCGATGCCGGCTTGGATGTCGTTACGTAAAGGCCAAGGCGACAGCCGACCGGCACCGGTGCAGCAACTTCAAGTGGGACATCGCAGAGCCGGAAAGGCCAGCGGCGCGCTGAGCATCTGTGCGACGTGGCCGGGCCATAGAAGTCGATCGCAACCCGCGCCGCTGCCATGGGACGAGCCATCCCGCGGTATGTTGCCCAGGGCTGTTCAACGCTACGAAACAGCGAGCATCCTGAGCAATTCCTTGATGC
>CAXSHI010000077.1:0-20045 GCA_964236755.1 uncultured Acetobacteraceae bacterium
CGCCGCGCGGGCGACGGCGCGGCCGGCGGCCCCCATCAGCACGGCGCCGGGCACGCCGGCCCGGGCGGCGGCGGCATCGGCCGCGGTCATCTCGGCGGGGGTCAGGAGTTCGTGCGCCATGCCTTCCTGTGTGCCAGCTTGGCCCCGAGGGCAAGCGCGACTCGCGACCTTGTGCGACGTTTCAACGAGTTGGGAGTCCCGGCATGTCGATCGTGATCACGGTGGCGCAGCAGAAGGGCGGCGCGGGCAAATCGACGCTGGTGGCCAACTTGGCGGCGGCGCTGGCGGCGCTGCGGCACGTCGCGGTGCTCGACATCGACCCGCAGCACAGCCTGGCGCGCTGGCACGCGATCCGCATGGCGCGCCCGGCGCCCGCGGCGGCGCTGACGTTCTCCGACCTGTCGGGCTGGCGGCTGGCGGGCGAGCTGGACCGGCTGCGCCGCGCCCATGACATCGTGCTGATCGACAGCCCGCCGGTGATCGACGCCGACTCGCGCCGGGCGATCCGCGGGGCGGACCTGGTGGCGGTGCCGGTGCAGCCCAGCCCGCCGGACATCTGGGCGGCGGAGGGCACGCTGCGTCTCGCCGCGGAGGAGAAGCGCCCGGCCTGCCTGATCCTGAACCGCGTGCCGACCGGCCGGCGGCTGCGCGACACGACGGACGGCGAGCTGCGGGCGCGGGGCTTATCCGTGCTGCCGGCGGAGCTGGGCAACCGGGCGGTGTTCAGCCATGCCTTCGCCGAGGGCCTGGGGGTGACGGAGGCCGCGCCACGCAGCCAGGCGGCGGTCGAGGTGCGGGCGGTGCTGGCGGCGATGCTTGCGGTGATCGCCTGACTGCCTGGGCGTCTTCGGCGCAAAGCTGGCGCATGAGAAGACATCTTTCCCCAGATTTACCAGCCGATCGGCCCTCCCATGCCAGCCACTCCCTCGCACCATAAATTACGCGCGGGATTGCGACCATCTCCTTGCCTTCAGGCGGGTGTGGCTGTCTTTCCCATTCAGCCGCAAGGAGCGCGTTACGCCTGGAACGTCAGCGTTTATCGCTGCCCCAGTTCCGCCTCTAGTCTGTCCAGCAACGCCTGACCAGTAGCGTTGAATGCGGCCTTGGCCTCCGAGTTGGAAAAACCGGACCGACGAGGGTCGGCGCGGTCGAGCGTGTCGTCATACCGCTGCGCCCAGGCGTTGAGCGCGTCCCGCAAGCCTTGCGAAATCGGCAGGTCCTCGGGGTCGATGTTGTCCGTATCGGTTTCAGTCTGCTCCCAAAGCGGGAAGCACTCGTAGTCCGCCATCAGCTTCAGGCTGCGTGTCTTGACCACCGGCGTCATCGCATGTTGGTTCCCACGATGTGGCCATCTAGACGGGTGAGCCGTGCTTGGTCCCCCTCTTGCGCGGAATGGGTCGATTAGTGTTCGCTGCCGGCAACGCGCCAGAACGTAAGCTGCGTCGCCTGGAAAAGGGTGTAGGCAAGGTTCTGGCCGCAGATCAGCCTCACCGAATCAGTGAGGTTCTGCGCGTCCATCTTGGCTCCCACCTTTCCAGTCCCAGACGCACCTCCGACCAGGGCACTGTTCATTCCAGTCCAAAAACCGAGAGTCCAACTCAGGGAAGGCTGTGGTTGCGCCGCCAGCATCGAGGAGCAATTCGCGACGCCTGCCCCGAAGACAAGAGTGTCCACTGCCCGAGCGGGTGCGCCGGGGAGCGAGAGGATTAGCGCCAATGGGGCAAGACGACGCAAACGCAATTCCGTCACTCCATGACCTTGATCCAGTAAGTCACAAAAAAGGTTGAGGCCAATTTTGGCTTTGTCAACGTGTGCTTGGAGCTATTCAAAGTGCGATATTGCCGTCGGGCATCTGCGTGGTTGCGACCATGTCGGCCGGGGTAGGTGCCGTTTGGCAAACTCATGACCCACGCTTCCTTGTTGTAGCCTGACCACAATCTGTCCTATTCAGACTAAACTGGTCAGTTTGAAGGTGTCTGATGTCAAAGACCGTGTCCCATATGCCAAATCCCGTGGCAGCGGCCCTTTCAACGTGGAAGCTGGAGGACGCGAAAGCCCGGTTCAGCGAGGTCGTGCGCCTCGCCCGCGACCGCGGACCGCAACGGGTCACGGTGCGCGGGCAGGATGCGGTTGTCGTGCTGTCGGCGGCCGACTACGCCCGCCTGGCGCCGGCCGCGGCAAAGCCCACCCTGTTCGCCTTGTTTGCGGACAGCCCTTTCGCCGATCTCGAAGGTTTCGATGGGCAGCTCGTGCGCGAGAAAACGCCAGTCCGCGACGTGCCGGACTTCTAGCCGATGGCCGCAGGCCCACGCGGCTGGCTGCTCGACACGAACGTGGTCTCGGAGATCAGGAAAGGGGAACGGGCCAACCCCGCCGTCCGGTCATGGGCCGAGACGGTGCCGCCCGTCGCCTGCTTCCTGAGCATGGTCAGCATCGCCGAAATCCGCCTGGGGATCGAACGGGTCGCTGATCCCGGGTTCCGCAGCGACTTGGAGGCTTGGCTCCGCGACGGCGTGCGCATCTGGTTCGGCGACCGCATCCTCGCGGTGGACGAAGCTGTGCTCCTGGCCTGGCGGCGCTTGGTCGCTGAAGGCCAAAGGGCGCGCTACACCTACTCGCAGCCGGACGCCTTGATCGCGGCAACCGCGCTTGCGCACGGACTTGGGGTCGCGACGCGCAACGCCGCCGATTTCGAGCGGGCCGGCGTCACGCTTTACAATCCGTGGGCGGACACGCGCACCCCACCTTTGGCGTCAGGCGAGGTCGATTGAGACCTCCACCACATCCGGCTCGTCCGGCAGCCGCGCGACGGCAAAGCCCATGCGGCGCATGAAGGCCAGCATCGGCGCGTTCTCCGACAGCACCTGCCCGGTGATGCGGGCCATCCCCTGGTTGCGCCCCCACTCCATCACGCGCTGCATCAGGCGCCGGGCCAGGCCGCGGCCCTTCATGCTGGCCTCCACCAGCACGGCGAACTCGCCGGTCTCGGTGTAAGGCTCGCGCACCAGGCGGCAGACGCCGACCGTCTCGCCAGTCGCCTCCCGCACGGCGATGAAGGCCATCTCGCGGTCGTAGTCCACCTGGGTCATGCGGGCGACCTGCTCCGGGGACAGGGCGCGGAGCATGCTGAAGAAGCGGTAGCGGATGTCCTCGGGCGACAGGCGGGCGAACAGGGCGGCGTGCGCCGCTGCGTCCTCCGGGCGGATCGGGCGGATCAACACGGCCTCGGGGCCGGCAGCCCAATGCTCCGCGAGTTCCGCCGGGTAGGGCGCGATGGCGAGCCGGGCCATGTCGCCCGGCGGGCGCAGCGCGATCCAGGCGTCGGCGACCGAGACGCCGGATGCGTCGGCGAACACCGGGTTCAGCTCGACCTCGGCGATCTCCGGGAAATCGAGGACGAGCTGGCTGATGCGGACCAGGGCGTCAGCCACGGCGTCCCGGTCGGCGGCCGGCTGCTCGTGCGATTCGTCCAGCCCGCGCGCCGCGCGGGTGCGGGCGATCAGGCCATGGGCCAGGGCGAGGTTGAGCGGCGGCAGGTCGAAGACCATGTCGCCCACCGCCTCGGCGGCGCTGCCGCCCCCGCCGAAGCCGATGGCCGGGCCGAACATCGGGTCGTCCGACACGCTGACCCGAAGCTCGCGGGCGCGGCCCACCTGGCGCTGCACCAGGAAGCCCTCGGCCAGGCCCTCGGTCCCGATGCGCTCGCGGCGGCGGTCGAGCCGCATCGCCGCCGCCCGCACCGCGGCGGCGTCATGCAGGTCGAGGGTCACGCCGCCGGGGCCGCCGGCCCGGGGCTGGGCGCTGCGGCGCAACTTGAGCACGGCGGGAAAGCCGAGCATCCCTGCGGCGTCGCCCGCGTCGTCCGCCGACAGCGCGGGCCGGCTGGGCACCACGGGGATGCCGTAGGCGGACAGCGCCGCCAGCGCCTCATCCTGCAGGAGGCCCATGCGGCCGTCCCGGCGCACGGCCCCGAACAGCGCGCGCACCGCGGCGCGGTCGGGCGCGAGGCTCAGCACCGTGCTGGGCGGCAGCTCGCGGGCGCTGGCGCGGGCGCGGCGCTGCTCCACAAGCTGCCCGAAGCCGCGCATGGCCTGCTCCGGGGAGGCGAACGCCGGCACCCCGGCGGCGGCCAGGCTGCGGCGGTGCCCGGCGCCGGTCGTCTCGCCGAGCACGCAGGCGAGCAGCGGCACCTTCATGCCCGGCGCGCAGGCCGCAAGCGCCGCGATCCCCGCGGCGTCGGCCAGGCCAGACGGCGCCATCACCACGACGACGCCGCCGACCTCCGGCACGGCCGACAGCATGGACGCCGCCTCGGCCAGGCGGATGGGCTGCGCCGGGCCGGTCCAGACCAGCGCCGCCCCGGCCGGCACCGGCGGCAGCGTCAGGCCCAGCACTTCCCGCGTGGGCGCGCTGAGGCGCGCAAGCGGGAGTCCGAGCGTGAACGCGGTGTCGGCCGCCATCTGGCCCGGGGCGATCGCGTTGGTGACGACCGCGACCGCTTCGTTGCGGGGCGGGCGGGCGCGGGTCAGCGTCTCGGCCGCGGCCAGCAGATCCGCCAGGCGCCGCACCCGGATCACGCCGGCGCGGCGCAGGGCGGCGTCGAACACCGCGTCCTCCCGCCCCGTCGGGTCCTGCAGGCGCCCGCCGGGATGGATCGCGACGACAGGGCGCAGCCGCGCCGCGGCCCGCGCGGCAGACATGAAGCCCCGGCGATCCTTGATGCCGCGGATGTCGAGCAGGATCGCGCCGGTGCCGGGGTCGCGCGACAGCCAGTCGAGCACCAGGCCGAAACCGATGTCGGCGTTGCCGCCGATGCCGACCACGTGGCTGAAGCCGACGCCGTTCGGCTCCGCCCAGTCCAGCACCGCCCGGCACAGCGACGCGGATTGCGAGATGAGCGCCACCCGGCCGGGCTGCGGCTGCACATGCGCGGTGGAGGCGTTGAGGCCGAGCGCCGGGACAGCGATCCCGAAGGAGGACGGCCCGAGCACCCGCACCCCGGCCGCGCGCCCGGCCGCGAGCAGGCCAGGCGCCGGGGTCAGGCAGACGGCGGCGAACGTGCCCCGCGCCGCGAGCGCCAGCAGCGCCGGGGCCACGCCGTCCGGATCGGTCGCGATCACGCCCAGGCTGGGCGCCACCGGCAACGCGGCGATGTCCGGATAGGCCAGCACGCCGCCGACCGCACTCAGCCCCTCCCCCACCGGCAGCACCGCGCCACGGAACCCGGCGGCGAGCATGTTCTGCATGGCGGTCCCGCCCAGCTCGGTGCCCGCGCCGACGATGGCGACGGACTCGGGGCGGAACAGGTTCTCGACGTGGAAGCGGCCAGGCTGCACGCGGGGGATCAATGGCATGACACCTCCATGGTGCAGTGCAGCATAGCAGGAGTAGGGCCGGCTGCCTAATCAGGCCCGCGTCCCAGCCATGGGGCGTGGCGAGGGCTAAAGCGGCCGCTTGATCAGCGCCGCGATCTCCCCCACCACGCCGCGGCGGAACATCAGCACGCAGGCGACGAAGATGACGCCCTGCGTCACCGTGACCCAGGAGCCGTAGCCGGCGAGCGCGTTCTCCGTCCATTGGATGATGCCCGCGCCGACCACGGGGCCGAAAATGGTGCCCATGCCGCCCAGCAGGTTCATCAGCACGACCTCCCCGGACTGGGCGTAGTTCACGTCGGTGAGCGTCGCGATGCCGAACACCAGCGCCTTGGTGCCGCCCGCGATGCCGGCGATGAAGGTGCTGAGCACGAAGGCGATCAGCTTGTAGTCGTCCGTGCGGTAGCCGAGCGAGGTCGCCCGCGGCTCGTTCTCGCGGATCGCCTTCAGCACCTGGCCGAACGGCGAATGCACGACGCGGTGGATCAGCAGGAAGAACAGCAGGAACACGACGGCGACGACGGCGTACATCGCCAGGTCGCTGCGGAGCGAGATCAGGCCGAACAGGTTGCCGCGCGGCACCTGCTGGATGCCGTCCTCGCCCCCGGTGAACGGCGCCTGCAGGCAGAAGAAGTAGTTCATCTGCGCCAGCGCCAGGGTGATCATGGCGAAGTACAGCCCTTGCCGCCGGATGGCGAGCGTCCCGAACACGCAGCCGAGCGCGCCGCCGGTCAGGCCGCCGAGCAGGATGGCGATCTCCGGCGTCAATCCCCAGGTCTTGGCGGTCCAGGCGGTTATGTAGCTGCCCATGCCGAAATAGGCGGCGTGGCCGAAGCTCAGCAGGCCCACGAAGCCGATCAGCAGGTTGAAGGCGCAGGCGAACAGCGCAAAGCACAGCACCTTCATCAGGAACACCGGGTAGATCCCGAACGGTGCCAGCACGATCACGGCCAGCAGCAGCAGGAACGCGACGGCCTGCGCGCTGCTGAACCCCAGGATGCTGAACGGGCGCGGGGCCGCCGTCCGCGGCAGGACCGTGGTGACGCCCATGCTACGCCGCCTTTCCGAACAGCCCGGCCGGCCGGGCCAGGAGGACGATGACCATGACCACGAAGATGACCGTCGCCGAGCCTTGCGGGTAGAACACCTTCGTGAGGCCCTCGACGATGCCGAGGCCGAAGCCGGTGACGATGCTGCCGAGGATGCTGCCCATGCCGCCGATCACCACGACGGCGAACACGGTGATGATGAAGTTGGACCCCATGTTCGGGTTCACCGAGTAGATCGGCGCCGCCAGCACGCCGGCGAACGCCGCGAGCGCCACGCCGCCCGCGTAGGTCAGGCTGATCATCCGCGGCACGTTCACGCCGAAGGCCTGCACCAGGTCCGGGTTCTCGGTCGCCGCGCGGAGGCGGGCGCCGAGCTGGGTGCGCTCGATCACGAACCAGGTGAGCAGGCACATGCCGGCCGCGGCGACCACGACCCACAGCCGGTATCGCGGCATGAACATGAAGCCGAGGTCCACCGGGCCGGACAGCGCCTGCGGGATGCGGTACGGCATGCCGGAGCTGCCGAAGGCGTTGCGCGCCAGGCCCTCGATAATCAGCGCCATGCCGAAGGTGAGCAGCAGGCCGTACAGGTGGTCGAGCTTGTACAGGCGGCGGATCACCGTCCGCTCCAGCAGCAGCCCGAACGCGCCGACGAGGAGCGGCGCCACGATCAGCGCCGGCCAGTAGCCGATCGCGAGCCAGTCCGGCACCGAAAGGCCGGGCGAGATCATCGCGAGCCAGGTGTTCGGCATCAGCATCATCCACGCCGCGAACGCGCCCAGCATGAACAGCGCGCCGTGGGCGAAGTTGATGATGTTCAGCATGCCGAAGATCACGGCAAGGCCCAGCGACAGCAGCGCATAGAACGCCCCGTTGATCAGCCCGAGCGACAGCTGGCCGAACAGCAGCGGGCCGGGGACGCCGAAGATGCTGATCACGTGGGCACCAGCGGGCACTTGCCCTCGGCAAGCGGCTTCCAGGCCTGGTCGGCGGGCGTCGTGACGACGACCTTGAGATAGTCCCAGGGTCCCCGGCTTTCGGCCGGCGTCTTGACCTGGAACAGGTAGGTCGGGAACACCGCCAGCCCGTCCGCACGGATCTGGGCGGCGCCGAAGGCGTCGTCCATCGTCGGCATGGCCTTCATCCGGGCGACCGCGGCTGCGCCGCTGGCCTGCGCCGCCGCCACGCCCATGTCCTTCACGGCCTTGAGGTAGTGCAGCGCCCCGGCGTAGCAGCCGGCGTTGTCCATGTTCGGGCGCGCCGTGGGATACACCGCGCGGAACCGCTCGCTGAAGGCGCGGGTGCGGTCGTTGAGGTCCCAGTAGAACGACTCCGTCATGTACAGGCCCTGCGCCGTCTCCAGGCCGAGGCCGTGCACGTCGGAGACGTACATCAGCAGGGCCGCGATCTTCATCTGCCGGGTCAGCCCGAACTCCGCCGCCTGCTTGATGCAGTTGACCGTGTCGGTGCCGGCGTTGGCGAGGCCCAGTACCTTGGCGCCGCTTGCCTGGGCGGAAAGCAGGAAGGAGCTGAAATCGGTCGTGCCCGGGAAGGGGTACGCCGACGCGCCGAGCACCTTGCCGCCGCTCCGCGTGACGAAGCCCGTGGTGTCGCGCTGGAGCTGCTGGCCGAACACGTAGTCCGCGGTCAGGAAGTACCAGCTGTCCCCGCCCGCCTGTGCGACGGCACCCCCCGTGGAGCGCGCCAGCATCCAGGTGTCGTAGGACCAGTGCACCGTCACCGGCGTGCACTGCGGCCCCGTCAGGTCGGCGGTCGCGGCGCCGGTGTTGACGTAGGCGCGGTCCTTCTCCTTGCAGACCTGGTTCACGGCGAGCGCGACCGAGCTGGTGTTCACGTCCATGATCAGATCGACGGCGTCGCGGTCGAACCATTGGCGGGCGATGCCCGCGCCCACGTCCGGCTTGTTCTGGTGGTCCGCGTACAGCACCTCCGCGCCCACGGAGCCGGCCATCTCCTGCACGGCCAGCCGCACGGCGGCAGCCGACGCCAGGCCGGCGATGTCCCGGTAGGGGCCGGACCCGTCGTTCATCACGCCGATGCGGATCGGCTTGCCCTGCGCCCGGGCCGGCCTGACCAGGGGCGCGGCGGCGGCGGCGGCGAGCAGGGTGCGGCGGTTCAGGGGAGTCATACGGGCACCAAGGGGCAGCCGCCTTCGCCGAGCGGCCGGAAGGCCTGCTCGGCGGGCGTGGTGGCGATCAGCTTGTAGTAGTCCCAGGGCGCCTTGCTTTCGCCGGGCGTCTTCACCTCGAACAAGTACACCGGATGGATTTTGCGCCCGTCGGCACGGATCGACCCGGCGCCGAACGCATCGTCGTCGGTCGGCATCGCCTTCATGCGGGCGACGGTGGCGCCGCCGCTCTGCTTCGCCGCGGCAGCGCCCATGTCCGCCACCGCCTTGAGGTAGTGCAGCGCGCCCGCGTAGCAGCCGGCGTGCGACATGGCAGGGTGGATGCCGCCGGTCTTCGGCAGCACGCGCTTGGTGAAGGCCCGGGTGCGGTCGTTGAGGTCCCAGTAGAAGCTTTCCGTCAGCACCAGGCCCTGCGCCGCCTCAAGCCCCAGCGCGTGCACGTCGTTGAGGAACACCAGCAGGCCCGCGAGCTTCACGCCCGACCGGGCGAGGCCGAACTCGGCCGCCTGCTTGATGGTGTTCACCGTGTCGGTGCCGGCGTTGCAAATGCCGACGACCCTGGCGCGCGACGCCTGCGCCTGCAGCAGGAAGGAGCTGTAGTCGGTGTTGCCCGGGAACGGATGCCGCACGCTGCCCAGCACCTTGCCGCCGGCCTGCTTGACGAAGGCCGTGGTGTCCCGCTCCAGCGCCGTGCCGAAGGCGTAGTCGGCGGTGATGAAGAACCAGGTGTCGCCGCCCGCCCGCACCATCGCCGCCCCGGTGGAGTGCGCCAGCATCCAGGTGTCGTAGGTCCAGTGGACCGTCGTGGCCGCGCAGGCCGGCCCCGTGAGGTCCGCGGTGGCGCCCGTCGAGTTGATATAAACCCGGTCCTTCTCCCGGCACACGCCGTTGATCGCCAGCGCCACGCCGGAGTTCGCCACGTCGATGATCATATCGACGCCGTCCCGGTCAATCCACTGCCGGGCGATGCCGGCGCCGATGTCGGGCTTGTTCTGGTGGTCGCCGACCAGCACCTCGACCGGGATGCCGCGGGCGCCGAACTCTTCGACCGCCTGGCGCACGCAGGCGACCGAAGTGGGACCGCTGATGTCCCGGTAAACGCCGGACTGGTCGTTCAGCACGCCGATCTTGATCGCGCCCGACTGCGCGCGGGCCGGCCGGGCCAGGGGCGCCGCGGCGACGGCGGACGCGGCGGCGAGCAGGGTGCGGCGCCGGATCATCGGGGCGCTCCCATCACGGACAAAGGTTGCAACGCGCCCATGCTCTTGAACACCCCACGCTCCTAAACACCCAAGTACTCATGCAGCTTGCCCATGTTGGCCGACAGCTCGCTGTTCGGGATCATGTCGATCACCCGGCCGTGCTCCATCACGTAGTGCCGGTCGGCCACCGTCGCGGCGAAGCGGAAGTTCTGCTCGACCAGCAGCACGGTGAAGCCGCGCGCCTTGATCTCCCGGATGGTGCGGCCGATCTGCTGCACGATCACCGGGGCCAGGCCCTCCGTCGGCTCGTCCAGCAGCAGCAGGCGCGCGCCGGTGCGCAGGATGCGGCCGATGGCGAGCATCTGCTGCTCGCCGCCCGACAGCTTGGTGCCCTGGCTGCCGGCGCGCTCCTTGAGGTTCGGGAACAGGGTGTAGATCTCGGCCACGCTCATGCCACCCGGCGCGATCTGCGGCGGCAGCATCAGGTTCTCCGTCACGTTCAGGCTGGCGAAGATGCCGCGCTCCTCCGGGCAGAAGCCGATGCCGGCGCGGGCGATGCCGTCCGGGCGCATCGCCGCGGTCTCGGCGCCCTTGAAGCGGATGCTGCCCTCGCGCCGGGGCACGAGGCCCATGATGCTCTTCATCGTGGTCGTCTTGCCGGCGCCGTTGCGGCCCAGCAGGGTCACGACCTCCCCCTCGGCCACGTCGAAGTCGACGCCGTGCAGGATGTGGCTCTCGCCGTACCAGGAATTGAGGCCCGCCACCCGCAGCATCGGCTCCGGCAGCCTAGGGTCAACCGGGACCACTGCGTCAAGCATGGGGCGCGTCAAGCATCGGGCGACCCCAGGTAGGCGGTGACGACGTCGGGGTTCCGGCTGACGCTCGCGTAGTCGCCCTCTGCCAGCACCTGCCCGCGCGCCAGCACGGTGATGGTGTCGCACAGGCCTTCCACGACGCTCAGGTTGTGCTCGACCATCAGGATCGTGCGCCCGGCGCGGATGCGGCGGATCAGCGCCACGATGCGGTCCACGTCCTCATGCGTCATGCCCGCCGTCGGCTCGTCCAGCAGCAGCATGGTCGGCTCCAGCGCCAAGGTCGTCGCGATCTCCAGCGCGCGCTTGCGGCCGTAGGACAGCAGGGCCGCCGGCTCCGCCTCGTAGCCCTCCAGCCCGACATCGGCCAGGAGGGCGCGGGCGCGGTCGTCGTATCGGTGCAGCAGGGATTCCGGGTTCCAGAAGTCGAAGCTGTTGCCGCGGACCCGCTGCAGCGCCAGCCTGACATTTTCCAACGCGCTCAGATGCGGGAACACCGCCGAGATCTGGAAGGAGCGCACCAGGCCCAGCCGCGCGACCGCGGCGGCCTTCATCCCCGTGATGTCGCGCCCCCCGAAGCTGATGGTGCCGCTGGTGGGCGCCAGGAACTTGGTCAGCAGGTTGAAGCAGGTTGTCTTGCCGGCGCCGTTCGGGCCGATCAGGGCGTGGATGGTGCCTTCTTGCACGCGCAGATCGACGCTGTTCACGGCAATGAAGCCGCGGAACTCGCGCGTCATGCCCGACGTCTCAAGAATGGTGCCCGGCACCCCGCCCGTCTCCCCACGTTATGCATTCCTTGAGGTGCTGCTTTGCATATCGGGGCCAGCGGCGCAAGATTGTTCCAGGGACTATGCGCCAAGGACCATACGCCGGGGACCATGCATATGATCGGAGCCAGTGCGGTGCCTCATTCGTTCAAGCTGCGCAACCTGCTGTTCGCCCCCGGCGACAGCGCGCGCAAGGCCGACAAGGCGTTGGTGTCCGATGCCGACGGCGTGATCCTGGACCTGGAGGACAGCGTGGCGCCGCCGGGCAAGGACGCGGCCCGCGCCCTGGTGGCGGCGCTGCTGCCCGGCGTGTCGCGGCCGGGCGTCGTGGTGCGGATCAACCCGCGCGGCACGCCATGGTACCTCCTGGACCTCGCCGCCGTCGTGCCGCACCGCCCGGCGGCGATCCTGCTGCCGAAATGCACCGGGCCGGACGACCTGCTCGCCCTCGACCACCACCTGGAGGCGCTGGAAACGGCGCACGGCCTGCCGGGCGGCAGCGTCGGCGTGCTGGCCCTGGTGACGGAAACCGCGGCCTCGCTCGCGCAGATGGACTACCGGGGCGCGCCGGCCCGGCTGCTGGCGCTGTGCTTCGGGGCGGAGGACCTTTCGGCGGATCTTGGCATCGCTCCGCGGGGGGGCATCGCTCCGCGCGGACCCGGGCACGCCTACGCCGGGCCGGTGGCCGCCGCCCGCGCCATGACGCTGCTGGCGGCGGGTGCCGCCGGCGTCGCGGCGCTGGACACGCCGTGGCCCGATCCGCGCGACCCCGCCGGGCTGGAAGCGGAGGCGCAGCAGGCGGCGGCGGACGGGTTCGCCGGCAAGCTCTGCATCCACCCGGGCCAGCTCGCCGCCACGGCCGCGGCCTTCATCCCAAGCCCGGAGCGGGTCGCCTGGGCGGAGCAGGTGTGCGCCGGCTTCGCGGCCCACCCAGGCGCGGGGGTGTTTGCCCTCGATGGCAAAATGATCGACCGCCCCCATCTCAAGCTCGCCGAGCGCATCCTGGCCGCACGCTGACCGTTTCCCGGCTGGCATGGGGCCAGATGCGCGCTGCCGTATCATCCCCGATGTTGACAGGCCCGTGCGCATGACTGCCGACCCTTCCCCGCCCTCCGACCAGGCCCTGATGGCGCTCACCGCCGAGGGCGACCGCGCGGCGTTCGACGCGCTGGCGGCGCGCTACCTGCTGCGGCTGCGCCGGGCGGCGCTGCGCGTGCTGGGCGACCCAGCGGCAGCGGAGGACGTGGCCCAGGACGCCCTGCTGCGCGCCTGGACCCGGGCGCGGTCCTACGACCCGAAGCAGGGCGCCGTGGCGACATGGCTGCACCGCATCGCGGTGAACGCCGCGATCGACCGGGTGCGCGCCGCGCGCCCCAGCGTCGCCGTGCCGGACGACCTGCATGACGCCGCGCCGATGGCCGACGCGGTGATCGCGGTTCAGCAGCGCAACCGGATGCTGGCCGACGCCATCGCCACCCTGCCCGACCGGCAGCGCGCGGCGCTCGCCCTCACCTACGACCAAGGCTGGTCCGGACAGGACGCGGCGCGCGCCTTGAAGGTGTCCACCCGGGCGCTAGAGGGTTTGCTGCACCGGGGCCGCAAGGTCCTGCGCGCTTATCTGGAGGCGCGGGACGGATGATGGGGATGACGCCCCGCCGCCTCGATTGGGACCTGCGCGTCCATGGGACCGAGCTGGCGGCCTGGCCGGCGGCCGAGCGGGCGGCGGCCTTGTCGCTCCTGCGGCGCTGCCCCATGGCGCGGCGGGTCATGGCCGACGCGCTCGCCCAGGAGGACGTGCCGGCGGCCGACCCTGCGCTGCTGGCCAGCCTACAAGGCCGGCTCGGGCAGAGGTTCGCGGCCTGCCGGATGGAGCCGGCGCGGCCGATGCTACGTCGGGGCGCGCTGGGCGGCGTGCTGACGGCCTGCGCGCTGGCCGGGTTCTACCTGGGTTCGGCCAGCCTCGATGCTGAGCAGCCCGACCTGTTCGCGGCGGTGCAGGCCATTGCGATCGACGCGGCCCTGTGATGCTGGTCCTGCGCGATCCCTGGCGGACCCGCGTGCTGTGGCTGTCGATTGCCGGCAACCTGTTCGCCGCGGCGCTCATCGGTGCCCGCATGGCCGCGGGGTCGCCGGGTCCGCCGGGCCTTGCGGGCGCGGCCGAGCGCATGGCGCGCGACCTGCCGTCGGCCGACGCCGCCCGGTTCCGCGCCGTGCTGGACCACGAGCGGCCCTGGTTCGACACCGCCCGGCGCCGCATGGTCGAGGCGCGCGCCGACCTCGCCCGCAGCATCGCGCAGAACCCGTACGACGAGAACGCGGTTCACGAGCGGATGTCCGCCTACCAGGCCCGCTGGGCCGAAACGTCCGGCCGGTTCGGCGACAGCCTGCTGACCGCCATCGGCACCTTGTCGCCAGAGGGCCGCGCGAAGCTCGCCGAGACCACGCAGAACTCAGGCCCGCGGTGATGTGGGGCCATGCAGGGCGGGCCGGCGCATCGCTGGCGCCGGCGTCCATGCTGACGTCCGCGGCGCTGCTCGTCTGCGCGGCGCTGATGCCGGGGGCGCTGGCCGGGTGCAGCCTGGGGCCGTTCTACCAGCGGCCGGCGCTCGACGTGCCGCCGGCGTTCCGCGCGACGGCGGACACGGCCGCCGCTGCCTGGCCGCCGGAGGAGTGGTGGCGCAACTTCCGTTCCCCGGAGCTGGACGGGCTGATCGCCAGCGCCCGGGCCTACAACAATGACCTCGCGGCCGCGGCGGCCCGCATCGCGCAGGCGGATGCCCAGGTGCGGATCAGCGGCGCGCCGCTGCTGCCGACGGTCGACGCCACCGCCAGCGACAGCTACCGCCGCACCGGCATCACCGGGAGCGGCGGCGGCTCGTCGGGCTTCGGCATCGACCCCGTCACCGGCGGGGTCATCCCGCGTTCGGGATCGAGCCGGCGCTATTTCGACAGCCGAGCCTATACCGGGGCGCTGCAGGTGTCCTACGACCTGGATTTCTGGGGCCGCAACCGCGCCTTGGCGCAGGCGTCGCAGGCCAGCGCGGTCGCGACCCGGTTCGACCAGGTGACGGTCGCGCTCAACGTCGTGACCTCCGTCGCCACCACCTATTTCCAGGTGCTCGCTGCGCAGGACCGGCTGGGCGTCGCCCTGCGCAACCTGCGCGACGCGGAGCGCATCCTGGGCGCCTTCCGGGCGCGGCTCACGGTCGGCACCTCCAACGCGCTCGACGTGTCGCAGCAGGAGGCGCTGGTGGCCGGGCAGCGCGCGTCGCTGCCGAGCCTGCGCAACCAGATCGAGCAGCAGCGGATCGCGCTCGGCATCCTGACCGGGGTGCCGCCGGAGCGGCAGGCGATCCAGGGCGGGTCGTTGGAGAAGCTGCCGTTGCCGCTGGTCGCCCCGGGCCTGCCGAGCGAGCTGCTGGCGCGGCGCCCGGACGTGGCCAACGCGGAGGCGCAGCTCCAGGCGGAGAACGCCAACATCCGCGCCGCCCGCGCCGCGTTCTTCCCAAGCGTGCAGCTCACCGCCTCGGGCGGGCTGACCAGCACGGTGCTGACGGCCATCACGGGTCCGGGCACCCTGGTGGCGCAGCTTGCCGGCAACCTCACGCAGACCATCTTTGACAACGGGCTGCGCCGCGGGCAGCTCGACCAGGCCAAGGGCCGCTACGACGAGCTGCTGGCAGATTATCGCCGGGCGGTGCTGCAGAGCTTCACGGACGTAGAACAATCATTGACGGCGCTGCGCTACACGACGGAGCAGGAGCGGCTGGAGCGCCAGGCCATCGCGGTGGCGCAACGCTCGGCCGACATCGCGCGGGCGCAGCTCCAGGCGGGAACCATCGACATCATCACCTCGCTCAACACGCAGGTCACGCTCTACAACGACCTGGACCTGCTGACCCAAATTCGGCTGGCGCAGTTCCAGGCGCTGGTGAACGTCTACAAGGCGCTGGGCGGCGGCTGGTCGCAAGCCTCGGCGGCATCCCTGGGAACCGGGTCATGAAGCGCATCCTGCTGATCCTGCTTCTGCTGGGGGCGGCCGGCGGCACCGGGTACTACTATTGGTTCCGCCCGGCGGCGACGGAGCACGCCAGCGCATCCGGCGGGCGCCGGCGCGGCGGCGCCGGGGAAGAGGCCGCGCCGATCCCGGTGCTGACCGCCCGGAGCGAGACGCGGGACGTGCCGGTCTATCTCGACGGCCTCGGCACGGTGCAGGCGTTCAACCTGGTGTCCGTCCGTCCGATGGTCGAAGGGCCGCTGGTCGAGGTGCGGTTCCGCGAGGGGCAGGACGTGCGCGCCGGCGACCTGCTGGCCCGCATCGACCCGCGGCCCTATCAGGCGAGCCTCGACTCCGCGGTGGCGAAGAAGCAGCAGGACGAGGCGAGCCTGGCCAACGCCCGCTTGGATGTCGGGCGCTACGCGAAGCTTGCCGCCCACAACTACAGCAGCGGGCAACAGGTGGACACCGCCCGTGCCCAGGCCGCGCAGCTGGAAGCGCAGGTGCGCGGCGACCAGGCGCAGATCGACACGGCGCGCACCCAGCTCAGCTACACCGAAATCAAAGCCCCTATCGACGGGCGGATCGGGCTGCGCCAAGTGGACAGCGGCAACATCGCCCGGCCCACCGACACCGTGCCGCTCACGGTGATCACGCAGCTGAAGCCGATCTCGGTCGTGTTCACCCTACCGCAGCAGGCGCTGCCGACGGTGGCGAGCGCGATGCAGGACGGCATGCCGGAGGTGCTGGCGCTCAAGCAGGGCGGCGGGACGGCCGATCCCCTGGACCGCGGCCAGCTTGCCGTGCTGGACAACCAGGTCGATCCCGCCACGGGCACGATCAAGCTCAAGGCGACTTTCCCCAACGACAAGCTGCTGCTGTGGCCCGGCGGCTTCGTGAACGTGCGCATGCTGGCCGAAACGCAGCGCAGCGTGGTCACGGTGCCGACCGCCGCCGTGCAGCGCGGCCCCCGCGGCGCCTTCGTGTTCGTGATCGCGCAGGGCCAAGTGGCGCAGCGGCGGACGGTGACGGTCGGGCACGAGGACGACCAGGTGAGCGTGGTGGCCGACGGCCTGCGCTCCGGCGAGCAGATCGTGGTCGATGGCGCGCAACGGCTGACGGACGGCGGCAAGGTCGCGCTGGCCGGCCCGGACGGCAACGCCCCAGACGCCGTGCCGAAGGAGCGTGGGGCGCCGGGCATGGCGCAGCGGCGCGGCCGGTCGAGTTCTTGACGGAGGGGACCATGGGTACCGATCTGACCCTGTATCACTCGCCCAACACGCGGTCGCTGGGCATTCGCATCCTGCTTGACGAGCTGGGCGCGGACCATCGGCTGCATGCGCTCAACATGCAGGCCGGGGAGCATCGCCAGCCCGCCTACCTGGCGATCAACCCGATGGGCAAGGTGCCGGCCATCGTGCACGACGGCGCGCTGGTGACGGAGCAGGGCGCGATCTGCCTTTATCTCGCCGACGCCTTCCCGGCGGCCGGCCTGGCGCCGCCCATCGGCGACCCGCTGCGCGGGCCGTACTTGCGCTGGCTGTTCTTCTTCGGTTCGGCCTTCGAGCCGGCGGTGGTGGACCGGGCGATGCAACGGGACGCGGGGCGCACGGCCATGTCGCCCTACGGCGATTTCGACACGATGCTCGGCACGCTGACCAGCCAACTCGGCCGCGGACCCTATCTGCTCAGAGATCGGTTCTCTGCCGCGGATGTGCTGTGGGGCACTGCCCTGGACTGGACCACGCGGTTCAAGCTGGTGCCGGAGCAGGCCGACATCATGGCCTACGTCGCCCGGATCGCTGGCCGGCCCTCGACGGCGCGGGTCCGCGCGCTGGACAGCGAGACGGCAGCGACGCAGGCAGCAGCTGGGCAGGGCTGACGGCGTGCCCATCGCATGAACATTTCCGCCCCCTTCATCGCCCGTCCGGTCGCGACCTGCCTGCTGGCGGTGGCCGTGCTGCTGGGGGGCGTGCTGGGCTACCGGACGCTGCCGGTGGCGGCGCTGCCGACGGTCGATTTCCCGACGATCCAGGTGACGACGCAGTTGCCGGGCGCGGGGCCCGATACAGTGGCGACGCTGATCACCGCGTCGCTGGAGCGGCAGTTCGGGCAGATCACGGGCCTGTCGAGCATGACCAGCACCAGCAGCGAAGGCACCAGCCAGATCACCCTGCAGTTCAACCTGAGCCGCAAGCTGGACAGCGCGGCGCAGGACGTGCAGGCGGCGATCAACGCGGCGGCCGGCACGCTGCCGGTCAGCCTGCCCTATCCCCCGATTTACGCCAAGGTAAACCCGGCCGACGCGCCGATCCTGTCGCTCGCGCTGACGTCGGACAGCATCTCCATCGACCGCATCAGCGACGCCGCCGACACGCTCTTGCAGCCGAAGCTCAGCCAGATCGACGGCGTGGGCAAGGTCACGGTGCAGGGCGGCCTGCGCCCGGCGGTGCGGGTGCGGGTCGATCCGGCGCGCGTCGCGGCCTACGGCCTGTCGATGGAGGACGTGCGCACCGCGGTGGCGTCGGCCAACGTGAACGGCGCCAAGGGCGGATTCGACGGGCCGCGCCAGGCCTATGCGCTGGGCGCCAACGACCAGCTCGTGACGCCCGCGGCCTACAAGGACCTGGTGATCGCCTACAAGAACGCCTCGCCGGTCCGGCTCTCCGACGTGGGCACGGTGGTGGCCGGCGTGGAGAACGACCGGGTGGCCGGCTGGTTCAACGGCAACCCCGCCGTCGTGCTCGACATCCAGCGGCAGCCCGGCGCCAACATCGTGTCCACGGTGGCGGCGGTGAAGGAGGCGCTGCCGGGCTTGCAGCGCGCGATCCCGGCCGCGATGGCGATGGCGGTTGTGGTGGACCGGACCGAGACCATCCGCGCTTCGGTGAACGACGTGCAGTTCACCCTGATGCTGTCCATCGGCCTCGTCGTGTTCGTGATCTTCCTGTTCCTGCGCAGCGCGCGGGCCACGCTGATCCCGGCCATCGCGCTCCCGCTGTCGCTGATCGGCACCTTCGGGGTGATGGCGCTGTGCGGCTACAGCCTCGACAACCTGTCGCTCATGGCGCTGACCGTCGCGACTGGCTTCGTGGTGGACGACGCCATCGTGATGATCGAGAACGTCGTCCGCTTCATCGAGGACGGGTTGCCGCCTCTGGAAGCCGCCTACCGCGGCGCCGCGCAGATCGGCTTCACCATCGTGTCGCTGACTGTGAGCCTCGTCGCCGTGTTCATCCCGCTGCTGTTCATGACCGGCGTGGTAGGCCGGCTGTTCAACGAGTTCGCGGTGGTGCTCAGCACGTCGGTCATCGTCTCCGCCGCCGTGTCGCTCACGCTCACGCCCATGATGTGCGGGCGGCTGCTGCGGGCGAACGCGAAGCCGAACTGGCTCACGGGATGGTTCGAGCACGGCTTCGTCCGCCTGACCCGGGGCTATGGGCGCACGCTTGCGGTGGCGCTGCGCTGGCAGGGCCTCGTGCTGCTGGTGGCGGTGGGCACGCTGGGCGGCACGGTCCTGCTGTATGTGCTGACGCCGAAGGGTTTCCTGCCGCAGCAGGACACCGGCGTCATCGTCGCGGTGACGGAAGCCTCGCAGAGCGCCTCCGTGCCGCGCATGTCGGGCTTGCAGACGCAGCTTGCGGAGGTGGCGCGGCGCGACCCGGCGGTGGCCGGCGTGGTGTCGTTCGTCGGCGCCGGCACCATCAACGCGACGCCCAACACCGGGCGGCTGACCATCGCCTTGAAGCTGCGTCGGGAGCGCGACCCGGCGCCCGCGGTGATCGCGCGATTGCAGGAGGCAATGGGGGGCGTGCCGGGCATGTCGGTGTTCATGCAGGCGGTGCAGGACATCCAGATCGGCACGCGCATCAGCCGCACCCAGTTCCAGTACACCCTGATCGACACCGACGCGGACGAGCTGGCCACCTGGGCGCCGCGGCTGCTCGGCCGGCTGCGCACCATGACGGACCTGCAGGATGTCGCCAGCGACCAGCAGACCGAGGGTTTCGCCACCCGCATCCAGGTGGACCGCGACGCGGCCATGCGGCTGGGCGTGACGATGCAGGAGGTGCAGGACACGCTGTACGACGCTTTCGGCCAGCGGCAGATCAGCACGATCTTCAGCCAGGCCAACCAGTACCGCGTGGTGCTTGAGGCCGATCCCGAGTGGCAGGCCGACCCGCACTCGCTCGACCGGCTGCGGGTGCCGGGGCTGAACGGCTCGCAGGTGCCGCTTTCGGCCATCGCCGCCATCACCCGCGGCACGGCGCCGCTCGCGGTCACGCACCAGAGCCAGTTCCCCTCCACGACCATCAGCTTCAACCTGGCGCCGGGGTCGAGCCTCAGCCACGCCGTCGCCGCGGTGGCGCAGGCGGAAGGGGAGATGGGCCTGCCCTCCACGGTCGTCGGCAGCTACTCCGGCGACGCGGCGGAGTTCCAGGCGAGCCTCGTGAGCGAGCCGTGGCTGATCCTGGCCGCGGTCGTGGTGATCTACATCGTGCTCGGCGTGCTGTACGAGAGCACGATCCACCCGGTCACCATCCTGTCCACGCTGCCGTCGGCCGGCATCGGCGCGCTGCTGGCGCTGTGGTTCGCCGGGCAGGACCTGTCGCTGGTGGCGCTGGTCGGCATCGTGCTCCTGATGGGCATCGTCAAGAAGAACGCGATCATGATGATCGACTTCGCGCTGGAGG
>CAXSHI010000078.1:0-19914 GCA_964236755.1 uncultured Acetobacteraceae bacterium
CGCACCCATGCCCTACCAGCTCCTGAAACTGGCTGAGGTTTATGCGTAATCAGGACAGCTTATGGCCGCGCCGGGGCAGGATTGCCTGTATCCGCTATCGGAAGTTGGCAGGATCACATCAAGAGCAGACTTTGGTCGTAAGCCGACCGACGTGCGCCCGACAACCAAGCAGTCATGTGCTTGATGCAACAATCCGTTCGTCGAACGGCTGCGTGAAAGAGCGCTGGATTTCGCCGACCCGGAGCTATGGCCGGGGACGTGTATGCGCATCTCAAAGCTGCATCAGTTCAGTGACGCCGGCGTCCAGCGCGGGCAGGGAAACGTCATCGCAGGCCTCGATCAACAGGCCGGTCAGGAAGTCGTCGAAAACCGCGGCCAAGCCTTGTGCATCGGTGTCGGGACGGAGTTCGCCCGCATCGATGGCGCGTTGCAGGCAGGCACGCAGTCCAGTCCGGTTGCGCTGGCGCTCCGTCGCGAGCATCGCCTGCAGGTGCCGGCTCTCGGGTAAACATGTGCTCGTGGACAGGACGACGAGGCAGCCGAGCGGGTGAGTGCCGTCCGTCTGCATCCGGGCGGGCGCACGCAAGCTCTGTTCGACCGCCATGCGGGGCGGCACGGCAGGGTCAGACAAAGGCGCCGTCACCTGGCCGTGCATCGCAAGGTAGCGATCGACGACCTCCCGGAACAACGCCTCCGACTTGAAAACCGCGTAGAAGCTGGCAGGCGCTATGCCGCCCATCGCGGCCTTCAGCTGCGCCAGCGAGGTCACCCCGTATCCCTGCGCCCAGAACAGCTGCATTGCGTGTTGCACGGCCAAGTCTCTGTCGAAGCCGCGTGGGCGCCCTGTTCTCGGCATGATCCGTGCCCCTTAACGATCCTGATCCGGTCAGTCCAGAAGCGGTTGACAATGGCCTTGGCCCCGCCCTGCTTGTTGACAGAACAGTGAAAACTGGGGCGGTCGGCGTGGCCACAATCGACGACAGTGAGTTGCCGCTCGTTCTGCTGGTGCATGGCTTCGGGCAGAGCTGATACGAGTGGCACCAGCTCATGCCGCTGCTGGCGCTTCGCCTCACGGTCGTGGCGCCGGACTTGCCGGGTTCTGGCCTCTCGGAACCGCCCCCGTCCTACGCCGGCCAGGACGTGTCGGACATCCTCTACAAGCTGGCCCGCACCCTCAGCCCCGGCGCCAAGTTCGACCTCGTCGCCCACGACATCGGCATCTGGAACACCTACCCGATGGCTGTCCTGCACCAGGCGGACATCCGGCGGATCGCCTACATGGAGGCGCCGATCCCGGACAGGACGCTTTACGAGTTCCCTGCCTTCACCCCCGAGGGTGAGTCGCTCGTGTGGCACTTCAGCCTGTTCACGGCCGGCGACAACTTGGCGGAGACGCTGATCGCCGGCCATGAGGGCTTCTTCTTCGAGCACTTCATCATAGTGCACGCGGTCAACAGGGCGGCGTTCACCCCGGCGCGCATCCGATCGACCTGCATCAATCCCGCTCGATGAAGCCGCCGCCGAGCACGCGACCTTCATCATAGAACACGCAGGCCTGGCCCGGAGCGGCCAGCGCCGGCGCGCCGAGCCGAACTTGCGCGCCGGTGTCGGTTGCGACGACCGTTGCGGGATGCGGCGCTTCCCGCGCGCGCAGCTTCACCGTGCAGCGCAGGGGCGCCAAGGGCGGATCGACCAGCCAGTTGACCTCGCACAGGCGCACGTGGTCGCTGCCCGCAGTGCGCGGTCCCACCACGATGCGGCGGCGGCCCGCGTCCACCGCCAGCACGGCCTGGCGCTCTCCGGCGTCGAACGACGCGGCGCCCAGAGCCTTCTGCTGCCCCACGGTAAAGCGCGCGACACCGGCATGCCGCCCCAGCACCCGGCCGTCCCGGCTGGTGATGTCGCCCGGCTCATTAGCGTCCGGGCGCAGCCGGGTCACCAGATCGGCATAGGACCCGTGGGGCACGAAGCAGATGTCCTGGCTGTCCGGCTTGGCGGCGACCGTGAGGCCGAGCCGGGCGGCATGCGCCCGCACCTCGTTCTTGTCCGGCATATCGCCGAGCGGGAAGCGCGAGAACGCAAGCTGATCGCGGGTGGTTGCGAACAGGAACCAGCTCTGGTCGCGGGCGGGGTCGGCGGCGCGGTGCAGTTCCGGCCCGCCGGCGCCCTCAACGCGCCTTACGTAATGCCCGGTCGCCATGGCTTCCGCGCCGAGGTCGCGCGCCAGAGCCAGCAGGTCCGTGAACTTCACCGACATGTTGCAGCGGACGCAGGGCACCGGCGTCTGCCCGGCGGCATAGCTGTCGGCGAAATCGTCGATGACGGCGCTCCGGAACCGGGCTTGCGCGTCGATGACGTAATGCGGGACGCCCAGGCGGTCAGCCACATCCCGTGCATCGTGGATGTCCTGCCCGGCGCAGCACGCCCCCCGGCGGCCTGTGGCGGCGCCGTGATCGTAAAGCTGCAAGGTGACGCCGATGACCTCGTGCCCGGCCTCTTGCAGCAGCCCGGCCACCACGCTGCTGTCCACGCCGCCGGACATCGCGGCGACGATGCGCATCAGAGGAAACGCATGGCGCCGCGCCTCAACCCTGCGCGTTGCGCGTCGCGGCCGGAAGCTTGACCACCAGGCCATCCAGCGCCGTCGTCATGACGATTTGGCAGCCAAGGCGGGAGGTCGCCTCCAGGCCGAACGCGAGGTCAAGCATGTCCTCCTCGTCCTCCGTCGGCTTGGCAAGCCGCTGGAACCAGGCGGATTCGACAATGACGTGGCAGGTCGAGCAGGCGAGCGACCCCTCGCAGGCGCCCTCGATGTCCACCCCGTGACGGTGCGCGATCTCGAGCACGGACAAGCCCAGCGGCGCATCCACCTCACGCGGGGCGCCGTTGCGTTCGACAAAGGTCATCTTGGGCATTTCAAGCCTCAGCGTTAAGGGCAGGATCGAGGACGGCGGCGGTCAACGCCTCCACGGCGTAGTCCACATCGGCCGCCGAGGTAAAGCGTCCAAGTCCTAGGCGCAAGGTCCGGGCCGCCGCCGCATCCGTCAAACCGAGCGCGCGCAGCACATAGCTCGGCTCGACCGCGGCCGAGCTGCAGGCGGAGCCGGTCGATACGCAAAGGTTCGGCACGGCCCGCATGAGGTCCAGCGCCGGCACGGGAAGAGTGATGTTGAGGTTGCCGGGAATGCGGTGCCGCAGCGACCCGTTCACCCGAATGTCCGGCATATGCCGCCGCAACCCGGCCAGCAACCGGTCGCGCAAGCCGGCGAGGCATGCCGCTTCGCCATCCATCTCCAGACGCGCCAGGCGGCAGGCCTCGCCCAAGCCGACCACCAGCGGCGTGGGCAGCGTCCCCGAGCGCAGCCCACGCTCCTGCCCACCGCCCGAAAACAACGGCGCAAGCCGCACCCGCGGACGGCGACGGACATACAGCGCGCCGACGCCCTTCGGACCATACAGCTTGTGGCCGCTGAGGCTCAGCAGGTCGATGCCTCCCACGTCGATGGGCATCTTCCCGACACCCTGCGCCGCATCGGTGTGGAACAGCGCCCCGGCCTCCCGCGCCATCGCCGCCAGAGCCGCGATATCCTGGATCACGCCGGTCTCGTTGTTCACGGTCATAACGCTGACCAGCAACGTCGGCTCAGCCAAGGCGGCCCGCAGCACGGCCGGGTCCAAGCGGCCATCCGGCTCAACCGGCAGCACGACCGGCTCGAACCCGTCCTCCGCCGTGTCCGCGACGCTTTCCAGCACGCACTTATGCTCGGTCGCCACCGTGATCACCCGGCGCCGCGGATCGCCCATGCGCCTTGCATGCCGGGCGGCGCCCTTGATGGCGATGTTGTTGGCCTCCGTCGCGCCGGAGGTCAGCACGACCTCCCGCGGCTCCGCGCCGATCAGCGACGCGACCTCGGCCCGCGCCGCCTCGACGGCGGCCTCCGCATCTTGGCCCATCCGGTGCTCGGCGCTGTGCGGGTTGCCATAGCGTTCGGTGAACCAAGGCAGCATGAGCGCCAAGACCCGGGGGTCACAGGGCGTGGTGGCCTGGTTATCGAGATAGACGGGGCGGTTCGGGCGCATGGCCCCGATATGGAGCTAGGCGGCCCGCTTCGCCAGCCGTGCGGCCATGGCGCCGTAGGCATCCTGGAATGCCTGCACGTCGTCCCAGGCAGCATTCCATGGCAAGCTGACGCGGATCGCCTCGCCCGCGAGCGCCCCCACCCCCATCGCCTCCAGCACATGGCTGCGCGCGACCTTGCCGCTGCTGCATGCGGCGCCGGCGGACACGGCGACGCCGGCGAGGTCCAACGCAATCACCTGGGTATCGGCCCGCACGCCGGGCAATGCCAGGCAGGCCGTGTTGGGCAACCGGCTGCGTCCGCCCAGCACGACGGCGCCGCAGCGCACGGCATGGGCTTCGGCCGCGTCACGCATCGGGCGCAAATCCGGGTGCGGCAGCCCGGCCGCGGCGGCAAAGCCGGCGATGCAGGGAAGCGCCGGCGTTCCGCCGCGGCGCCCCCGTTCCTGCCCGCCGCCCAGGATGACCGCGGCGACCTCCTGCCCCGGCGCCAACAGCAACGCGCCAGCGCCTTTCGGGCCGCCTAGCTTGTGCGACGACAACGCCATGCTATCGGCGCCGAGCGACGCCAAGCTCGTGCCGATGCGCGCGGCGGCCTGGACGGCATCGACGTGCAGCAACGCGCCATGCCGACGGCAGAGCGCCGCGGCCTCCGCAATTGGCTGAAGCGTGCCGGTCTCGTTGTTCGCAAGCATCAGGCAGACCAGCGCCGGCGGTCCCGCCAGCATGCGGGCCAGGGCATCAAGGTCGGCAACTCCATCAGCGTCCACCGGCAGGATCTCGGCACCGGGTGCGGCGGCGCGCACGGCGTCGTGCTCCGTGGCGCCGACAACTACCCGCCGCGTCGCTGACAGCCCGGCAATCGCCAGCATGTTGGCCTCAGTGCCGCCTGAGGTGAATATGACACCCTCGGCCCGAGCGTCGAACCGGGCGGCAAGCGCAGCTCGGGCATCCTCCAGCATGCGCCGGGCCGCGCGGCCGGCGGCATGGACGGAAGCTGGGTTGCCCGTCAGGTCGAGCGCTGACAGGACCGCCGCCCGCGCCTCTGGCCGCAACGGCTCCGTCGCGTTGGCGTCGAGGTAGGCCATCACTCGGCCGCGGTGGACCGGCTCATGTCGGAGACCCGGGCCTCAAGCGCCAGCAGCTCGGCCCTCAGCGACTCAAGGTTGCGCACCAAGGGGTCCAACGTCTCTTCGCACGGCGTGCCGTAGGCCACGAAGATGGGTACCGGGCTGGTCGGACGGGAGGAGGCCCGCTTCACCGGATCGCGTTCGACCGGTCGGGCCGGAATGCCGACAACGGTGACGCTGGCCCCCACCGGCTGAACCACGACGGCGTTGGCGCCGACCCGCGCCCCATCGCCGATCAGGATGCCGCCTAGGATCTTCGCCCCGGCGCCCACGATCACGTTGTTGCCGAGCGTCGGATGCCGCTTGCCCCGCTCGCTGCTGGTGCCGCCGAGCGTCACTCCGTGATACAGGTAAACGTCGTCGCCGACCTCCGCCGTCTCGCCAATCACGACGCCCATGCCGTGGTCGATGATCAGCCGGCGGCCGATGCGTGCGGCGGGGTGGATTTCAATGCCCGTCAAAAATCGTCCGAGATGGGCGAACATCCGCGCCGGAAGGTGCAGGCCTCGCTGCCACAGCCCATGTGAGAGCCGATGCCAGACGACCGCATGCAGGCCTGGGTAGCACAGCAGCACCTCAAGCCAGGACCGGGCGGCCGGGTCCCGCTGCCGGTAGGCACTGATGGCTTCACGCAGAAACATGAATGCCATGCGACAATTCCGTTATGTGTTTAGGGCGTGGCCCGCTTATATAGGATGCATCCACGGTTTAGCGCAGCCCGCCGGAAAGATTTCTGGAGGGGGCGTCAATCCGAGCTAAGCTGTTTGCCTGGCGAGGTCAACTCATTGGGTTCACGGCGAAGTGGAGCATGTTCATTGGAAGCGGTCGGAGCGACGCTTGGGCAGTGCCCGGCATGGCCCGCCGCGGCAGCGACCGACGGCCCAGTCTGGCCGCGGAGAGAAGGAAGTCTGGACACCATGCCTGAGGTCATGTTCGCCGGTCCTGATGGGCGGCTTGAGGGACGCTACCACCACTCCAAGGAGACCGGCGCGCCGCTGGCGCTCATCCTGCACCCGCATCCCATGCATGGGGGCACGATGAACAATCGCATCTCCTACACGATGTACCAGTCGTTCCAGAAACTTGGCTTCTCGGTCATGCGGTTCAACTTCCGTGGCGTCGGACGCAGCCAGGGCAAGTACGACGGCGGCTTCGGCGAGATCAGCGACGCGGCCGCCGCGCTGGATTGGATGCAGATGGTCAACCCGAATTCGGCCGGGCTGTGGATCAGCGGGTATTCCTTCGGCGCGTTCGTCGGCATGCAGCTTCTGATGCGGCGTCCAGAGATCTCGGGCTGGGTCAGCGTGGCGACGCCGGCCAGCCACTACGATTTCGGGTTCCTCGCCCCGTGCCCGTGCGGCGGTCTCATGCTGCATGGCGATCATGACGAGCTGGTGCCGGAACCCTCGGTGCGGAAGCTGGTGGACAAGCTGAACACACAGAAGAACGTTCAGGTCGATTACCGTGTTTATTCAGGCGCGGACCACGTGTTCGCGACCCACGCCGAACATGTTGGCCAGGCTATCGAGGAGCATGTCGGGCAAATCTTGGCCCGCAAGGTGCTGGCGCTCGCAGCCGACTGAGTCCTCGTGGCGGATAAGCGGCCCGAGCCGTGCAGCCCCTTTGCAAAAGGAAGGGCTGCACGGCTTTCCTCTTTCTAAGCCTGCAGCGAATCAGGCAGGTTGGAACGTCAGCGAGACGCCGTTCATGCAATAGCGCAGGCCGGTGGGCGCCGGGCCGTCCGGAAACACATGACCGAGATGGCTGCCGCAGTTGCTACAATGCACCTCGGTGCGGACCATGCCCCAGGCGCGGTCCTCCGTGGTGGCAACTGCGTCGCGGGCGATAGGCTGGAAGAAGCTGGGCCAGCCGGTGCCGCTCTCGAACTTAGCGTCCGTCTTGAACAGTGCCTGGCCGCAGCCAGCGCAGTCATAGACGCCGTCGCGCTTCTCGGCGTTCAGGGGGCTGGTGCAGGCGCGCTCGGTACCGTGGCCGCGCATCACCTTGTACTGCTCCGGGGTGAGCATCGCTTGCCATTCGGCGTCGGTCCGGGTGAAGGCATACGCCTCGGCCGGCTTGGTCTTGGTTGCAAACAGGGACATCGTGACCTCCTGGGATCGGTCAGTCTCATATGGGACGCAGGCCGCGTCTCCGAAAGACGCTCACGGCAGGCCGCCCACGGTGTCCTCCAGGATGCCCCACGCCGCGTCGCCGTACTTGCCGCGCCATTCGCTGTAGAACCCGTTTCTCTTCAGGGTGTCGCGAAAGACGGCCGGGTCGATGTCGTTGAAGGCCAACCCACTGCCTGAGAGCTTGCCGCGCAGCTCGGCGTTGAGCCGGGCCACGTCGGCCCGCTCGTTCAGCGCCGCCTTGTTGATCTCGCATGCGACGACCTCCTGCGCGTCCTTCGGCAAGCGCTCGAAGCTGCGGCGGTTGGCGAGGAACCAGTAGCCGTCCCACATGTGGTTGGTCATCGTGCAGAACTTCTGCACCTCGTAGAACTTGGTGGTCTCGATCACCGCCAGCGGGTTTTCCTGCCCATCGACGATCTTGGTCTGCAGGGCGGAGTACACCTCGCTGATGTTGATGCTGGCCGGCGCCGCGCCGAAGGCGGTGAACATGCTGGTCCAAAGCGGGCTGACCGGCACGCGCAGCTTCAGGCCGCGGAAGTCGTCCGGCGTGCGGATCGGCTTCGTGCTGGTCGTGGTCTGCCGGTAGCCGTTGTCCCAGATGCGGTCCATGGCGAGGAGGCCGCGCTTGGCGATCTCTGCGCGCACGTGCTCGCCGAGCTTGCCGTCCATGGCGCGCCAGACCTGGTCGTAGTCCTTGAACGCGAAGCCCACGCCGTTGATGCTCGCCGCCGGCACCAGGGTCGAGAGGATCAGGCCGGACATCGTGAAGAACTCGACCGCGCCGGAACGAAGCTGGCTCAGCACGTCGGTGTCGGAGCCGAGCTGGTTGTTTGGGAAAACCTTGATCTCCACCCGGCCGCCGGACGCTTCCAGGATGCGCGCCACCGCCTCCTGGGCGCGGAGGTTCATCGGATGGGCGGCCGGCAGGTTGTTCGCGAACTTGTAGGTGAACTCGGCCGCATGGGCCGGTCGGCTGCGGATGGCGAACAGCGGCAGCGCGGCCGCGCCGGCAGCCAGGCTGCGGCGGGTGATGGGCGGCATGGGCGCGTCCTCCGTTGTCCTGGTTGGGCCGCCCCTATCTCAATTCCAGCCCGGGAGGAAGGCCCGCTTGCATCCAGGCCCGGCGCGACCGAAATCCCGGCCATCAACCGGAGGCTGCCATGACCGCATGCATCGTAGGCTGGGCGCACACCCCGTTCGGCAAGCTGGAGGAGCCGGACGTCGAGGCGTTGATCGCCCGTGTCGCCAGCACCGCCATCGCGGACGCGGGCATCGAGCCGTCCGAGATCGACGGGGTGTTCGTCGGCCTGTTCAACAACGGCTTCTCCCGCCAGGACTTCCCAAGCTCCCTGCCCATGCAGGACATCGAGGCGCTGCGGTTCAAGCCGGCGACCCGGTATGAGAACGCCTGCGCGTCCGGCTCCGCCGCCATCCACGGGGCGCGGGACTTCCTGTCGGCTGGGCGCGGCCGGTTCGCGCTGGTGGTGGGCGCGGAGAAGATGACGGCGACGCCGGGTCCGCAGGTCGGGGACAACCTGCTGGGCGCGAGCTACCGGCGTGAGGAGGGCGACATCCCCGCAGGCTTCGCCGGGGTGTTCGGCCGCATCGCCGAGCGTTACTTCCAGCGTTACGGCGACCAGTCGGACGCGCTGGCCGCCATCGCCGCCAAGAACCATCGCAACGGCGTCGATAACCCCTATGCGCAGATGCGGCGCGACCTCGGCTTCGAGTTCTGCCGCAGCGTCAGCGAGAAGAACCCCTACGTCGCGCCGCCGCTGAAGCGCACGGACTGCTCGCTGGTCAGCGACGGCGCGGCTGCGCTGATCCTGACGGACGAGGACACCGCGCGGGGCATGGCGAAGGGGGGCAAGGCCGTGCGCTTCCGCAGCGCCGTGCACGTGAACGACTTCCTGCCGCTGTCCCGCCGCGACCCCACCCGGTTCGATGGCGCGGCGCTGGCCTGGACGCAGGCCTTGGAGCAGGCCGGGCTGACGCTGCAGGACCTCTCGTTCGCCGAGGTGCACGACTGCTTCACCATCGCCGAGCTGCTGGCCTACGAGGCGATGGGGCTGGCCGGGCCGGGCCAGGGCGCGCGGGTCGTGCTGGACGGCACGGCCGGGCCGGACGGGCGGCTGCCGATCAACCGCAGCGGCGGGCTGAAGGCCAAGGGCCACCCCGTCGGCGCGACCGGGGTGTCCATGCACGCCATCGCCGCCATGCAGCTGACCGGGCAGGCCGGCGCCATGCAGTTGCCGCGCGCGGACGTGGCCGGCGTGTTCAACATGGGAGGTGCGGGCGTCGCGAACTACGTCAGCATCCTTGAGCTGTTGGGCTGAGGGTCGATTATAGATACTGGGCCAAGTTCAAGCTCTTGACCCCGGCGATCAGTTGGTATGACGCCTGGAGCTTCGTTTGCAGCAGGGACACCTTGGTCAGCGTGGCCGCCATGTCCACGTTCTCCGCGCTGTCCACCTGGGCGTTCAAGGCGATCACCGTATCGCCCAGCTGGGTGTGGCGTGCCGCAAGGCTTGACTGCACGTCGCCCAACGCGCCGGACTCGACGGCGATGGCGCCGACGGCGCTGCCCAGCAAGGCATGCGCGCTGGCAGCCGTCGCCTGCAGGCCCGGCCCGTCCGTCGCATTCGCGAGCGTCGCCAGGGATTTGAGGATGTCCCGCATGTAGGACCCCGTGGTCGGCGCGGCCGAGGGGGTCAGCGTGTTGCGGTTCGCCAGCACGCCGACCTGCACCCGCTGTCCCTCCCCCACCTCGACGGTCGGCACCGCGGTGCCAAGGCTTGCGGAGAACGGCGCCGTGGCCGTGTCGCTCGCCAGCACCGCCGATCCGACGGCGGCGGCCGAGGCGTCGGGGAGCGGCGGATTGGCCGTGTCCTGCCCGGCGAACACGTAGACATCGCCGGCCTTGCTGTTCAGCAGCTGCCCGACCTGCGCCAGCGCCACCCGGGCAGACGCCGCGATGCTGCTGCCTTCTGACGGGTTCAGCCCGTTGATCGCGCCCGACTTCGCGAAGAAGTTGGCGGCGATGGTGCTGATGCTGCTGAGCGCGGACTGCGCCACGCCGAGCCGCCCGGTCGCGCTGTCGATGTTGGCCTGCCAGGCCGCCGCGTGCGTCACCTGGGGCCGCAGGTCGAGCGACGTCTTCGCCCCCACCCCCAGCCCGGCGTAGGCCTCGGCGATGCGTCCCGTGGAGGCCTGCGTCGTCGCCGCGTCGAGCTGCCGGCGGACGGCGGCGCTGTTGTCGGCGAGGCGCGTCAGCAGTGCGCTGTTGCCTGGTGTGCTGATGGTGCCCGACATGCTACCTCACGGAGTCCAGCAATTGCGTCCACATGGCCTGCGCCGCCGTGATGACCTTGGCGTTCGCGGCGTAGGCGTTCTGCAGGCGGACCAGGTCCGCCGTCTCGGTGTCGAGCGACACGCCCGTCTCGTCGGCAAGCTTCTTGTCCAGCGACGCCTGCACCGCCTGGCCGGTCGCCAGCTTCCCGGCCGCGTCCGCCGCCAGCCCGGCGTTCTGGCTGACCAGCGCCGAGGCCGTGGCGACCAGGCTTCCTGGGGCGCTGCCGAGCACCCGGTCGAGCACGTTGTTGATCAACGTCGTCGATCCTGCGGCGCCCGCGGGGCCTGTCCCGTCGCGGGTGATCGAGGGCATGGCGACCGCCGCGGCGCTCACTCGCAAATTCTGTGCGAAGCCTGCGGTGGGCACCGCGGGCACGGTCCCGTCGGCGCCGGTGAACAGCGTCATGCCCTGCAGGCTGAACCGTGCGGCCAGCGACTGCGCGAACTGGTCCACCCCCCCTTGCAGGCCGGGAAGCGTGCCGTCCCGCAACGCGAGGTTCGCGCCGATCCGCCCGCCGACCGGCTGCCCGGCGACCGGCACGCCGTCCAGGCTCAGCTGCGGCACGGCCGCGGCCGGAGTGTCCGGCGCCAGCGTCGCCGAGGCCAGCGCGAACGGCCCCGTCGTGCTGCGCAGCGGCAGCACCAACCCTCCGGCCATGGCCAGCGCGTCCCCGTTCGCCTGGCGCAGCACCCGCGCGCCGGTCAGGTCCGACAGGGTGCGGATGCTGCGGTCGCGCTGGTCTTCCAGATCCGCCGTGCTCTGGCCGCCGGACTTCGCCGCGATGATGCGGTCGGACAGGCTGCCGATGTCGTGCAGGGCGCTGTTCGCGGCGGCGACGTCCGACACCGCGGAGTCCTGCGCGGACTGCCGCGCGTCCGACACCGCCTTGCCCATCGCGTTGACCCCGCGGGCCAGCGCGTCCGCCCCGTCCACCACTGCACGCTGCTGCGCCGCGTTCGCCGGGTCGGATTGCAGCTTCGTGAAGCCGTCCCGCAGCGTTCCGAGCAGGCTCGACAGGTCGAATCCGCTGTCGGGCGTGCCGGAGGCCGCGTCGATGGAGGCCAGCGCGTCCGATTGGGTCTGCTGGCCCACGACGGTCGCCGACGCCGCCAGCGCGTCCGATTGCAGCCGCTCGTCCACGCTGCGGACGGCGACCCCGGTGCGCACGCCCATGCCCTGCCCGGCCGCAGCGACGCTGTTGACATCGACGGTCTCGCGCACGTAGCCGGCGGTGCCGGCGTTCGCCACGTTCTGCGACACCGTGGCGATGCGGCGGCTGACGCTGTCCAGGCCGGACGCGGACGAGTTGAGGACGCTGGCGAGGGACATGGGACCGACCTACGGCCTAACGCTTCATGTCAAGCGTCTGCTGCAGCAGCTCGTCCGCGGTCGTCACCATCTTGGTGTTGGCGGAGTAGGCGCGCTGCGCCACGATCAGCTTGGTGAATTCCGAGGCGATATCGACGTTGCTGCTCTCGACCGCGCTGACCACCAGGCTGCCCGCGCCGTTGCTGCCGGCCGCCAGCGTCTGCGGCGCGCCGCTCTCCCGTGTCGCGGTGAACGCCTGGCCGTCTTCCCGCTGCAGCGCGTCCGCGTTGGTGAAGGTCGTGACCGGCACCCGGGCCACGGTGCGGGACTGGCCGTTGTCGAATTTCACCACCACGTCGCCGTTCGCGCGGGTTTCCACGCCGCTGAAGCTGCCCGGCGCCACGCCGTTCTGCGTCAGGGACTTGAGGCTGTAGCTCGACCCCGCGAACTGCGTCAGCCCATTGGCCTGGCCGAAGTTGCCGAGGTTCAACGAGATGGCCTGCGGACCCGAGCCGAAGTTGGCGGAAACGTTGAGCGTCGCGGCGCTTCCGGCCGCAAACGGGCTGCCGGTGACAGTGCCGCTCACCGCCGTGACGCTGCCGATCGTTCCCTGCGGCGCCGCCGGGTTGCCGGCCGTTCCGAAATTCACGCCGGCCACCCCGAGCGGCGCCGCCACGCCCGGCTGCGAGATCGCGACCTGCCAGGCGTTGGGCGTGCCGGTCACGGGAGTCCAGGACAGCTGCAGCGGGTGGGTCTGGCCCAGCGCGTCATAGACCTGCACCTGCGAGGTGATCGGCGTGGCCGGGTCGGGCGTGGCGGGCAGGTTGGCCGACAGCGTGACTTCCGAGGTGGGCACCGGGCTGTAGCTGCCCTGGCCGACCTGGATGGGCTTCAGCGTCGTCTGGTCCACCACGCCGTTGGCGTCCGCCGGCCATCCGTTCAGGAAGTGGCCGGAGCTGTTGACCAGGTAGCTGTCCTTGTTCAGCGTGAAGTCGCCTTCCCGGGTGTATTCGGGCTGCGCCTTGAACACCGGGGCGCCCTTCGCGTCGCCGGCCTGGGTGCTGACCGTGAAGAAGCCTTGCCCGGCAATCGCCAGGTCCAGCGGCTTGTCGGTCTGGGTGACAGTGCCCTGCACGGTGTTCACGTAGTCCGGCCGCGCAACGACCGCGCCGGACTGGTTGAGTGTCGGGCTGCTGGTGGTCAGGTAGTCCTCGAAGCTGGTGTCCACCCGCTTGAAGCCCACGGTCTGGCTGTTGGCGACGTTGTCGCCGATGTTGCTGAATGCGGCCGACTGGGCGGTCAGTCCGCTGATCGCGGTGTTCATGGCGCCGAACAGCGACATTGGCGGTGCTCCTTGGGTTGCGCTCGGCCGGGCCGGGCGGGGGTCGCCAGGGCATATGGCAGGAATCGTGCCAACCCGCGGCAGCAGCGCCCACGGCCTGAATCAGCCCCGTCCGCCGGTCCGAATCGGTCCGCTCGGCACGATCAGACCGGCACGGATTGCCGGGTGCGGGCCGCGGCGGGCCAGAAACGGTCCAGGGAATGGCCCAAAACTGGCCATGCATCGGCTGGCCCGGCTTTTGCTGTGATGGAGATATGCATCCCTCGACCGAACCCACCCAGGCGCCGCCTGCCCACGCCCGCACGACGCGAAGCAGCTCGGCCACGTCGTCGCCGGGCGTGCCGGGTGGTTTTGGCAATGCGCTCACCCAGGCGCTGGCATCGCCAGAGCCGGCCGCCACGCCCTCATCGGCGCAGCCCGGCCCTGTCGAGGTCGCGAAGGGCTCAGCTCCCATGGCGCCCCAGGTTCTGCCGGACGTTCTGGCGCCGCCGAAGGCCGATGCGGCGGCGGAGCCGAACAAACCCGTGAAAGGCGGACCGGCAATGCCGGCAACCAAGGCGGAACCCGAAGCAAAGGATGAGCTGTCCGCAGAAGCCAGCAAACAGCCGGATAGCCCGCAGCCGTCGGTGCAGTTCCAGCCGCTGCCCGCGCCGTCCCAAGCTCCACAGGTCGCCGCACAGCCGGGCGCCGCGCCGTCTGAGGCCGGCAGCGCCCCTCCGGCCACCAATCCCGATGATGCCGCCATGTCCGCCGCCGCCGGCGGCGTTGACGGCCGCGGGCCGCCGTCCGCCCCTGCGTCAGCCGCACCGCAAAGCATTGCGCCGTCCGCATCCATGCTGCCGTCCCGTGCTGCGGCCCCGCCCGGCCTCGGTGATGCGTCCGCCCACGCCGCCCAAGGCCGTCCCGCTGCCGCTACGGCCGAGAAAGAGCTTCTGGCCGCAGTGCCCGCCACACCGGCCGATCCCGTGCCGCTTCCAGCGATGTCCTTGGCGGTTCAACCGAATGCCGCACCGGCGCCGGTCAGTGCTGCGCCGCACCCGGCGGCGCCGGCGTCGTCCCAAGCGGCATCCCGCCCGCCGGCTGCCGGCGAGTCCGCGCCCCCGTCCGCCGCCGTCCAGGTCGGTCCTGTCCTGGCCAGCTTCGCCGCGAGTGCAGCCCATGCCGGCGCGCCGCAGCACTTGACGATCCGGCTCGACCCGCTGGACCTCGGCCGCGTGCAGGTGCGCATCGAACGCTCCCCGGACGGCAGCGCCCGGGTGGACCTCAAGGTCGAGAAGCCGGACACCCTGCTGCTGCTGCTGCGCGACCAGCCGCAGCTCCACCGCGCGCTCGACCTCGCCGGGGTGCCGTCCACCGAGCGCACGCTGCAGTTCCATCTGGCTCCGCCCGACGCCGCAGCGTCCGGCTCGATGACGGGGCAGTCCAACGCCGACCATGGCCACGGACAGCAGCGGCCGGGGCAGCAGTCCGGCCGCTTCGCCACCCATGGAACTCCGCCCTCATTAGACCAACCCATTTCCGGCCCGGCGACGTTCCATCGGGCCGGCGTCGATATCACGGCTTGAAAGGACCCGGTTCATGACCTCTTTGCTCACGACCCCCGCCGGCATCACGGCGCCGACCGCCGCCGCCGGGTCGGCCACCTCCGCCACCGGCAGCGCCCAAACGTCGCTGACGCACAACTATAACGATTTCCTGAAGCTGCTGATGACGCAGCTGAAAAACCAGGACCCCACCAGCCCGATGGACACCAACCAGTTCACCAGCCAACTGGTCCAGTACTCCAGCGTCGAGCAGCAGATCGCCACCAACACGAGCCTGACGCAGCTCATCCAGCTCACCCAAGGCGGCGAGGTGCTGCAAGCCTCGTCCCTGGTCGGCAAGCCCGTGACCGTGACCTCCGACCGCATCGCCCTGCAAGGGGGCCATGGCGCGGTGCAGTTCGACACCGCCTCTGCCGAGCCGGTCAGCATCGGCGTCTATTCGGATGCCGGCGTGAAGCTGCGGGATGCGGCGGTCAGCAGCCAGCCGGGCCAGAACACCTGGTCATGGGACGGGAAGGACAACCAGGGCAACACCGTGCCGGACGGCGCGTATCGCACCATCGTCAGCGGCCAGGTGGGCGGCGCGGCCCAAAACCTGCCGTTCACCGTCAGCGGCACGGCGACCGGCGTGCAGAAGTCCGGCAACACGCTGCAGGTCGGGCTTGGGGCGCTGAAGGTGGACATGTCGGCGGTGCAGTCGCTCACGCCATAAATTGTCTTTCGCCTAGCCCGGCAATTTCTGCCGGGCTATTAACCTTTTCGGAACGTGTCTGAGCGCATCCTGCGCCCATGGCATCTTGGCAAAACCGGCAAGGGCGAGGCGGACAGGTTCAATGACGGCGCTGCTGCAAAGCTTCCGCTCGCTTGGCGTGAAAAAGCTGGGCGCGATGGCGGCGGTGGCGCTGGTCTCGCTGGGCCTGCTGGGCTTCCTGATGTTCCGCGGCGGCGAAGGTCCGATGGCGCTGCTGTATGCGGATCTCGATCTGCGGGAGGCCGGGCAGGTCGTCGATCAGTTGGACCGCGCCCGCATCCCGCGCCAGGTTGAGGCCGGCGGCACCCGCATCCTCGTGCCCGCGGACCAGGTGGCCCGTGCCCGGCTGCTGCTGGCCAAGGAGGGCCTGCCGTCCGGCGGCTCCATCGGCTACGAGATTTTCGACCGCAGCGACAACCTGACAGCCAGCGGCTTCCAGCAAAGCATCAACCAGACCCGGGCGCTGGAGGGGGAGCTGTCCCGCACCATCCGCATGCTGCAGGGCATCAAGGCGGCCCGGGTGCACCTGGTGCTGCCGAAGCGCGAGCCGTTCGCCCGGGACCGTCAGGAAGCGCAGGCGAGCGTCGTGCTGACCATGGCCGGCGCCGCGCGGCTGGACCGGGAGGGCACGCAGGCCGTGCTGAACGTGGTCGCCGCCGCCGTGCCGGGCCTGCGTCCGCAGAACATCGCCGTCGTGGACAGCCGCGGCAACCTGCTGGCCCGCGCCGGGCAGCCGACCGAGGCCGCGGGCGCCGCCCAAGCCTCCGACGAGCTGAAGCGCGCAGCCGAGCAGCGCCTGTCCCATGCCGTCGAGGAGATGCTGGAGCGCACACTGGGTCCCGGCCGCGTCCGGGCGGAGGCGGCCATCGACCTGGACTTCGACCAGGTGCGGGAAACCCAGGAGCGCTACGACCCGGAGGGCCAGGTGGTGCGCAGCCAGCAGAGCACGACCGGCAACACCCGCACGACCGAGGCCGCGGCGAGCGTCTCGGTGCAGAACAACCTGCCGAACGCCGATGCCGGCGGCGCGAACTCCGCGGGGTCGCAGGAGCAAAAGCAGGAGGAGACGACCAACTACGAGATCGGCAAGACCGTCCGCACCCTGGTGCGCGAGCAGCCGCAGCTGCGGCGGATCAGCCTGGCGGTGATGGTGGACGGCGCGGCCGTGCGCGGACCCGACGGCACGCTCGCCTACGTCGAGCGCACGCCGGACGAGCTGGCGCGGATCGCCACCCTGGTGCGTGGCGCAATTGGCTTCAACGAGCAGCGCGGCGACCGGGTGGACGTCGTGAACATGCGCTTCGTGGCCGACGCCGACGCGCCGGAGGCCGCCGTGCCCAGCGGGTGGATGCGCCTGGAGAAATCCGACATCCTGCGCCTGGCGGAAACCGGGCTTCTGGCCGTGGGCGCGCTTCTGGTCCTGCTGTTCGTGCTGCGGCCGATGGTGCTGCGGCTGACGATGGCGCCGCAGCCTGCCCTGGCCGCGGCGCTCGCCGGCTCCGGCGGCGCGGACGGCATCACGGCACTCGACGCGCCGGCGCAGGACGAGATGATGCAGATCGCCAACGTCGAGGGCACGATGCGCGTCGCCTCGATCCGCCGCGTGTCGGACCTGGTGGACAGCCATCCGGAGGAGAGCCTGGCGATGCTGCGCAACTGGATCTCCCCGGAGGACAGCTAGATGGCTGCGATCACCGCGCTTGATGGCATCAACGGGCGGCAGAAGGCCGCGATCCTGATGCTCGCCTTGCGGGAAGACCAGAGCACCAAGCTGCTGAGCGCCATGCACCCGGACGAGATCAAGGATCTCTCGACCGCCATGGCGCAGCTGGGAAGCGTGCATGCCAGCGTGGTCGAGGAGCTGTGCCTCGAGTTCTCCAGGAGCATCGGCCAGCAAGGCGACCTGATCGGCAGCATGGCGAGCACGGAGCGCCTGCTGCACCGCGCCCTGCCGCCGGACCGCGCGGCGCAGATCATGGAAGAGATCCGCGGTCCGGCCGGCCGGACCATGTGGGACAAGCTGGGCAACGTCAAGGAAGAGGTGCTGGCCAACTACCTCAAGAACGAATACCCGCAGACCGTCGCCGTCGTGCTGTCCAAGGTGAAACCCGACCACGCCGGGCGCGTGCTGACTTTGCTGCCCGACAGCTTCGCCATCGAGGTCATCATGCGCATGCTCCGGATGGAGAGCGTGCAGCGGGACGTGCTGGACGGCGTCGAGCAGACGCTGCGGCTGGAGTTCATGTCGAACCTGGCAAGCTCCAGCCAGCGGGACAGCCACGAGATGATGGCCGACATCTTCAACAGCCTGGACCGCCAAAGCGAGACCCGGTTCGTGACCGCCTTGGAGGAGCGCAACCGGGAGGCAGCGGACCGGATCAAGGCGCTGATGTTCACCTTCGACGACCTGCAGCGCCTGACGCCGGCCAACGTGCAGATCCTGCTGCGCTCGGTCGAGAAGGACAAGCTGCCGGTGGCGCTGAAGGGCGCGTCCGACAAGCTGCGCGAGCTGTTCTTCAGCAACCTGTCCGAACGCGCCGGCAAGATGCTGCGCGAGGACATGGAGGCGCTGGGACCGGTGAAGCTGCGCGACGTCGATGACGCGCAGGCCGCCATCGTCGCCTTGGCGAAGGACCTGGCGGCCCAAGGCACGATCGAGATCAGCGAAGGCAAGAACGACGAGATGGTGCTCTGATGATGGACGGCACGGCTTCCCGCTTCGTTGGCATCCTGTATGCCGAGGACTTCGACGACGAGCCGGAGCTGCCCCCGGCCGCCGATCTGCCGCCCATGCTGGAGCCGGCGCCGGCGGCGCCCAGCTTCACCTTGGCGGATCTTGAGGCCGCCCAGCGGATCGCGCGCACCGAGGCGGTGCAGGCGGCGCGTGCGGAGTGGGAGCGGTCCGCGCTGCACGACCGCACCCAGTCGCTCGCGGCGATTGCGTCCGCCGTGGCCGAGGCGCGGCAGGAGGCGCGCGTCCTGGCCGACGCGGTGGCGGACGGCACCGCCCGCACGATGCTGTCCATGCTGGCCGGGATGCTGCCGGACCTCTGCGCGCAGCACGGCGGCGCCGAGGTGCGGGCCTTGCTGCGGCACCTGCTGCCGACGCTCACGCAGCAGCCGCGCATCGCCGTGCGCGTCGCCCCCGCCGTGCTGGAAGGGGTGCGCGAGGACATGGCCCTGCTGGACGAGGATCTGGCGGCCGCGGTCGAGCTGACCGCCGCCCCGCTCACGCCCGGCGACGCCCGCGTGACCTGGACCGACGGCTCGCTGGTGCGCGACCAGGCCGCGATCCGCCTCGCCATCACGGCCGCCCTCACCGAGCTTGGCCTGATGGAACCCGTCGCCGCCCGCACCCACCAAAGGAGCATGGCCCATGCCGAATAAGCTGGAATTGTCGGACTTGGCCGAACCTGGCCTGGCCGACCCGGCGCCGTCCCGCGGCGCGCCCCGCGACATGGAAGCGGTGTACGACATCCCGGTCACGGTCAGCGCCGTGCTCGGCAAGGCGACCATGCAGGTGAGCCAATTGCTGAAGCTCGGCCGCGGCGCCGTCGTCGAGCTGGACCGCAAGCTGGGCGAGGCCATCGACATCTACGTCAACAACCGTCTGGTCGCCCGCGGCGAGGTGGTGATGGTCGATGAGACCCGGCTCGGCGTCACGATGACCGAGATCGTCAAAGCCGACCGGGCCTAGCCGGCGATGCACGTCCTGATCCTCGGCTCCCTCGGCGGCGAGCTGGGCAAGGCCGCCCGCATCGCCGCCGCCCGCGGCGCCAAGCTGCACCAGGCGGACGACGACCGGAGCGCCTTGGCGCAGCTCCGCGCCGATGCGAAGGTGGATCTGCTGCTGGTCGAGCTGCCGCATGACATCGGGACGCTGGTGCAGGCATTGGCCGCCGAGCGCATCGTGGTGCCCGTCGTCGCCTGTGGGCTGGATGCCGACGCGCCCATGGCGGTGCGGGCGATCCGCGAGGGCGCGCGGGAGTTCCTGCCCTTGCCGCCCGATCCCGACCTGATCGCCGCCATCCTGGAAGCGGCGTCGGGCGAGACCCACGCCCTGGTCGCCCGCGATCCCGCCATGCTGGCCGCCGTGCGCCGGGCCGAGCAGGTGGCGGGGTCCGAGGCCTCGATCCTGATCACCGGCGAGTCCGGCACCGGCAAGGAGGTGCTGGCCCGGCACATCCACCGCCGCTCCCGCCGGGCCGCCGGCCCGTTCGTGGCGCTGAACTGCGCCGCGATCCCGGAGAACCTGCTGGAAAGCGAGATGTTCGGCC
>CAXSHI010000079.1:0-19612 GCA_964236755.1 uncultured Acetobacteraceae bacterium
CTGCTGGCCTGCGGCATCGTCACCAACGGCGGCGTCGCCTCGACCGTGCGGGAGGCCCATGTGCGGGACTTCGACGTGACGGTGCTGGAGGACGGCTGCGCCGCCTTCACCCCGGCGGTGCACGCCACCGCCATCGACGCGCTGCGCCCGGTCTGCCGCGTCGCCGGCATCGCCGAAGTGCTGGACGAGCTGGCATGAGCGTGGAGCCGGCCAACGGCGTGACGTTCGATGCGGCGGTGCCGGTCGTCATCGTCGGCGCCGGGGCGGCCGGCCTGGTCGCGGCCCTGGCGGCGCGGGAGGCCGGGGCGGAGGTGGTGGTGTTGGAGCGCGATCCCATCCCGCACGGCTCCACCGCGCTGTCGGCGGGGCTGGTCCCGGCGGCGGGCACGCGGTGGCAGCGCGCGGCCGGGATCGAGGACAGCACAGCGCAGTTCGCCGCCGACATCATGGCCAAGGCGCACGACGAGCCTGACCCGGCGCTGGTCGCCTGCCTCGCGGCGCGCTGCGGCACCGTGCTGGAATGGCTCGCGGACGCGCACGGGCTGCCGTTCTCCGTCATCTCGGACTTCAACTACCCCGGCCACAGCGCCCACAGGATGCACGGCCTGCCGACCCGGTCCGGCGCGGAGCTGATGGACCGGCTGCTGCAGGCCGCGACGGCCGCCGGGACGGACATCCTGTGCGACGCCCATGTACGGACGATCCATGCCGATGCCGGCGGCCGGGTGCGCGGCCTGGCCTACGCCCGCCCGGACGGCGCGGTGGAGCGGATCGGCTGCGATGCGCTGGTGCTGGCCTGCAACGGCTACGGCGGCAACCGGACGCTGGTGGCCCGGCACGTGCCGGCGCTGGCCGACGCGCTGTATTTCGGCCATCCCGGCAACCAGGGCGACGCGCTGCTCTGGGGCGAGGCGCTGGGCGCCCAGGCGCGCGACCTGTCAGGCCATCAGGGCCATGGCTCCGTCGCGCACCCGGCCGGCATCCTGATCACCTGGGCGACCATCACCGAGGGCGGCGTGCAGGTGAACACCGAGGGGCGCCGCTTTTCCGACGAGATGCAGGGCTACTCGGAGCAGGCGGCCCATGTGCTGCGTCAGCCCGGCGGCATCGCATGGACGGTGTTCGACGCCCGCATCGCCGCGATTGCAAGGCAGTTCGAGGATTTCCGGCAGGCGGAGGCCGCCGGCGCCATCCTGACGGCGGCGGATGCCGCGGCACTCGCCGGCGCGATGCGGGTGCCGGCGCCGGCGCTTGGGGCGGCGCTGCACGAGGTCGCCGCGCTGAAGTCGGCGGGCGGTGGCGACCGGTTCGGCCGCAGCTTCGCCGGCAGCCCTCCCTTGCAGCCGCCCTTCTGCGCGGTCCGCGTCACCGGGGCGCTGTTCCACACCCAGGGCGGCCTGGCGGTGGACGGCCGGGCGGCGGTGCTGGGCGCCGGCGGCCGGGCGCTGCCGAACCTGTTCGCCGCCGGCGGGGCAGCCTGCGGCGTGTCGGGCCGCGCGGCCTCTGGCTATCTTTCCGGCAACGGGCTGCTGTCGGCCGTTGCCCTCGGCCATGCGGCGGGACAGGCCGCAGCGGGATGTTGACGCCAGGCGCGGCCGCAGGGGCGTGCCAGCAAGCCAGTCCAGAGGTTCCGTCAGGTCCCGTTCAGCACGCATCCTTGTGCCGAGGGGTGGCGGCCGCTCCGTGAACATCATGCCGCGCTGAGCGGAACTGGGACTGACCCGAACCGGGTCAATCCCAGATGTCGGCGTGCGTCACGTCAGCTTTCAAGCTCAATACCCTTGACCTGCTCGCGGCCGGCCTCGTGCGTGAAATCACTGGGCGCAAGCATTTCCGCGCCTTCGCAGCCGCATTTCCAGGGCGCCATGCCTCAGCAGGTCCAGCTGTCAGGCTGTCAGCGCTGCTGCAGCACTCGCCCGTAGAACCCGGCGCAGACCAGGACGAAGGCGGCAAGGCCGAGCCACCCCGCGGTTCCCTCGAAGCCCTCGCCGACCACTGCGAGCGGCGTCTGGTTGCCGGTGGCGCCGATGATGCCTGCCAGCAGCACGCCCATCAGGCTTTCGCCCACGATCAGGCCGGACGCAAGCAGCACGCCCCGGCGGCCCGGCCGGTCCCCATGCGTTCCCGCGTCCGTTCCCGCCGCCTCGGCGCGCCGCAGCAGGCGGCGGTGGATCAGCCAGCCGAGGACGGCGCCGGCCACGATGGTGACGCTGATGGTGGGCGGCAGGTAGATGCCGATGCCGACGGCCAGCACCGGAAGCCGCGCCGCCGTGCCGCGCCGGGCCATCCAGGCGTCGGCGGCAATCACCGCGACCCCGAGGCCCATGCCGATCAGGATCATCGTCCAGTCCAGCCGGTGGGTGAAGATGCCGGTTGCGATCGCCGACATCAGCGTGGCCTGCGGCGCCGCGAGCGCCTGCGACGGGTCCATGTCGCCGCGAGGCAAGGCCCCCGGAAAGCCGTAGGCGGCATAGAGCAGGTTGAGGATTGGCGGGATCACCAGCGCGCCGACGATGCAGCCCACGGCCAGGGCGACCTGCTGCCGCCAGGGCGTCGCGCCCACGAGGTAGCCGGTCTTCAGGTCCTGCAGGTTGTCGTTGGAGATGGACGCCACGGCGACGATCACCGCCGTGGTGAACAGCGCGACGGCGATGGCGAGCCGGCCGCCGGCGGGGGTGCCGAGCGTGCCCGACGGCGCCAGGACTGCGAGCAGCAGCAGCGACACCAGCGTGACGGCGACGATGCCGATGCCCGAGATCGGGCTGGCCGAGGAGCCGACCAGTCCGGCCATGTAGCCGCACGCGGCGGCGATAAGAAAGCCGAACACGAACGTGAACAGCACGGCGCAGGCGACCAGCCCCCAGAACAGGCCGCCCGTGGGCGGGACCTCCGCATCGCTCAGGAACGCGCCGAACACCAACGCCATCGGCAGCGCCAGCAGCAGGCTGAACCCTGCGACCCAGTGGATGGGGATGTCGCGCTCGGTGCGCGGGATGGCCTGGCCGCGCCCGCCGCGGATGTCGCGCATGGCGCGGAGCGAGGTGCGCACGCCCTCCGTCATCGGCCGCATCAGGACGAGCAGCGTCCACACCGCGCCGACGCCGATGGCGCCGGCGCCGATGAAGCGCACCTGCTGGCTCCAGATCCCCGTGGCGAAGGCGGCCAGGCTGCTCCCCGCAGGGATGCCGGCCATGGCGGTCAGCGTCGGCACCGCCACGCCCCAGGCGATCACCACGCCCAGCAGCATGGCCAGCCCGGCGACGATGCCGATCAGGTAGCCCGCCCCGACCAGCGCGAGCGAGAAGCCGGTCGCGACGCGGAACACCGCGCTCCCTGCGGCGAACCACCAGCTGGCCGCGTCGGCAAGCAGCTTGAACCCGCCCGACAGGAGGCTGAACGCCGCCGCGACCGCCCCTCCGAGCAGGATGTCCGGCAAGCCCGGCTCGCCCGCGGCGGCGCGTCCGGAGCGGTCGCCGACCCGCAGCACCTCCGCCGCGGCGACGCCCTCAGGATAAATGAGGTCGCTTTGCACCACCATCGCCCGGCGCAGCGGGATCGAGTACATCACGCCGAGAAGGCCGCCCACGGCGCAGATGCCGGCGGTCTGCCAGTAGGGGAAGCCGTGCCAGTGGCCGGTCATCACCAGCCCCGGCACGACGAAGATGATCGAGGACAGGGTGCCCGCCGCCGAGGCTTGGGTCTGCACCATGTTGTTTTCGAGGATGTTCGAGCCGTGCGCCAGCCGCAGCACCGCCATGGAGATCACCGCGGCCGGGATCGACGACGAGAAGGTCAGGCCGACCTTGAGCCCGAGATAGACGTTGGACGCGGTGAAGAGAACGGTGATGAGCGCCCCGATCGCCAGGCCGCGCAGCGTCAGTTCCGGCAAGCCGGCATCTTTTGTGGCGAGCTGGTCCATGGTCCTGTCCTTCCTTCGTCGGCCGCAAGCGTGGCCGAGGGTGGCGCGGCGATGCAAGCCGCCTTCCTCCAGCCTGGCGAGCGGCATTCGATCTGCCGGGGCGTTGGCGACAGCATGTTGCATGGGCGAACTGCCGGGCGACAGCGCCCGGATCGCAGCACCATGGGAACCTCAGGCTCCCGGCCGCGATGACCCAATGCTCACATGAAGGGGTCTGGCCGCCGCTGCGCTCCTGGCTCCGCCCGCATCGCGGCAACCCGCAAACCTTTTGTCGGGTTCCGGAGTGGTGATCCGGATGGTGCTGCAGGCGCGTATCTGATGCGACGGCTGAAGTGCGGGCGGCCACCCTCGTCCACACCGACGAATACGGCATCTGCGCCCGCCTGCCAGCCTGGGGCCACGGGCACAAGACCGCTTGCCACGCCCACGGCGAGCATGCCCGCGACGAGGACGGATTCTGTGAGATCCATGTCAACACGATGGAAGGTTTCCGGTCGCTCCTACGTTCCTGGTTGCGACCGCACCGGGGCATCTCGCAGGACAAGCTGCCGTTTTGTCTCGGCTTTTTCCAGTTTGTGCACAACGCGCGCCGACGTGGCAAAGCTCTGCCCAGCGCCCTTGTTGCAGCCTTGGTCGCACGACCCCAGCCTACCACCCCGGAATCCGACAGGAGCCTCAGCCAGGCGATCGTCTTGTTCCAGAACAGCCGGGTCTAGGCTGCTGGCCGAGCGGGACCGGGTGCTGCGCGAGCCGGTCGCCATGAGGCTGCCGCCGATCTCGCCGGAGAAGCTGGCCGGGGTGACTGAAGCCCTGGCTGCAGCACTGGACCAGGCGGCCGTTGCCTCATGATCAGGCGGACGATGGCGGGGCCGGCGGTGCAGCAGGGTCAGCGCTGGGCGGTTTCCCAATCCCGCGCCACGTGAACCTCGTTGTTCATCGCTGCGAGTGGGGTGCGTCCCAGCACATGGTCAGCCGCTTTCTCGGCGACCATCATCGTCGGCGCGTTCAGGTTCCCGGTCGTGAGCGACGGCATGATCGAGGAATCGACCACCCGCAGCCCGTCCAGCCCGATCACGCGGGTCAGCGGGTCCACCACGGCCATCGGGTCGTCGGGGCTTCCCATCTTGCAGGTGCAGGACGGGTGATAGGCGCTTTCTGCCTTCTGGGCGATGAAGGCGTCGATCTGCTCATCGGTTTGCACGCCGGCGCCGGGCTGCAGCTCGTCCCCGCGGAACCGGTCGAACGCCGCCTGGGCAAAGATCTCCCGGGTCAGGCGCACGCACGCGCGCATCTCGGCCCAGTCGTCGGAATGGCTCATGTAGTTGAAGCGGATGCTCGGCTTCGCCGCCGGGTCCGCCGAGGCGAGCGTGACCCGGCCGCGGCTTTTGGAGCGCATCGGCCCGACGTGCGCCTGGAAGCCGTGGCCGGATGCCTTCACCTTGCCGTCGTAGCTCACCGCCAGCGGCAGGAAGTGGTACTGGATGTCGGGGGTGCGGACGCCCGTCCGGCTGCGGATGAAGCCGCAGCTTTCAAAGTGGTTGGTGGCGCCCAGCCCGTCGTGCCGCAGCACCCACCGGGCGCCGATTATCGCCTTGGACATCGGATTCATGGCGGAATACAGCGTGACGGGCTGCTTGCATGCGACCTGGAAATAGAATTCCAAGTGGTCCTGCAGGTTCTCGCCCACGCCGGGCAGGTCGTGCACGACCGGGATGCCGTGCTGCCGAAGCTCCCCGGCCGGCCCGACGCCGGACAGCTTGAGCAGATGCGGCGAGTTGATGGGGCCGCCGCACAGGATCACGTCGCGGTAGGCCCGGCCCACGTGCTCCTCCCCGCCCCGCTGGTAGCGCACGCCCACGGCGCAGCGGCCCTGGAACACGAGGCCGGTCGCGAGGGCATGGGTGACGACGGACAGGTTGGGCCGGTGCAAGGCCGGCTTCAGGTAGGCGCTGGCCGCGCTCCAGCGCCGTCCGTTGCGGACGGTCATAGCCATCCGGCCGAAGCCCTCCTGCTGGCGGCCGTTGTAGTCGGGCGTGGCGGGGTAGCCGGCCTGCCCGGCCGCCGCGAGCCAGGCGGCGTGCAGCGGGTTCTCCAGCGTGCCATAGCGGGTGTGCAGCGGCCCGGCGTCGCCGCGGTACTCGTCGCCGCCCCCGTCCTGCGCCTCCGCCCGGCGGAAGTAGGGCAGCACGTGCCGGTAGCCCCACCCGGCGGCGCCCTCCGCCTCCCAGCGGTCGAAGTCCAGCGGGTTGCCGCGCACATACACCATGCCGTTGATGGAGGACGACCCGCCCAGCACCTTGCCGCGCGGCGTGTGCAACCGGCGCCCGCCCAGATGCGGCTCCGGCTCGGTCTCGAAGCCCCAGTTGTACTTCGGCATGTTCATCGGGATGGACAGCGCGCTCGGCATCTGGATCAGGATGGATGCGTCGGACCCGCCGTACTCCAGCAGCAGGACCGTCGCCTTGCCGTCCTCCGTCAGCCGGTTCGCCAGCACGCAGCCGGCCGATCCGGCGCCGACGATGACGTAATCGAAATAGTCCTCGGCCATGATGGGGGTTCCGTCAGTAGGGTGCGTCCACGCCGCCCAGGGCGACATAGACGCTCTTGAGCTGCGTGTAGTGGTCGATCGCCGCGCGCCCGTTCTCGCGGCCTAGGCCGGACCCCTTCACGCCGCCGAACGGCAGCTCGACCGGCGTCACGTTGTAGGCGTTGATCCAGCACGTTCCCGCCTGCAGCCGCGCGATCACCCGGTGCGCGCGGGCCAGATCGGCTGTGAACACTCCGGCGGCCAGGCCGAACTCCGTCGCGTTGGCGCGGGCCACCACCTCGTCCTCCTCGTCGAAGGCGAGCACGGCCATGACCGGGCCGAAGATCTCCTCCCGCACCAGCGCCATGCCGTCCCGGCAGCCGTCGAACACCGTGGGCGCCACGAAGGCGCCCCGGGCCAATGCGCCGTCGGTGACCCGGTGCCCGCCGGCCAGCACCTCCGCCCCCGCCTCCCGGCCGCGCCGGATGTGGCCGAGCACCGTCTCCATGTGCGCCTGGGATATGAGCGAGCCGACATGCGTGCCGGGGTCCAGCGGGTCGCCGACGCGCATCCGGCGGACGCGCGCCAGCAGCCGCTCCAGGAACGCCTGCTTGACCCGGCGATGCACGAACACGCGGGTGCCGTTGGAGCAGACCTCGCCCGCGGAGTAGAAGTTCGCGATCAGCGCCCCCGACACCGCGTCGTCCAGCCGCGCGTCGTCGAACACGATCAGCGGCGACTTGCCGCCAAGTTCCAGCATCACCTGCTTCAGGGTCGCCGCGGCGTCCGCCATCACCGCCCGGCCGGTGCCGGCCTCCCCGGTCAGGGACACCTTGCGTATGTCCGGGTGGCGCGTCAGCAGTTGGCCGGTCTCGGCGAAGCCCTGCACCACGGTGAAAAGGCCGTCCGGCAGCCCGGCTTCCCGCAGCGCCTCCGCCAGCCGCACGGCGGTCAGCGGCGTCAGCTCCGCCGGCTTGAACACCATCGCGTTGCCGCAGGCTAGGGCCGGCGCCGCCTTCCAGCAGGCGATCTGCAACGGGTAGTTCCAGGCGCCGATCCCGGCGACGACGCCCAGCGCCTCGCGCCGCGTGTAGCCGAACGCGGACGGGCCGAGGTCGATGTGCTCCCCCGCGAGGCCGGCAGCCATGCCGCCGAAGTATTCCAGGCAGTCGGCGCCGGACAGCACGTCCACCGTGCCGGTTTCTGCGATGGGCTTGCCGGTGTCGAGCGTTTCCAGCCGGGCCAGCTCGTCGTTGCGGCTGCGCAGCAGGTCGGCGGCGCGGCGCAGGACGCGGCCGCGCTCCGCGCCGGTCAGCGCCGCCCACGCCGGCTGCGCCCGCGCCGCCAGGTCCACCGCACGCCCGACCTCGGCGGCGCCGGACACCTGGACGCGGCCCAGGACTTCGCCCGTGGCCGGGTTGACAGTCTCGAAGCTGTCCGCGGATGGCCGCCGGGGGCGGTGCGGCGGTGCCGGGGCGCCCCCGGGCGGGAGCATGGTGTCCAGGAACGCGGCGACAAGGGACCGCGACGCCGCGCCGTCAGCCTCCTGCGACCCGGACAGCGCGGCGCGGAGCCACACCCCGTCGATCAGCGACGCCAGCATCCCCGCGGCTTGGCACGCCGCCTCCCCAGGCAGGGCGCCGCGCAGGGCGTGCCGCAGGTTCGACAGCATCCGCGCCTGATAGGCCGCCTGCACCCGCTTCAACCGCGGCACGTGCAGCACCTGCCCCCAGAACGCGAGCCAGGCCGCCGCGACATGCGGCTCGAATTCATGCGGCGCCAGGTTGGCGTCGATGATCGCCTGGACCCGCTCGCGCGGCGTGCCCGCCCGGGCGAGGCCTTCCACCGCGCGGCGGCGCACCCGCGCGACCAGGGTGCGGAACGCGACGTCCAGCAAGGTGTCCTTGTCGCCGAAGTAGTGCGCGACCAATCCGGCCGACACGCCCGCCCGGCCGCCGATGCGGCCAAGCGTGGCCCCGACATAGCCGGCCTCGGATAGCACAATGATGGTCGTCTCGATCAACTGCTGCCGGCGCCCATCGGACGGCTCGGCGCGAAGGGGAAGCGGGCCAGTCCGCGGCATCATTCGCGCCTGATGATTGAACAGTCATTCAATCCGCGGCGGGACTGGCTGTCAAGGCTGAGCAGGCCACCTGCACGCGGGGCGTGCCGTCTGCATAAAAACAGGGCAATTCCATATTAAGCCGGCATTTGACCCGCGCGTCACGGCCACAATAAGCTTTCCTTTCGATTGATTGGCCGTTTAACGTGACGCGGTCGGGGAGGCGTCATGGAACAGTTCGACGGCTGGATGACGGACCACAAGATCCCGGTCGGGTCCTGGATCGCGGCGGCCATCGACGTTCTGAAGACCAGGGGCGTCGGGTTCTTCGACGGCGTCTCGGCCGCGGTCCGCTTCGCCATAGAGGGCATGACGGCACTCCTCGCCTCGGTGCCGACGCCGCTGCTGGTGCTGCTGCTGGCCGGGGCCGCCTACCTGCTCCGCCGGTCCTGGCAGCTCAGCCTGTTCGTGGCGCTGGCGCTGCTGTTCATCTGGAACCAGGGCTACTGGCAGGAGACGATGGAAACGCTGTCCCTCGTGATCGCCTCGGCCTTCGTGTCCACCGCCATCGGCATCCCGCTCGGCATCGCGGTCGCGCACCGGCCCTGGCTGTTTCGGCTGATCCGCCCGGCGCTCGACCTGATGCAGACCTTGCCGACCTTCGTGTACCTGATCCCGACCTTGGTGCTGTTCGGGCTGGGCGCGGTGCCGGGGCTGATCTCCACCGTGATCTTCTCGCTGCCCGCGCCGGTGCGCCTCACCCACCTCGGCATCACCTCCGTGCCCCGCCAGCTCATCGAGGCCGGGCAGGCGTTCGGCGCCACGCGGCGGCAGCTGCTGTGGAAGGTCGAGCTGCCAAGCGCCCGGCCCATGATCCTGGCCGGGCTGACGCAGTGCATCATGCTGAGCCTGTCCATGGTCGTCATCGCGGCGCTGGTGGGCGCGGGCGGGCTGGGCGTGCCGGTGGTGCGGGCGCTGAACACCGTGCGGGTGGACACGGGGTTCGAGGCTGGGCTGGTGATCGTGCTGCTGGCCATCGTGCTGGACCGGGTGTGCCGTCCGCCTGAGCAGGAGAAGGCATGATGCAGCCAGCCATCGAGTTCCGGGGCGTTGACATCCTGTTCGCGTCCGCAGGCGGCCGCCAGGCGGCGCGGCTCAAGCAGGCGCTGGGCATGGTGGACCAGGGCCTGTCCCGCGACGAGATCGCGTCGCGGACCGGGCTGGTGCTGGGCGTGAGCGGCGCCAGCCTGTCGGTGGCGCCAGGCGAGATCTCGGTGCTGATGGGCCTGTCGGGCTCCGGCAAGTCCACGCTGCTGCGGGCCGCCAACGGGCTGAACACGGTGACGCGCGGCCAGGTGCTGCTGCACGGCGACGGTGACGGCGTGGTGGACCTCGCCTCCTGCGACGCCGCGACGCTGCGGCGCATGCGGCTGCTGCGGGTCGCGATGGTGTTCCAAGGCTTCGCGCTGCTGCCGTGGCGGACCGTGCGGGAGAACGTGGGCCTGGGCCTGGAGCTGCGCGGCGTCGCCCCGGCGGAACGGCGGCGGATGGTCGAGGAGAAGCTGGCGCTGGTCGGGCTGGAGGGCTGGGCGGACCGCTACGCCCACGAGCTGTCCGGCGGCATGCAGCAGCGCGTCGGCCTGGCGCGCGCCTTCGCCACGGACGCCGACATCCTGCTGATGGACGAGCCGTTCTCCGCCCTCGATCCTCTGATACGCGGCAAGCTGCAGGACGAGCTGCTGGATCTGCAGGCCCGGGTCCGCAAGACCATCCTGTTCGTGAGCCACGACCTCGACGAGGCCGTGAAGCTCGGAAACCGCATTTCCCTCATGGAAGGCGGGCGGATCGTGCAGACCGGCTCCGCCGAGGACATCGTGCTGCGCCCGGCGAACGCCTACGTGGCGGAGTTCGTGCGGCACCTGAACCCGCTGACGGTGCTGAAATCCGGCACCGTCATGCGTCCGCACGGCGAACTGCTGCGGGACGGCGCCGGCCTGTGGCTGGACCCGGACCGCCGCTACCGCCTGACGCTCGACCAGACGGGGCGGCCAAGCGAGGCCTGGCACATGGGCGAGCCTTTGCCGGTGACGCCGTTCGACGGCTACAACGCCACGCAGTCGGTGGTGCCGCGGGGCCTGCTCATGGTGCCGCACAGCTTCCCGCTGCGGCTGATGGTGCATCTGCGCCAGGTGAGCGGGCACCCGGTGCTGCTGGCGTCCGACGACCGGTTCGCCGGTGTGTGCGACGACGCCGACATCCTGAAGGCGCTGTGCGGCGTGCAGCGCACCCCGCAGCCAGGCGTGCCGGCGCTGGTTCCCTAGAGCATGGCCGCATCAGGTGAAGTCACCTGATCGGTGAATATGCTCGCAAAAACAAAAGCTAGAGCGTGACCGGTGCCTTATCTGCACCGGTCACGCTCTAGCGCTGGCTGCCGGTCAGAGACCGAGCGTGGCGCGCACGGCGGCAAGGCCATCCTTGCCGTCGAACGTCGTGACCCCGTCGAGCCACGCCGCGAGCTGGCCCGGGTTCGCCTTCAGCCACGCCCGCGCCGCCGCGTTGCCTTCCAGGCGCTGCGCGGCCATCGACGACATGATCGCGTTCTCCATCGGCACGCTGAAGCCGAGCTGGCTGAACAGGCGGGCGGCGTTCGGGCACTGCGCGGCGTAGCCGGTGCGGGCGACGGTGTTGACGGTGGTGCTGCCGTAGTCCGGGCCGAAATACTGCTCGGCGCCCGACAGGTATGCGATGCTGAACTTGTCGTTCATCGGATGCGGCTCCCAGGCCAGGAACGCGATCCAGCGGCGGTCGCGCACGGCGCGCTCCACCTCGCCCAGCATGCCCTGCTCGCTCGACTCGATCAGCTTCCAGCCCTTGAGGCCGTCCTCGCCGGCCGTCAGCATGCGCTGGATGTTCTGGTTGGCCGGCGCGCCGGGTTCGATGCCGTAGATGCGCGATCCGAACTCGGCGGCGTGCTTCGACAGGTCGGCCGCGCTGCGCACTCCGCCCTCCGCCACGTAGTCCGGCACGGCGATGGTGAACTTGGCATGCTGCAGGTTCGGCCGCACGAGGACCATCTTCTCGGCCTTGAACAGCGGCTCGACGAAGTTGGTCTGCGCCGGCATCCAGTTGCCCAGGAACACGTCGAGCTGCCCGGAGGACAGCGCCTGGAAGGTGATCGGCACGGACAGCGTGCTGACCGTCTGCTTGTAGCCGAGGGCCTTCAGCAGCGTGCCGGCGACGCCGTTGGTGGAGGTGATGTCCGACCAGCCGGGGTCCGCCATGCGCACCGTGGCGCAGGCCGCCGGCTCGGCCGCGCGGGCGCACGTGCCGAAGCCGAGCGCAGCCGCCGCCAGGAACAGGGTCTTCACGATCCACATGGTGTCGTCCTCCTCGTTAAACGGTGGAAGCGCCGACGCGCGGGAAGCGGGCCATCGCCTCCAAGTCGTCAAGCCGCATGTGGCTGCGCATGTAAAGCCGACTGGCGTCGCGCACCGGCTGGTGGTCCCAGGACGTGGGGGCGCCCTGCCGCAGCGCCTGCGAAACAAGGCGGCGGCGCCGCTGGCTGGCCAGCACGTCCGCATGCAGGCGCCCCAAGTCCCACCGGCGCGCGACCTCGGCGCGGAAGCCTGCCGCTGTCCCGGCATGAGCCGGATCGGACGCCAAGTTCACGCGCTCGTCCGGGTCCGCGTGCAAGTCGTACAACTGGTCCGGGTCGGCCGGGGAATGCACGAACTTGAGCGCGTCCCGGCGCAGCATGACGATGGGTGCCGCGGCACCCTCGGCCAGGTACTCGCCCAGCACCGGCGGGTGCGCGGTGCCGCCGCCCAGCATCGGCAGCAGCGAGTGGCCGTCGAGCGGCGTCGCGTAGTCCGGCGCCTGCCCGTCGCCGGCAAGCTCGGCCAGGGTGGGCAGGATGTCGGCGAGCGACACCGGCGCCGTCCGGCGCCCGGCGGCGAACAGCCCCGGCGCGTGCACCACCAGCGGCACCCGACAGGCCGGCTCGAAGAAGCTCATCTTGTACCACAGCCCGCGCTCCCCCAGCATCTCGCCGTGGTCCGCCAGCAGGATCACGACCGTGTCCTGCGTCATCCCGGTCTCCCGCAGCGCCGCGAGCAGCATGCCCACCTGGTCGTCCACGAAGGAGCAGGCGCCGTAGTAGGCCCGCCGCGCCGCGCGCACCTGCGCTTCCGTGACCGGCTGCGCGTCGGCCGCGCACACGTGGCGCAGGCGCCGGGAATGCGGGTCGTCCGCCACGTCGCCCCGGCCCACGCGCGGCATGTCCACGTCGGCATCGCGGTAGCGGCTCCACCACGGCTCGGGGATGGCGAAAGGGTCGTGCGGGTGGCTCAGCGACACGACCATGAGGAAGGGGCGCCTGTCCGTGCCCCGGGCGATGTCGAACAGGCGCTGCCGGGCGGTGAACACCACCTCCTCGTCGAAATCCACCTGGTTGGTTCGCACGCAGGGGCCGGCGAGCGTCACGCTGTCCATGTTGTGAAACCAGTCGGGCCGGACCTCCGGGCGCAGCCAGTCCGGCGTCCAGCCGTAATCGGCCGGGTAGATGTCGGTGGTCAGCCGCTCCTCGAACCCATGCAGCTGGTCCGGCCCGCAGAAATGCATCTTGCCGGTCAGCACGGTGCGGTAGCCCGCGTGGCGCAGGTAGTGCGCGAAGGTGGGCACCTGCGAGGTGAACTCGGCGGCGTTGTCGTAGGCCCCGGTTTCGGACGGCAGGCGGCCGGACATGAGCACGGCGCGCGACGGGGCGCAGAGCGGGCTGTTGCAGTAGGCGTCGAACACCACCCCGCCCTCCGCCAGGGCGTCCATGCTCGGCGTGCGCGCGACCTGGTTGCCGTAGGCGGGCAAGGCGCCTGAGGTCAGCTGGTCGGCCATCAGGATCAGGATGTTCGGCTTTGTCGCCATCTGGCCTCATGCGCAAGCTGTCTTCGTTCCCGAACGGTATGCTGCCAGGATAGCGGCGTGACGATGGCATCCACTTATCCCATCCATAAGAACAGCTAATGGCTGAGCGGCGGAAGCTGCCCTCCTTGCGTGCGCTCGCCGCGTTCGAGGCGGCGGGGCGCCATGGCAGCTTCAGCGCCGCGGCCCGCGAGTTGGGCATGACCCAGCCGGCCGTGAGCCAGCAGGTCGCGTGGCTGGAAGCGGAGCTGGGCAGGCCGCTGTTCGACCGTCGGCACCGCGGCGTGACGCCCACCGCCGACGGCCTGGCGCTGCTGGCGGCGGCAAGCAGCGGCTTCGATGTGATCGAGGCGGCGGCGCGTGCCGTGCGGCGTCAGGCTGCGTCCGGGGTGCTGCAGGTCGCGACCGACTTCGGCTTTGCCGCCTGGTGGCTCATGCCGCGCCTGCCGGCGCTCGGCGCACGGCTGCCGGACGTGGAGGTCCACATCTCGACGTCGCAGCATGACACCTTGCCGGGGCGGGACGGGGCGGACGTGTCCGTCCTGTTCGGGCGCGGCCCTTGGCCCGGCTGCGACGCGCAGCGGATCACCTGGGAGCGGGTGAGGCCGGTCTGCAGCCAGGCCTTCCTTGACCAGATCGGGACCCCGCCCGACCCCTGCACGCTGGGTCAGCTTCGGCTGCTGCACCTGGAGCATGCATCGCCTGCGCGCTGGCTGGGTTGGCAGGACTGGTTCGCGCACCACGGCATGCGGCGCGATCCCCGGCGCGACGACCTCACCTTCGACAGCTACCAGCTTGTGCTGCAGGCGGCGCTGATGGGGCAAGGGGCGGCCCTGGGCTGGTCGCCGCTCGTGGATGACCTGATCGCCGCCGGGCGCCTCGTTCACCTGACGGCAGGGGTGCTGGAAAGCGACCGCGGCTACCACCTGGTCGTGCCGGCCGCTCGCCCGCCTGGCCTGGCCGTCACGCAGTTCTGCGCCTGGCTGCTGAGCGAGTGTGGGACGGCTTAGGGCGGGACGCCTCGGCGGCTGCCAGCCACGAAGGGCTGCGGCCGTCTGGGTTCTGCCTGGCTGCCAGGCCGGGCCACTTGCCTGCGGGTGTGAGCCAGACGTGCAGGGCATTGAGCAGCGGCCCGGCCCGAGCCTGGCGCACGATGGCGCGTTCTCCCGGTAGTCGTCCCGTGATGTCGCATTCAATCCCATACAGGGCGGCGATGTGCTGCACCGCTCCGGTGGCAAGCAGGGCTTGGCCGGCGTCCGATCCTCACATCCTCTGCAGCGCCCCTGCTCTGGGCGTGGCGGCGGCCACAGCTCCGTTTCAGATGGAGTTGTTGGGGGGGGGGGGAGTACGAGGTTCAGCGCAGGCGACGAGGCAAGCATGGACCGCGCGGGCGCCCCTGAAAGTGGTGGGTCCTAGAGCCGATTGCGTTTCAGTTTAAGCGGTAGCCTGCATGGCGGAACCAGCCCTGGGCATTTCCGGGGGTGATCTGGCGCGGCGCGTGCGGCAACGCGGCGTCGAGTTGGGCGAGGCTGCGCGCGCCCACGGTGCGCAGCCTTGCTTTGAGCTTGGACCAGGCTTGCTCGATGGGGTTCAGGTCGGGCGAACAGGCGGGCAGGTAGCGATAGGCGACACCGGCCGCCTCGAACGCCGCACGCACGGGCTGGGCCTTGTGGGGTGCGAGGTCAGCGAAATCGCGCAGCGATTTGCGCGGGTCCATAACGACCAGGCACCCGGGCCGTTGCCGCAACGCAGGCAAGAGCACCTGCTCCACAAAGGCCAGAAACACTTGCGTGGCCGTGGCGCAGGCGCGCGCCATACTGGGCCAGGGTTGCGTCGCCCTGCTCGGTCACCAGGGCTGCAAGCACCTGTGGATCAGCCCCGCCCAGCGCGGGCCTGCCCCCGCCAGACGGCCAAGGCCCACGCCGCCCTGCGTCGCGCGCCGCAGCCACAGCCGCAAACGCGAAGCGTTTCGGCGAGCCAACCGCAAACCGTGCCGACGCTGATGCCGAACCGTATCGCCAGCACGCGCTGGCTGCCCTCGCCAGCCTCATGCGCCCGCAACACACGCTCGCGCAGGTCCACCAAATACGGTCGCGGCATGGAAACCCCCAGTCAGGCTATAGCCCCCACAACGGCAAAACCCAACAAGCGTTCAAACGCAAGTGCAATCGGCTCTAGCCAGGAAGACTCACGAGGGTGGACTGTCTACAGCAGCGCGTGGTCGTTTCGGGCGCCGCGTAGGCGATGTCGAGGGCAACGCGGTCTCGCACCGAGAAGGTCACGGCGGCGCAGGGGTTCGGCCCCAGGTCGAAGACCTCGACGCCGGGCAACGCCCGCGGCGCGTCCCGAAGCGTGCCCCCAGCATGCGGCAGCGCGCTTCGATCGCCTTCATGCCGACGCTCATCGCGTAGTCCACGGCGACGCCCCGACCGAGGCGGGCGGCGTAGTTGTTCTCCCAATTCCCGAACCGGCGCGCTTCTCGGCTCGACGTGCCGGATGCGGCGGTCACGCGGGCCCTGGACGCCGCCGTCGCCCTTGTTTGAGCTCGGCGCCGCTGACGCCCGGAGGCGACCACGCCCTCCGCCTGCCCAAGCAGGGCCGGCACCTGGGCCGCGTCGTCGGCGTGTCCCTTGGTCGGCACGGGCGCCGCGACCTCGCCCGTGCCGGCGTCCACGGCCGGGGGAAGCTTGCGCCGCTGCCGGCGCCGGCCGTGCGTCTCGGCATCCCGCTCGCCTTGGCCGAACAGCTCCCGGCCCGTGCTGTCCCGCGGCAGGCGGATCGGGCCGCGGCCGGCCTGGACACGGGGCTGGGGTCCCGTGAAGGTCCGGCCGCCGCAGCTCGACGTCGAGCGGTCCGGCGCCGTCAGCCCGAGCTGGCGCAGCGCGCCGCGGCTGAACGCCTCGGCCTGACGCAGGGCCAGGTGGAACACGAGCTGCAGCGTCGGCGCGGGTTTGATCGCCCGGTCGGAACACAGCGGCTGCCCACCAGGGGCTGCTCCGCTTCGGCGCCGCCCGGCCCGGGCAGCTCCGGCGGTCGCTGGCCTGGGACCAGGGAGCGAAGATGGCCCAGCACGCCCAGCTGCGGGTCGACACGGGCATGGCGGTTTACTTCTGCGACCCGCACAGCCCGTGGCAGCGTGGCACGAACGAGAACACCAACGGGCTGCTGCGGCAGTATTTCTCGAAGGGCACCGACCTGAGCGCGCACAGTGCCGATGACCTCGCCGCGGTGGGCGCGGCCCTCAACACCAGGCCGCGCAAGACCCTGGGCTGGAGAACGACCGCCGAGGCCTTTGACCAAGTGCTGCGATCGGTTCAGGCTGGTGTTGCGACGACTACTTGAATCCACCCCGAAAGCCTGTCCTGAAATGATGGACGCCGTGCCACCGCCGCCCAGCGTCACCCGCCGCCTGGCCAAGGCGGGCAGCCCGCCCGCGCGTGCCCCCACCCCCTCGGACGGCTTTCCGGTCGTGGCCATTGGTGCCTCCGCAGGCGGGCTGGAGGCTTGCACGCGGTTCTTGGACGCGCTGCCCGCCGCCACCGGCATGGCCTTCATCCTGGTCCAGCACCTGGATCCCACCCACAAGAGCCTGCTTGCGGACCTGCTGGCCGAGCACACGGCGCTTGCGGTGCTGGAAGCCGCGGAGGGAATGCCGCTTGCGCCGGAGCACCTGTACATCATCCCGCCCGGCTCCTACCTGACCCTGCGCGGCGACGTGCTGCGCCTGTCCCCGCCGGACACCGCCCGGGGCGCGCGGCTGCCGTTCGATGCCCTGCTCCGCTCAATGGCGGCGGAGTGCGGCGCGCGCGCCGCCTGCGTCGTGCTGTCCGGCACCGGGACGGACGGCAGCGCCGGGCTGCGGGCGGTGAAGGAGGCCGGCGGGGCGGTCCTGGCGCAGGACCCGGCGGAGGCCAGCTTCGACGGGATGCCGCGCAGCGCCATCGCGACCGGGCTTGTGGACAGCGTCGCGCCCGCCGCCGGCATCCCTGCCGCTTTGGCAGCGGCCCTGGCGGGCCGCGGCCCCTCGCCTCCCCTCATGGCACCTGCCGATCCTGCAACCGCCGCCGCAGCGCCGCCCCGGCAAGCGCCCCCTCCCGGCGGCCCGGACGCGCCTGGACCTGACCGGTTCGCGGAGGTCATCGCGCTGCTGCGCGTCCACACCGGCCAGGACTTCGCGCCCTATAAGCGCGGCACGCTGGAGCGCCGGGTCGAGCGCCGGATGGTCATGGCCGGCGCGGGGGCCGGCAAGGACGGCATCGGGCGCTACCTGGACATGCTGCGCGGCGACGCGGGCGAGCTGGACCTGCTCGCCAAGGACCTGCTCATCCACGTCACCAGCTTCTTCCGCGACCCCGCTGCCTACGCCGTCCTGGCCGAACGGGTGATCCCCGGCCTGCTGGAGAACCGCGCCCCGGACCAGCCTGTCCGTGTCTGGGTTCCCGGGTGCAGCACGGGGGAGGAAGCCTATTCGTTGGTCATGCTGTTCCACGAGGCGATCAGCATGGCACAGGAGAGGGGCGCGCAGGAGAAGCCCAGGGGCGGGGACGCCCGGCTGCGCGACGTGCTGCGCGGCCTCAAGCTGCAGGTGTTCGCCTCCGACATCGACGCAGACGCCGTGGCGACCGCGCGGGAGGGCCTGTATCCCCCCGGCATCGCGTCCGACGTGTCTGCCGCGCGCCTGGCCCGGTTCTTCTCCAAGGAGGACGGGCACGGCTACCGGGTGCTGCCCGAGTTGCGCGCTGCGGTCGTGTTCACCGTGCAGGACTTGCTCGCCGACCCGCCATTCTCCCGGCTGGACCTGATTGCCTGCCGCAACCTGATGATCTACCTCGGCCCAAAAGCGCAGGCCCAGGCGGTCAGCCTGTTCCACTTCGCGCTCAAGGAAGGGGGCGTCCTGCTGCTGGGCAGCGCCGAGACGGTCGGCACGGCCGATGGCCGGTTCGAGCTGATCCAGAAGTCCGCCCGCCTATACCGTCACACCGGCCGCAAGCGCCCTGGCGACCTCAGCTTCGCCGCCACCGCCGCGCCGCGCGCCGGCCGCCCCGGCCGGGTGGAAGCGCCGTCCCGCGAGGCCGCCCTGGAGCTGCTCTGCCGCCAGGCCGTGCTGGACGCGCACGCGCCCGCGGCGGTGCTGTGCAACACGCGGCACGAGTGCTTGTACTCGCTCGGGCCGACCGACCGCTACCTGCGCGTGCCGTCCGGCGTTGCCACGCCGGACCTGCTGGCCATGGCGCGCGGCGCCATCCGGACCCGGCTGCGCTCCGCGCTCGGCCAAGCGGCGCAGGACGGCGCGCGTGTCACCGTGTCCGGGGGCCGCCTGGTGCGAGGCGGCCGCGCCGTGCCGTTCAGCATCGACGTGCAGCCGTTGCAGAGCGACGGTGAGGCGCTGCTGCTGGTCTGCTTCGTGGACGCCCCCTCGCCGCCGCGCGGACCCGCCGCGCCGCCCCGCGACGCGCCGCGCGTCGCCGAGTTGGAGCGCGAGCTGGACGCGGTGCGGGCCGACCTGGATGCCGCCGTCCGCGACCTGGAAGCTTCTGGCGAGGAGCAGCGCGCCGTCAACGAGGAGGCCCTGTCCGTCAACGAGGAGTACCAGTCCACCAACGAGGAGCTGCTGACCTCCAAGGAGGAGCTGCAATCCCTCAACGAGGAGCTGCAGGCGCTGAACAGCCAGTTGCAGGAGACCCTGGAGCGGCAGCGCACCACGTCGAACGACCTGCAGAACATCCTGTACAGCACGGACGTGGCGACCTTGTTCCTGGACCGCGACCTGAACATCCGCTTCTTCACGCCGGCCACCAAGGCGCTGTTCAACGTCATCCCCGGCGACATCGGCCGCCCGCTGGCTGACCTGCATTCGCTCGCGACCGACACCTCGCTCCCGGGCGACGCGCAGGCGGTGCTGGACAGCCTGGAGCCGGTCGAGCGCGAGGTCGAGACGCCCGGCGGCACCTGGTTCCGCCGCCGCATCCTGCCCTACCGCGCGGACGGCCCCGGACCCAAGGGCGCAGGGTTCGGGGGCAACGGGCGCGACGGCAGGGTCGAGGGGGTGGTCATCACCTTTAACGACATCACCCGGCGCAGGCAGGAGGCCGCAGCGCTGGAGGAGGCGAAAGGGGGAGCGGAGATGGCCAGCCTCGCCAAGTCCCGCTTCCTGGCCGCGGCCAGCCACGACCTGCGCCAGCCGCTG